>NZ_JBWKPX010000001.1:0-403692 GCF_059418465.1 Caulobacter sp. GW821-FHT09A05
TTGGGCAGAATTCCTCGTCCTTCGACAAGCTCAGGATGAGGAATTCTGCCCAACCGCCTTACCAGTAGCCCTCATCCTGAGCCTGTCGAAGGACGAGGGCGCGGCCTCGACGCCAAACGCCTGACGGTCCACGGAACCCCAAAGCAAGGAGAGCGCCGACCGCGGCGCTAATTGTCTGACAAAAATGAGGCGCGCGTCTTGTGGACGCCGCCTCAAGTGCGGTAGCAAGGCGCAAAGAGGGGGAAGCGTCATGCGACACGGGTCGAAATCGCGCGGACTTGTCGCCTCCGGGTTGGCGTCATGCGCGGCCTTGACGCTGATGCTATGCGCGGCGCCGTCCTCCGCGCTGGAACGGGCCGATCCGGCGGCGGGTGCGTCCAAGGGCCTGTCGACCGCGACCTGGACGCCGGACAACGGCGACGGCACCTTCACCAATCCCTTGTTCTACGACGAATTTTCAGATCCGGACCTGATCCGCGTCGGCGACTGGTTCTACCTGACCGGCACCACCATGCACACCATGCCGGGCCTGCCGATCCTGCGCTCGAAGGACCTGGTCAACTGGGAATTCGTCGCCTACGCCCTGGACAAGCTCGACCTCGGCCCGGCCTACCGGCTGGAGGACGGCCAGAACATCTATGGTCAGGGTATTTGGGCGCCGTCCTTCCGCTACCACGACGGCAAGTTCTACATCTTCTCGAACGTCAACCGTCAGATGACCCAGATGTTCACGGCCACCGATCCGAAGGGGCCGTGGACGCGCACGCCGATGAAGCGCAGCTTTCACGACCTCTCGGTCCTGTTCGACGACGACGGCAAGGCCTATGTCGTCTGGGGTCACCAGGGGATGCGCCTGGCCCAGCTGACGGACGACCTGACCGACATCGTTCCGGGCACCGAACGCGTCCTGTTCGCCGACGACGCCGGCATGGGCGAGGGCGCGCATTTCTACAAGATCGACGGCAAGTACTACATCATCAGCGCCAACTACGCCGGCGGCTTTCGCATGCCGGCGGCGCGGGCCGACCATGTGCTGGGGCCCTATGAGGTCAATCGCGCGATCAGCCAGCACGAGGACTTCGGCATGGCGTCGAGCAGGCGCACGGGCGCGCCCAAGCCGCCGTTCACGTTCTGGGGGCCCGACCCCGCCGCCAAACATAGCCTGGCGCTGCACCAGGGGGGCGTCATCCAGACGCCCGCCGGCGAATGGTGGGGCTTTTCGATGATGGATTTCAATTCCGTCGGTCGCCTGCTCGGCCTGTCTCCGATCACCTGGAAGGACGGCTGGCCCTATTTCGGACTGCCCGGCAACCTGAAGCGTACGCCGCGCACCTGGGTGAAGCCGAAGACCGCCACGCCGCAGCCGGTGCGTACGCCCTTCCGGCGCAGCGATGATTTTTCGGGGCGGCGGCTCCAGCCCCTGTGGCAGTGGAACCATGTCCCGGTCGACGGCAAGTGGTCGTTGTCGGAAAGGCCGGGTTTCCTGCGGCTTCACGCCCTGCCGGCGACCTCGTTCTACGACGCGCGCAACACTCTGACGCAGCGGGCGATCGGTCCGATGTCGACGCCGACCGTCCTGCTCGACGCCGCGAACCTGAAGCCGGGCGACACGGCCGGCCTGGGGCTGCTCAACCTGCCCTATGCCACCCTGGGCGTCGAAAGGCGCGCCGACGGGCTCGACGTCGTCCTCTATGACCAGCGCCCCGACAAGACGGTGCGGGTGAAGATGGCCGGGACGCGCGTCTGGCTTCGGGCCGACTGCGACTTTCTCACCGAACGGGCGCGCTTCAGCTATTCGTTCGACGGCGTCGCCTTCACCCGGATCGGCGACGAGGTCGAACTGTTCTACCAGACCTTCACCTTCCAGGGCGTTCGCTACGGGCTGTTCAACTACAATGCGACCGGCGCCGAGGGCGGTTTCGCCGACTTCGACAGTATCGACGTCCATCAGCCGCATACCCGCGGCCTGATGCGGCCCATTCCCCATGGCCGATCGATCCGGCTGACGTCGTTTCACGCGACGACCGGACTGGCGGCCGGCCCCGGGAGCGGCCTGGCCTCGGGCGTCCCGACGCGGTTCGAGGTCGTCGACCGCCGGTTGGGCCGCGTCGCCCTGCGATCGGGCGGGCGCTATGTCACGGTCGGCGCCGATGGCGGGGTGACGCTGGCCGCCGGCCCATCGGGCGCCGCGCAGAACTTCCAATGGATTGAAACGCCGACGGGGGAGCTGGTGCTGATGTCGTTGGCCACCAACCGCTTCCTGCGCATCGATCCGCGGACCAAGGACATCCGGGCCGACAGTCCCGGCCCCATGCCGGACGACAGCGACGGCGCGCGCTTTGTCTGGTCGCAGTAGGAAGGACAGCGCCGCGCCGTCCAAGTAATAATCCCCTTCCCTTGACTCCCCCGGCGGACGGGACCAAACGCCCGCCTCATGATCACCCGCTATTCCCGCCCCGAAGCCGCCGCCATCTGGTCCAGCCAGACCAAGTACAAGATCTGGTTCGAGATCGAGGCCCACGCCGCCGACGCCATGGCCGAGCTGGGGGTGATCCCCAAGCTGGCGGCGCAGACGATCTGGGAAAAGGGCCGCGACGCGGTCTGGGACAGCGACCGGATCGACGAGATCGAGCGCGTCACCAAACACGACGTCATCGCCTTCCTGACCCACGTGTCCGAGATCGTCGGCCCCGAGGCCCGCTTCCTGCACCAGGGCATGACCAGCTCCGACGTGCTGGACACCTGCTTCGCCGTGCAGCTCAGCAAGGCCACCGACCTGCTGCTGGAGGACGTCGACCTGATCCTGGCCGCCCTGAAGCGCCGGGCCCTCGAGCACAAGATGACGGTTTGCGTCGGCCGCAGCCACGGCATCCACGCCGAGCCGATCACCTTCGGCCTGAAGCTGGCCGGCTACTACGCCGAGTTCCAGCGCGCCAAGGAACGCCTGGCCATGGCCAGGTTCGAGATCGCCACCTGCGCCATCTCGGGCGCGGTGGGCACCTTCGCCAATGTCGATCCGCGCGTCGAACAGCACGTGGCCGACAAGATGGGCCTGGCGGTCGAGCCGGTCTCGACCCAGGTGATCCCCCGCGACCGCCACGCGGCCTATTTCGCCGCCCTGGGCGTGGTCGCCTCGTCGGTCGAGCGACTGGCTGTCGAGATCCGCCACCTGCAGCGCACCGAGGTGCTGGAGGCCGAGGAGCCGTTCGACCCGGGCCAGAAGGGCTCGTCGGCGATGCCCCACAAGCGCAACCCGATCCTGACCGAGAACCTGACCGGCCTGGCCCGCCTGGTCCGCTCGGCCGTGACCCCGGCGATGGAGAACGTCGCCCTCTGGCACGAGCGCGACATCAGCCACTCGTCGGTCGAGCGCGGCATCGGGCCGGACGCCACCATCCACCTCGACTTCGCCCTGCGCCGTCTGGCCGGGGTGATCGAGCGCTTCAACATCTATCCCGACAACATGGCCAGGAACCTGGACAAGCTGGGCGGGCTGGTGTTCTCGCAGCGGGTGATGCTGGCCCTGACCCACAAGGACGTCAGCCGCGAGGACGCCTATGCGGCCGTGCAGGGCAACGCCATGAAGGTGTGGCGCGGCGAGGGCCGGTTCATCGACTTCCTGAAGGCCGACCCGGTGGTCTCCAAGGCCCTGACCGACGCCGAGCTCGAGGAGCTGTTCGACTACGGCTACCACACCAAGAACGTCGACGTGATCTTCAAGCGGGTGTTCGGCGAGCAGGGCTGAAGGCGTTTTCGTTCGCTCTTCCTGTCATCCCGGACAAGGCCCGAAGGGCCGCGGATCCGGGACCGCCGGAAGCGCCGAGTTCAGGCGTCGGTCCCGGATCTGCACGCTGCGCGCTTGTCCGGGATGACAGGCTCTGGGAATGGTCAACGATGATGCAAGAGCGTCGGACATGACCCGCAAGGCGGGCTTCCCGGCGGTCGTCGACGCGAACGTCCGCGTGCTGATCCTGGGCAGCCTGCCGGGCGAGGCTTCGCTGGCCGCGGGGCAGTACTACGGCAATCCGCGCAACGCCTTCTGGCGGCTGATGGAGGGCGTACTCGACACGCCGCTGGTTGCGTTGGCCTATGAAGACCGCCTGGCCGCCCTGCTCTCCAGCGGCGTGGGCCTGTGGGACGTGATCGCCCAGGCCGAACGGCCCGGCAGCCTCGACGCCGCCATCCGCGATCCGGCCGCCAACGACCTGGCCGCCCTGATCGACACCCTGCCGAACCTGCGCGCCGTGGCGTTCAACGGCGGAACGGCGGCGAAACTGGGCGGCCGGCTGGTCGGCGAGCGGATCGCCACCCTGGCCCTGCCCTCCTCCAGCCCGGCCCACGCGGCGCGGTCGTTCACGCAGAAGGCTGAACTCTGGGCCGGGCTGCGGGCTTTCCTGCCTACCAGAGCCGGCTGACCCCATAGCCGTCGAACACCGCCTCGTTCGAGACCAGCAGCAGATCCTCGACGATGGCCTGGGCGATCAGCAGGCGGTCGAAAGGATCTCTGTGCGGGATGGACAACGAGCCGGCGATCCGCGCGTGGGCCAGGGTCACCGACAAGGGACGGAAGCCCAGCGCTTCGATCTCGCTCTCGAACCGCGCCGCCAGGACGGCGGCCTCTGGGAGCTTGCCGATCCGGTGCTTGGCGGCGATTTCCATGGCCGAGACGGCGCTGACGAAGACTGTCGCCCCTTCGGCGGCGATGGCGGCCATCGCCGCCGCGCCCAGACGCGGATCCTGGTGGCCCCACCAGATCAAGGCGTGCGTATCCAGCAGCAGCCTCAATCGCCCTCGCCGTTCCACAGCGCCAGCTCATCGTCCGGCAGCGGATCGAAGAAGCTTTCCGAGAAGCCGAAACCCTCCCGCCCCTTCCACATCCCCGCCTGACGCTTGGGCTTGGGCGCCTCGACCGGCTCCAGCACCAGCCGAGCCACCGGGGTCTTGCCGCGGGCGATCACGACCTCGCCGCCGGCCTCGACCTCGGCCAGCAGGCGCGAGAGGTTGGTCTTGGCGTAGTGGATGGTGACGACCGTCATGGGAGCCTCCGCTTAGCTAAGCATCTTAGCTAAGCGGGTCGAAAAGGCAAATCGGACGTCTTCCCCGGACATTACAGCGTTTTCATCTGCGCCCGCCGCGCAACTAGGGCAGCATCCTCGTTCTGAGGGGAGACTTTCCTATGCGCATGTTCCTGTTGGCGGCCGTCTCGGCGATCGCCCTGTCCACGACCGTTTCGACCACCCCGGCCTTCGCCGCCGATCCGCCCGCCAAGGCGATGTACGGCGACTGGGGCGTCGACCTGACCGCCGGCGACACGTCGGTCAAGCCCGGCGACGATTTCGACAAGTACGCCAACGGCGCCTGGGCCGCGCGCACCAAGATCCCCGACGACCAGGCCTCGGCCGGCGTCGGCTACGACGTCTACAACCGCTCGCAGGACCAGCTGCGCACCCTGATCGAGACGGCCGAGCCGTCCACCCAGATCGGCGCGCTGTACAAGAGCTTCATCGACGAGGCCAAGGTCGAGGCGGTCGACGACAAGCCGCTGAAGGCGGACCTGGCCCGGATCGCGGCGATCAAGACCAAGGCCGACTTCGCCGCCGCCATGGGCCAGGCCCAGAGCGGGTTCGGCAGCGGCGTCTTCTCGCTGGACATCTATCCGGACGCCAAGAACCCGGAGATCAACACCCTCTATGTCGGCCAGGCCGGCCTGGGCCTGCCCGATCGCGACTACTACCTGACCGACGGATTCAAGCCGCAGTTGGCGGCCTATACGGCCTTCGTCGAGCGGGCCCTGAAGATGGCCGGCTATCCCGACTCGGCCACGAGCGCCGCCGACGTCGTGGCCTTCGAGACCCGGATCGCCAAGGTCAGCTGGCCCGTCGCCGACCGCCGCGACATCGACAAGACCTACAACCCGACCACCACCGCCGAACTGGCGACCTACGCGCCGTTCCCCTGGACGCCCTATCTGTCCGCCGCCGGCATGCCGGGTCTGACCAAGCTGGTGCTGGGCGAGAAGACCGCCGTGCGCGACATCGCCAAGGTCTATGACGAGACCCCGCTGGAGACGCTCAAGGCCTGGCAGACCTTCAACATCGTGGCCGAGACCTCGCCCTACCTCTCCAAGCGCTTCGTCGACAGCCGCTTCGAGTACACCAAGGCCCTCAGCGGCCAGTCGGCCCTGCGGCCCCGCTGGAAGCGCGGCGTGCAGCTGGTCGACGGCAGCCTGGGCGAGGTGGTCGGCCAGACCTATGTCGCCAAGTACTTCCCGCCCAGCTCCAAGGCCCAGATGGTCGCGCTGATCGCCAACCTGAAGACGGCCATGGCGGCCCGGATCGAGAAGGCGCCGTGGATGAGCCCGGCGACCAAGGCCGAGGCCCTGACCAAGCTTGGCAAGATGCAGGTGATGGTCGGCTATCCCGACAAGTGGCGCGACTATTCGGGCCTGAAGCTGGACGCCAACGACCTCTACGGCAATGTCGCGGCCAGCCGGCGCTTCGAATGGGCCTATACGCTGAGCGACCTGGGCAAGCCGGTCGACCACGGCAAGTGGGGCATGACCCCGCAGACGGTCAACGCCTACAACGGCGGCCTGGAGAACAAGATCGTCTTCCCGGCCGGCATTCTGCAGGCCCCCTATTTCGACCCGGCCGCCGACCCGGCGGTGAACTACGGCGCGATCGGCGCGGTGATCGGCCACGAGATCAGCCACGGCTTCGACGACCAGGGCCGCAAGATCGACGCCACCGGAAAGCTGCGCGACTGGTGGACCGCCGAGGACGCCAAGCGCTTCGACGCCCAGGCCGAGGTGCTGGGCAAGCAGTACGACGCCTACGAGCCCGTCCCCGGCGCGCACATCAACGGCAAGCTGACCATGGGCGAGAACATCGCCGACCTGGCCGGCCTGCAGGTGGCGCTGGACGCCTACCACGCCTCGCTGGGCGGCAAGCCGGCGCCGGTGATCGGCGGGTTGAGCGGCGACCAGCGCCTGTTCCTGGCCTTCGCCCAATCCTGGCAGGACAAATCGCGCGACGATTCGCTCAAGCAGCAGATGGCGTCGGACCCGCATTCGCCGTCGTCGTTCCGCGTGGTCGGGCCCACCCGCAACGTCGACGCCTGGTACGACGCCTTCGGGGTCAAGCCGGGGCAGACCTACTACCTGCCGCCGGAGGCCCGCTCGCGGGTCTGGTGACGCGAAGAGGCCCGCGCCGCCCGCCGAGGGGGGCGGAAGGCGACGCGGGCCCGCGCGGTCAGACGATCGCGATCAGGCGATCTTCTTGACCGGCACGTGCTCGACGTGGGTGTTCAGATAGTTGAACCCGCCCGAGCCGTTCCAGGCCTGGTCGACCGACAGCGCGGCCGTGAACTTGGCCAGGAACGAGCCGATGGCGGGCGGCGGCACGCTGTAGACGAATTCGCCGCTCAGCGAGACCAGCTGGTGGTTGGGGCCAAAGCCGGTCTGGTAGATCTGGCCGGTGACCGGGAAGCGGTGCTGGCCGCCGACGATCGCCTGGTTGATCTCGGCGATGCCGCTGACATGGCCCGAGGCGGCCTGCACGGTCAGGGCCAGGTTGACGATGGGCGCGCCGGGCGTCCCCACGTTGCCGACCACCGCCTTGACGAAATACAGGCCGACCGCGTCGCCTGCCTTCTGGGTGTGAAGCGTACCGATATCGTCGGCCATGATGCATCCTCCTTGCGGTGACGACCCTTCCGGTCGCCTTATGCGAGCGTGATACATCCTATCATTGACGGAACCCAAGAAAACCTTGACGGGTCTTCTCGTTTTCTATCAACCAAAACGAGAATTCAGTCCGCGTACGTCGCCGCGCGGTCGTCGGAACGCGCAAACGACAAGGCCCGGCGGCGACGGGCGTCGCGGCCGGGCCTTGCGGGCGGTGTTAGATTATTTCGCCGAAGCGCGGCCTACTCGCCGGCGGCGATCTGGCCGCGGGCCAGGGCCAGCAGTTCGTCCATCTTCCGGCGAACCTCACCCTCGCTGACATTGACGCCCGAGCCCTTCAGGTCGCCGGCGACCTTGCGCAGCACGTCCTCGTCGCCGGGCTGCTCGAAATCGGACTTCACGACGGCGCGGGCGTACTCCTCGACGGTCGCCAGGCCCATCAGCTCGGCGGCCCATTCGCCCAGCAGGCGGTTGCGGCGGGCGGTCGCCTTGAATTCCTGTTCCTGCTCCAGCGCGAACTTGCGTTCGAAACCCTGTTCGCGTTCGTCGAAGGTGGTCATGAAAGCCCCAATAGTCTCTGAGCCGGCTGCATATCCTCTGGCGAGCCGCCGGGCAATCGGAAGCAACGCCACAGCGTCACCGATCCGCTCACAATCCCGCGGTTCCGACTAGGGCTGTTTGCGCCACAGGCCGCGTTCGGCTAGTTTCGGGACGACATTTTTCGTGAGCGGCCTTGAGTCGAACGCCGCGCGCAGCTATCCGCCGCGCGCGCTTTTCGTTTCTCCGGAGATTTTCCGGACCGGTTTCCGGACAGGGGGCGCGCCGCAACCAGAAGGGCCTCGACGAGAGCCATGACCACCCGCCGCAAGAAGATCTACGAAGGCAAGGCCAAGATCCTGTACGAGGGTCCCGAGCCGGGCACCCTCATCCAGTACTTCAAGGACGACGCCACCGCCTTCAACGCCCAGAAAAAGGCGGTCCTCGAGGGCAAGGGCGTGATCAACAACCGCATCAGCGAGTACATCATGACTCGCCTGAACGGCATCGGCGTGCAGAACCACTTCATCCGCCGGCTCAGCCTGCGCGAGCAGCTGATCAAGGAAGTCGAGATCATCCCGCTCGAGGTGGTGGTGCGCAACATCGCCGCCGGCTCGATCGCCACGCGCCTGGGCCTGACCGAAGGCACCCCGCTGCCGCGCTCGATCATCGAGTTCTACTACAAGGACGACAAGCTGGGCGACCCGATGGTCTCCGAGGAGCACATCACCGCGTTCAACTGGGCCGCCACCCAGGAGATCGACGACATGATGGCCATGGCCCTGCGAGTGAACGACTACCTGTCGGGCCTGTTCAGCGGCGTCGGCATCACCCTGGTGGACTTCAAGATCGAGTTCGGCCGCGTCTACGAAGGCGACTTCAGCCGCGTGATCCTGGCCGACGAGATCAGCCCCGACAGCTGCCGCCTGTGGGACTCGGCCACCAACGAGAAGATGGACAAGGACCGGTTCCGCCGTGACCTGGGCAATGTCATCGAAAGCTACACCGAGGTGGCCCGCCGCCTCGGCATCATGAAGGAAATGCCCACCGTCATCCAAGGCGGCGTGCATTAGCGACGTCACCTTCTCCCGGAGGGGAGAAGGAGGGGCCCGCGCCGCAGGCGTGGGAGGATGAGGGTTACGCCCTCTCCCGTTTCGCTCCGCCGGCGCGCCGTCGAACGCCTTCACCCCTCACCCTCCCGCCGCTTCGCGGCGGGCCCCTCCCTCTCCCCTCCGGGAGAGGGTGAAAAGGTCAGGAAAGACATGAAAGCCAAGGTTCAAGTGTTCCTCAAGCCCGGCGTCCTCGACGTCCAGGGCAAGGCCGTCGAAGCCGCCCTGCATGGCCTGGGCTGGGCCGACGTGTCGGGCGTGCGGGTGGGCCGCACCATCGAGTTCGACCTGACGGAAGCCGACGCCGCCAAGGCCGAGGCCGAGGTCAAGGCCATGTGCGACAAGCTGCTGGCCAACACGGTCATCGAAAGCTACCGGGTCGAGATCGCCTGAAGATCGAGGCCGGACACGAGATCAGGCGCCCTCTTCCGGGAGCGGCGCTTTTTCTTTGCGGGGCGCCTTCCACTCCGGCTTCGCCGCCCCATGTTCGGTGAAATCGGAGGGTTTCCATGAGCGCGAAGTTCCATCTGGCCCAGGTCAATATCGGCCGCCTGCGGGCGCCGATCGATCACCCGATGATCAAGGACTTCGCCGACAACCTCGACCCGATCAACGCCCTGGCCGAGGCCTCGCCCGGCTTCGTCTGGCGCCTGACCGGCGAGGGCAACAACGCCACCGACCTGCAGCCGTTCGACGACGCCCTGATCGCCATCAACATGTCGGTCTGGACCGACATCCCGTCGCTGGGGGCCTATGTCTATCGCAGCGGCCACGTGCAGTTCATGCGCCGCCGCCGCGAGTGGTTCGAGCACATGGACCTCTACATGGTCCTGTGGTGGGTCCCGGCCGGCCACCGCCCGACCATCGAGGAAGCCAAGGCAAAGCTGGCCCTGCTGGAGGCCCACGGCCCGACGCCGGAAGCCTTCACGTTCAAGGTCCCCTTCCCCGCCCCGGACGAGGCGAGCGTGGAGCCGGTGCTGGACGAGTGCGCCTGAGGGGGTGTCACCTCAGACCTCCTAGCCACCGTCATCCCGGGCCTTGTGCCCGGGACCCCTGGTTCAGCCGACGGTGAAGCGCAGTGGCGCGCTGGCGCGCCACACCCCCGCCCTTGCGGCGGACAGAGGGGTCCCGGGCACAACAAGGCCCGGGATGACGGTGAAAATGAGAGGACGGCAAGACGAGGGGCGTTTCACTTCCAATACCGCTGACATCCCTCGCGAACGGTGCTACAGGCCCGCGCCATGAAAGCCGCCGTCGTCGTCTTCCCCGGTTCCAATTGCGATCGTGACTGCAAGGTCGCCATCGAGCGCTCCGCCGGAGCCCGCGTCGAGATGGTCTGGCACCAGGAGACGGCCCTGCCGGACGACCTGGACCTGATCGTCCTGCCCGGCGGCTTCTCCTACGGCGACTACCTGCGCTGCGGGGCCATGGCCGCCCAAAGCCCGGTGATGCGCGAAGTCGTCAAGGCGGCCGAGGGCGGCGTGGCCGTCGTCGGCATCTGCAACGGCTTCCAGGTGCTGACCGAGGTCGGCCTGCTGCCCGGCGCCCTGCTGCGCAACGCCAAGCTCAAATATGTCTGCAAGCCGGTGGCCCTGGACGTGGTCAACAGCCAGACCCGCTTCACCGCCAGCTTCGGCGAGCAGCGCTCGGCGGTGATGACGGTCGGCAACGGCGAGGGCAACTATTTCGCCGACGAGGCGACGCTGGACCGGATCGAGGGCGAGGGCCAGGTGGTGTTCCGCTACCAGGACAATCCGAACGGCTCGGCCCGCGACATCGCCGGCGTCATGAACGCCAAGGGCAACGTGCTAGGCCTTATGCCCCACCCCGACCGCTCCTTCGACCCCGACCTGGGTTCGGAAGACGGCGCCCTGCTGTTCCGCAGCATCTTCGCCAGCGCCTAGGGTCTGTGGAGAGTTGGCGGTCTTGGGCCGAATTCCTCGTCCTTCGACAAGCTCAGGATGAGGAATTCTACTCAACCGCCTTACCAGTAGCCCTCATCCTGAGCCTGTCGAAGGACGAGGGCGCGGCCTCGACGCCTAACGCCTAACGCCTAACGGTCCACAGAACCTAGAGCATCGCGCGGACGATGTCGGTGCGACTGAAATCGTCGCCCTTGAACAGCAACGGCTCTCCCGTAATCCTGGCCAGGGCATAGGCGAAACTGTCGCCGTAGTTCAGGCTGGCCGAATGGCGGGTTCGCCCGTAGCGCTCCAAGGCCTGGGCGGCGGCTCTGGCCTGTTCCGACGTGACATCCACCACCACCACTCCGAGGCGGCGGAAGGTCTCGTCGATGGTCGCCGAGGCGTCGGCCTCGGGATAGCGGCGCGACAGCACCGCGACACATTCCACATAGCTGGCCGCCGAAACCAGCCGAGCGTCGTCAGCGAGAATCGCGGTGATAAAGGCGGCGCGTTCGCTCTCGCCAAACTCAATGGCGATGATCGCCGAGGTGTCGATGACCATCAGCGCGGCAATCCGGCCTCGTCATAGAGATCGGCCTCGATCTCGGCCCGGCCCAAACCCGTATCGGGTCCTAGGTCTCGAGCCTGGAGCCAGCGCATGATCTCCGCCGCCCGCGCGGCCGGGGGCGTGGCGTCGCCGCCCCGACGCTTCAGTTCATTTTCGGCCGCGACCCGAACGGTCTCGGTAAGGCCAAGTCCCGTGCGCTCGGCCAGGGCTCGCACGATACGGTCGGTCTCGGCGTCCTTGATGCTGAAAGCCATCTAGAAATCTCCTCATTTCTAGAAATATCACGGCCAGAACGGGCCGACCATCCCGGAGTGTCCGATCGGAGCTTCTCCTATTTCACGGATAAGAAGACCGCAGGCGGTGTTACACTATAGCGCCCCACCCAAACCACTCCTAAGCTCCCCGCACCTTTTGGGGAGCTTTCCATGAGTCTCGCGTCCAACCTGCGCGCCGGCCTGCTGGCCGCCGCCCTGACCGCCTTCTCCGGCGTCGCGCAGGCCCAGACCCCGGCCCTGACCCCCGACATCGACGGCAAGTACGTCGCCCCCAAGGTCGGCTACGACTACGACAAGCGCGTGGTGATGATCCCGATGCGCGACGGGACCAAGCTCTACACCGTGATCGTCGTGCCCAAGGGGGCCAGGAACGCCCCGATCCTGCTGACCCGCACGCCCTACAACGCCGCCAAGCGCACGGCCCGCAACGACAGCCCCTCCATGCTGGCCACCCTGGCCCAGGGCGACGAGGTGTTTGTCAGGGACGGCTATATCCGCGTGATCCAGGACATCCGCGGCAAGTACGGCTCGGAAGGCGACTATGTGATGACCCGCCCGCTGAAGGGGCCGCTGAACAACAGCGAGGTCGACCACGCCACCGACGCTTACGACACCATCGAATGGCTGACCAAGAACGTGCCCGAGAGCAACGGCAAGGTCGGCATGCTGGGGTCGTCCTACGAGGGCTTCACCGTGGTGATGGCCCTTGTCAATCCGCACCCGGCCCTGAAGGTGGCCGCGCCGATGAGCCCGATGGTCGACGGCTGGATGGGCGACGACTGGTTCCACTTCGGGGCCTTCCGGCAGGTGAACTTCGACTATTTCACCGGCCAGACCACCAAGCGCGGGGCGGGCGACAGCGTCGCGCGCCAGAGCCCCGACGACTACGAGAACTTCCGCCGCGCCGGCTCGGCCGGCGACTACGCCAAGGCCAACGGGCTGGATGTCCTGCCCTGGTGGAAGAAGCTGACCGAGAACGCCGCCTACACGCCGTTCTGGAGCCAGCAGGCGCTGGACAAGACCATGGCCGAGCAGCCGCTGAAGGTGCCGACCATGTGGATCCAGGGCCTGTGGGACCAGGAGGACATGTGGGGCGCGGTGCACGCCTACGCCGCGACCGAGCCCAAGGACGCCGACAACGACAAGAGCTATCTGGTGCTGGGCCCCTGGCGGCACAGTCAGGTCAATTACGACGGCGCCAGCCTGGGCGTGTTCAAGTGGGACGGCGACACCGCCCTTCAGTTCCGTCGCGACGTGCTGCTGCCGTTCTTCAACCAGTACCTGAAGGACGGCGCGCCCAAGGCCGACACCCCGCCGGTGCTGATCTACGATCCCGGCCAGAACCGCTGGGACCGCTACAAGAGCTGGCCGCAGGGCGGGGCCAAGAACCTCTACCTGACCGGCGCGGGCGGGCTGTCGTTCAGCGCCCCGGCCCCGGCCAAGGGCGCGGCGGCCTATGACGAATACGTCTCCGACCCGGCCAAGCCCGTGCCCTACATCCCCCGCCCGATGAAGTTCGGCGACCGCGACCGCTGGACGCCCTGGCTGCTGACCGACCAGCGCGCCGTGGCCGACCGCACCGACGTGCTGAGCTACGTCTCCGAGCCCCTGACCGCCCCGCTGAAGATCGCCGGCGTGCCGAAGGTCAACCTGACCGCCTCGACCAGCGGCAGCGACAGCGACTGGGTGGTCAAGCTGATCGACGTCTTCCCCGACGAGGTCCCCAGCCAGCCCGAGCTGGGCGGCTACCAACTGGCCGTGGGCATGGACATCTTCCGCGGCCGCTATCGCGAGAGCTTCAGCGATCCCAAGCCGCTCAAGCCCAACACGCCCCTGAAGTACCAGTTCATCCTGCCGACCGCGAACTACACCTTCCAGCCGGGCCACCGGATCATGGTGCAGGTGCAGTCCAGCTGGTTCCCGCTCTACGACCGCAACCCGCAGACCTTCACGCCCAACATCTTCTTCGCCAAGCCGGCGGACTATGTGAAGGCCACGCAGCGGGTCTATCACGCGGGCGACACGGCCAGCTTCATCGAGCTGCCCGTGGTGGGGCGGTAGGCCCCAACAAAAAGGGGCCGGCGGAAAACCGCCGGCCCCTCCTTCACATTCACGGAGCGTAGTTTGTCAGCGTTCGCGGCGCTGCGGGTCCTCCGGCTTGGCCTGGCCGCCGGGATTGCGGCCCTGCTCGTTCTGGCGGTCGCGGTCGCCTTGCTGATGCTGCTGGCCCGGGGACTGTCGCTGCGGGTCGTTCTGCTGCTGTTCCGGGCCTCGGGTCTTGTTGTCGCCCATGAGATTTCTCCTTGCACAGCGCGCCGATCGCGCACGAACAAGGAAACGGCTCGGGAGTCGCATCGTTCCTAGAGCCAAGCTGCCTTAGTTCCGGCTTAGCTTTTGAATCTTCACCGGATTTTCGATGATCTGCCCCTTCATGTAGGGATCATCGGCCTTGGCCGCGGTTGGGGCGTCATGGATCTTGCGGACCACGTCCATGCCCTGGACCACCTTGCCGAACGCCGCGAAGCCCTGGCCGTCCTTGTTGCGGGCCCCGCCGAAGTCCAGGGCGGGGTTATCGCCGATGCAGATGAAGAACTCCGACCCCGCCGTGCCAGGCTTGTCCCGGGCCATCGAGATCACGCCGCTGGTGTGCCGAATCCCAGTGATCTGGGTGGTCTCGTGGGCGATGGCCGGCAGCGGACTGTCGTCGCGGTTCAGCCCGCCCTGGATGACGCTGATGGTGGCGGGGTTGTTGTCGTTCTTCGGCGAGACGGTCCGGTAGAAGCTGCCACCGTCCAGCAGATGCTGGTCCGCATAGGCCAGGAAGTTGGCCACGGTGATCGGCGCCTTGTCCGGATAGAGCTCGATGACGATCGGCCCCAGCTCGGTGACCATCCGCACCCGGACGGGCGCGGCCCCGGCGGCGGTCAGCGGCAGGGCGGCGGCGAGCGCCAGCAGATGGCGGCGGGAGATCATGGGGCGGCTCGCTTGACGTCGGTGTGGATGAAGTCATTTCCCTTGAACAGCAGCGGTTCGTCCAGGGATTTGGCCAGGGCGTAGACGAAGCTGTCGCCATAGTTCAGGTCGGCGTCATGCCGGCCCTTGCCAAATATCCGCCGGGCTTCAGCCGCGCCGTAGGCCTGCTCAGCCGTGAGCGCGACGATCTCGATCCGCAGCCGGGCGATGTCGCGGTTCAGCAAGGCGATGCCGGCCTCAGCCGTCCATCGCCGCATATAGACCTCGGCCGCCTCCACATAGGACGCGGCCGACATCAGACGACGCTTGGCTCGCAGCATCAAGGCGTAGAAGGCGTCCGCCTCCGGTTCGCGCAGCGAAATGGCCATCAGGGCCGAGGTGTCGACGATCATCCGATCGGCTGACCGTGCTCGTCGTAGAGCTCGGCCTCGATCTCGCGCCAGTCGCGATGATCAAGCACCGGCCGAGCGTCGAGTTCGGCGAAAAAGGCCTGCTTGGCCGCTTCCTCGGCCTCGCTCAAGGCATAGGGCTTGGACAGCCGCGCGACCTTCTCGACCAAGGCCTGATGGATGGCTTCGGTCAAGCTTTCTCCCGTCGCGTCCGCCACTTGCCGGGCCAAGGCCTCGGTCTCGG
Source organism: Caulobacter sp. GW821-FHT09A05 (assembly GCF_059418465.1). Classification (NCBI taxonomy): domain Bacteria; kingdom Pseudomonadati; phylum Pseudomonadota; class Alphaproteobacteria; order Caulobacterales; family Caulobacteraceae; genus Caulobacter; species Caulobacter sp. GW821-FHT09A05. The sequence goes on from NZ_JBWKPX010000001.1 coordinate 15,684, forward strand.
CCCGCTTGATGCTGATCCCCATTCTAGAACCACCTTTGACGTTTCTAGAATATAGCGGAATCCCCCGGGCCACGCTAGAAGGCCCGCCCATGAGCACGCCGTCCTCCCCCGCGAAGTCCATGGCCGACACGGCCGCCGAATTTGGCCTCAAGCCGGAGGAGTACGCCGTCGTCCTCGACCGCCTGGGGCGCGAGCCCAACCTGGTCGAGCTGGGCGTGTTCTCGGTGATGTGGTCCGAGCACTGCTCGTACAAGTCGTCGAAGAACCAGCTGAAGAAATTCCCGATCACCGGACCGCGGGTGATCTGCGGCCCCGGCGAGAACGCCGGCGTGATCGACATCGACGACGGCGACGCCATCATCTTCAAGATGGAGAGCCACAACCACCCCTCCTACATCGAGCCCTACCAGGGCGCGGCGACCGGCGTGGGCGGCATCATGCGCGACGTCTTCACCATGGGCGCGCGGCCGATCGCCCTGCTGAACGCCCTGCGCTTCGGCGAGCCCGACCATCCCAAGACCAAGCGCCTGGTCGACGGCGTGGTGGCTGGCATCGCCGGCTACGGCAACTGCGTGGGCGTGCCCACGGTCGCCGGCGAGACCAATTTCCACAAGGGCTACAACGGCAACATCCTGGTCAACGCCATGTGCGTGGGCCTGGCCGACGCCGACAAGATCTTCTACTCGGCCGCCCCCGGCGCGGGCCTGGCCGTGGTCTATTTCGGCTCCAAGACCGGCCGCGACGGCATCCACGGCGCGACCATGTCGTCGGCCGAGTTCTCCGAGGACTCCGAGGAGAAGCGCCCCACGGTCCAGGTCGGCGACCCCTTCGCCGAGAAGCTGCTGATCGAGGCCACGCTGGAGCTGATGGCCACCGGCGCCGTCGCCGCCATCCAGGACATGGGCGCCGCGGGCCTGACCTCCTCGTCGGTCGAGATGGCCGGCAAGGGCGGTGTCGGCATCGAGCTGAACATGGACATGGTGCCCCAGCGCGAAGAGGGCATGAGCGCCTACGAGATGATGCTCTCGGAAAGCCAGGAGCGCATGCTGGCGGTGCTGAAGCCCGGCCGCGAGCAGGACGGCCACGCCATCTTCGAGAAATGGGGCCTGGACGCCGCCGTCATCGGCCACACCACCGACACCGGCCACCTGGTGCTCAAGCACCACGGCCAGGTGGTCTGCGACGTGCCTCTGGCTCCGCTGTTCGACGACGCGCCGCTGTATGACCGTCCCTGGGTCCAGCCAACGCTGCATCCGCACCTCGACCCGGGCAAGATCCCCGCCCCGGCCGACTGGAACGCCGCCGTGCTGAAGGTGGTCGGCAGCCCCGACATGGCCTCCAAGCGTTGGCTGTGGGAGCAGTACGACCGCCACGTGATGGCCGACACCCTGGAAGACAGCGCCACTGGCTGCGACGCCGGCATCGTGCGCATCCACGGCAAGGGCAAGGCCATCGCCGTGACCAGCGACGTCACCCCGCGCTACGTGCAGAACGACCCCTACGAGGGCGGCAAGCAGGCCGTGGCCGAAGCCTGGCGCAACCTTACGGCCGCCGGCTCGACGCCGATCGCCATCACCGACAACCTGAACTTCGGCAGCCCCGAAAAGCCCGAGACCATGGGCCAGATCGTCCGCGCCACCGACGGCATGGCCGAGGCCTGCCGGGCCCTGGACTTCCCGGTCGTGTCGGGCAATGTCAGCCTCTACAACGAGACCAACGGCGTCGCCATTCCGCCGACTCCCACCGTCGGGGCCGTGGGCCTGATCGACGACTACGACCTGCGCATGGGTTTCGGCAACGTGGCCGAGGGCGACACCCTGGTGCTGGTCGGCGAGACCCATGGCGAGTTGGGCGCCTCGATCTATCTGCGCGAGATCCTGGGCCGCGAGGACGGCGCTCCGCCGCCGGTCGACCTGGCCGTCGAGCGCAAGAACGGCGATTTCGTGCGCGGCCTGATCCGCACGGGCCTGGTCGCCGGCCTGCACGACCTGTCGGACGGCGGGCTGCTGATCGCCGCGGCCGACATCGCCCTGGCCAGCAAGGTCGGCGTCACCCTGAACGCCACCAGCCACGCCCACGCCCATCCCTACCTGTTCGGCGAGGACCAGGCCCGTTACCTGGTCGCCACCCCCGATCCGGACGCGGTGCTGGCGGCGGCCAAGGAGGCCGGCGTCCACGCCATCGTGGCCGGCGTGGCCGGCGGCGACGCCTTCGCCTCAACCGACCTGTTCAGCATCCCGCTGGAAACCCTGCGCACGGCCCACGAGGCCTGGCTGCCGGGCTTCATGGGCGCGGCCGGCTAAAGGACCCTCAGTATGCGTATGACTTCCCTGCTGGCGACCGCCAGCCTCGCCCTGTCGCTGCTGGCCGCCTGCGCGCCGGCCGCCCAGGCCCCGGCCCCCGCCGCCCAGAGCGCCGACGCCTCGTGCGCCGCGCGCGGCGGGACGATGCGGCCGGTCGGCCGCCTGCAGCGCCAAACCTGCGTCGTGCCCTATGCCGACGCCGGCAAGATCTGCTCGGACAAGGCCGACTGCCAGGGCGCCTGCATCGCCGAGGGCAACCTGGAAGCCCAGGGCGCCACGACCGGCCAGTGCCAGAAGACCAACGTCCAGTTCGGTTGCTACGCCAAGATCGTCGGCGGCAAGTCGACCGGCGCGATCTGCATCGACTAGGATTCTTCAAGATCCGCTCATCCCCGCGAAAGCCGGGATGAGCGGGCATATATCTCAGGCCACGGCGAACGCGGCCTGGGGAGACGCCCGCAGCCGGGCGGCGTCGCGCCCTGGCGGCGCGCCGAACAGGCGGGCGTATTCGCGGCTGAACTGGCTGGCGCTGTCGTAGCCGACGGTGAATCCCGCCCCGGCCACGTCGCCCGGCTGGCTCAGCAGCAGGGTCCGGGCCGCCTGCAGACGCAACTGCTTCTGGTACTGCAACGGGCTCATGGCGGTGACCGCCTTGAAGTGGCGATGGAACGAGGCCGGGCTCATTCCCGCCAGCCGGGCCAGCGCCTCCACCTGCATGGGCGCGGCGAAGTTCGCCTGCAGCCACTGGATGGCCCGGTTGATCTGCGAGAGGCGACTTTCGGCCAGGCCGATCTGCCGGACCGTGGGGCCGGTGGGCCCCTGCAGCAGCCGCCACAGCACCTCCCGCTCCAGCATCGGCGCCAGCACCGGAATGTCGGCGGGCCGGTCCAGCAGGCGCACCAGCCGCAGAACCGCGTCCACCAGGTCAGGTCCCGCCTCGTTGACCTGCAGGCCGCCCGCCGAAGCCGCCGGAGACGCCGGTATAGGCGCCTCGAGAATCAGGTGGGCGATCTTGACCGGATCCAGGGCGAGGCTCAGCGCCGCATAGGGTCCCTCGACGACCTGGCCGCAGACCGGCAGGTCGACCGACACGGTCAGGAACTTGCCCGCGTCGTAGCGGAACAGCCGATCGCCCAGGACCGCATGCTTGGCCCCGGCCGCGATCAGGCACAGCAGGGGTTGGTAGACGACCGGCATGGGTTCGGTCGGCGCGCTGGCCCGGTACAGCGTCAGGCCGGGGACCTGGGTTTCCCAGGTTCCCTCGCGGGCGTGGCGGTCGAGCACCGCGCGGATTTCGAACAACGGTTCCATGCTCGACACATGCGCCCGGGCGACGGCGCGCATCAAGCGTTGGAGGCCAGACTGATCGGATCGTGCAAGAGCCTGCGAGCAACGCCCTAACGCTGATGGACGCTGGAGGCCTTCAATAGCGCCACCAACAAGGAGATTTTCCATGAGCAAGATCTGGTTCGTCACCGGCGCGGCCCGCGGCCTCGGCGCCGAGATTGCCAAGGCCGCCCTGGCCGCCGGCGACCGCGTCGTCGTCACCGGACGCCGCCGCGAGGCGCTGCAAGCGACCTTCGGACCGGACAGCGACCACCTGCTGTCGCTGTCCCTGGACGTCACCCGCGAGGCCGACGCCGAAGCCGCCGTCGAGGCGACCCTGGCCCGCTTCGGCCGCATCGACGTGCTGGTCAACAATGCCGGCTACGGCAATCTGGGCCTGTTCGAGGAGACCACCGACGCCGAGGCCCGGGCCCAGTACGACACCAACGTCTTCGGCCTCTACAACGTCACCCGCGCCGTCCTGCCGGTCCTGCGCCGCCAACGGTCCGGCCGGATCTTCAACATCTCGTCGGTGGGCGGCCTGCTGGGCGGCGAAGGCGGCTCGCTCTACTGCGCCACCAAGTTCGCGGTCGAGGGGTTCTCGGAATCGATCGCCAGGGAGGTGGCCGCGTTCGGGATCCACGTGACCATCGTCGAGCCCGGCTTCTTCCGCACCGACTTCCTGGACGAACGCTCGGTCCGCTACGGCTCGCGCCAGATCGAGGACTATGCCGCGATCTCGGCCCAGATGAAGGCCTTCTGGGACGCGCGCAACCATACCCAGGCGGGCGATCCGGCCAAGCTGGGCCGGGTGCTGGTCGACCTGGCCGACCGGACCGACCCGCCGCTGCGCTTCGCCGCCGGCTCGGACGCGGTGGCGATGATCGGCGGCAAGATCGCCGCGCTCCAGGCCGAGCTGGACGCCTGGCGCGCCCTGTCGGTCACCACCGACGGCGACGACGTTCCCGCCCCCGCCGCGGCCTCGGCCGGAACCTGGGGCTGATCCAAGGGCGGGTCCCGGTCACTGCGCGGGCCGGGACCCGTCGCTTTCGAGCGCCGTATCGCTGTCCAGGGCGGACGCCGGATGGGCGTCGCGCCACAGGTCGCGCAGCCATCTCCACAGCAGGGTCAAGATCATCGCTCCCTCCCAGGGCGGGTCTTCGCCTCTTAGCCGAGCCGGAACCCTACACCCGCAGGCTGCAACCTCGCCACCGCAATCGGAAATGGCTCAGCTAGACCCGCGCTCCTCGCCCCCGCGCGACCTGGGCCACGCGCTCCAGCACCACGGGGCCGGCGGCGGAACCGGCGGCGTAGACGAAGTCCGGGCTGTCCATCGCCTTGCCGCTGCGGCGGTCCACCAGCACCGGCTCGGCCGGCAGGCCGGTCGTCGCGTCGACCATCTGGCTGGCTATGCCCTCGACCGCGAAGTGGCGATTGCCGAACGCCATCAGCGCCGTCATCACCGGCGCGAAATCCCGCGCCAGGTCGGTCAGCACATATTCGTGACGCACAGGGCGCTCCTGGTAGGGGCGGCGCTCCAGGAACCCCGCCGCGACCAGGGCCGCCAGCCGCTGGGTCAGGACGTTGGGCGCCACGCCCAGGCTCTTTTCGAACTGGTCGAACCGGGTCAGGCCCTGGGAGGCGTCGCGCAGGATCATCAGGCTCCAGGTGTCGCCCACCCGCTCCAGCGTGCGGCCCACGGGGCATTGTCCAGGATCGAAGGCGCGTCGGGTCATGGGTTCAATATAGGTGATCGCTAGCAAATCGAAAGTTAGTCACTTGCATTTTGAAAGTGACTAACCACTTCAGCTCCACGACCGGGCCATGGGGCCTTGGCCAACCCCCTACGGGATGAAGACGATGAGCAAGCAAGACCTTCGCGGCGCGGCCCTGATCACCGGCGCCTCCACCGGCATCGGCGCGACCTATGCCGACCGCCTGGCCCGCCTTGGCCATGACCTGGTGCTGGTGGCCCGCGACACGGCGCGGCTGGAGGCGCTGGCCGCCAAGCTGACCGCCGCCACGGGCGTCAAGATCGACATCATCACCGCCGACCTGACCGACAAGGCCGACCTGGCCAGGGTCGAGGCCCGGCTGGCCGGGGACGCCACGATCGACATCCTGATCAACAACGCCGGCGTCGCCCTGGCCGGGGCCTTCGTCGACCAGGACCTGGAGCGGATCGAGAGCATGATCCAGCTGAACGTCGTCTCGGTCACCCGCCTGGCCCACGCCGCCGCCAAGACCTTCGCGGCCCGCGACCGCGGCGCGATCGTCAACATCTCGTCGGTGGTCGGCCTGGCCCCCGAGCTGCAGATGGCCGTCTACGGCGCGACCAAGGCCTATGTGACCTACTTCACCCAGACCCTGCGCCAGCAGCTGAGCCCCAAGGTCCGTCTCCAGGCGGTGCTGCCGGGCGCGACGCGCACCGAGATCTGGGACCGCTCGGGCAGCGGCGGCGCCGAGGCGCTGGATCCCAACGGGTTGATGGAGGTCGACGACCTGGTGGACGCGGCCCTGGCCGGCTTCTTCCAGGGCGAACTGATCACCATCCCGTCCCTGCCCGACCCGGCCGACTTCGCCGCCTATGACGCGGCCCGGGCCAAGCTGCTGCCGAACCTGTCGCGCAACCGCCCGGCCGACCGCTACAAGGTAAGCGAACCGGCCTGATCGGCGAGCGGGCCGGGGCCTTTCGTGGTTCCGGCCCGGACCTTCCCGGCCGTCACGACACTGGCGCATCGCGACCCTATCTATCTTTCGTGGCCGCCCGGGAACGAACGTCGCGCCCGGCCGCTTGCCCGGCAGCCAAGGAGACCGACATGGCCGTCATTCCGAACCTGGACGAGTTCATTCTCGAAGAAACCGCCGACGGGATCTTCCTCACCGTCACCGGCGACGACGAGCAGACCCTCAAGCTGCGGGTCACGCTGGACGACCTGGAGGAGATCGTCGAGGTCATCGACGATGTCTTCGGGCTGGAGGAGGACGACGAGGCCGAAGCGGTGGACGAAAGCGCGGGGTGATCCGGGTTTTCCACTGATCCGCTCATCCCGGCATTCGCCGGGATGAGCGGATTCAAAAAATGGTCTACCGCCCCGCCGCCCTGCCGATCCCGTCCAGGTCGTCGTCCAGCGCCCGCGTCGCCGTGACCACGGTGGCCACCGCGCGCTTGAAGAAGTCCTGCGGCACCGTGGCGAAGTCGTCGGTGGGCTGGTGGTATTCGGGATGGTCCTCGACCCCGAAATAGACCCAGGGCACGCCCTTCTCGGCGAAGGCCCCCTGATCGGACTGCGCCGTCCAGTTGTTCTCCTTGCCCTGGGCGTCGGTGTCGTGGCCCAGCAGCAGCTTGACCGGAGCGGTCCTGGCCACGGCCTGCAGCACCGGCTTCAGATAGGGCTGCGGGCCGGCGCCGCTGACATAGAGCTGGCCCTTGGCGTTCTTGCTGAGCATGTCGAAATTGACGTTCAGCCCGATTCTGGCCAGCGACACGGGCGGATCGGCGACGAAGGCCTTGGCGCCCTTCAGCCCGCTCTCCTCGGCGTCCAAGGCGACGATCAGCACGGTGTGGCGCGGCGGCCTGGCCTTGAACGCCTCGGCCACGGCCAGCAGGCCGGCGATCCCCGAGGCGTTGTCGTCGGCCCCGTTATAGACCTGCCCCCTGCGCACCCCCAGGTGGTCGTAGTGGGCCGAGACCACCAGCACCTTGTCGGAGCTGGACGTGCCCTCGATCCGCGCCACCAGGTTGACGCCGGTGACCTCCCTGCCGAACCGGGGCTTGAAGGTGAACGGCCGCTCGAAGGTCGCGCCTTGCGGCCGCAGACCGATCTGGCCGAAGCGCTTGACGATATAGGCCCGCGCCTTGGCCCCGCCCGGCGTGCCGACACCCCGCCCCTCCATGTCGTCGGCCGACAGGATGCGGACGTCGTCCAGCGCACGGGCGCCGGGCTTGGGCGCGGCGTGGGCGGGCCCAGTCAGGGCGATGAAAACGGCCGAGACGGCGACGACGTGGCGGAAGGCTAGGAAGCTCATGTCCCCTTCAATGCGACCGGATTCCCTGGTCGGCAATCGCGCAGCCAGCGCATAGTCGGCGTAAAAGCAACATTTCAGCCCGAACGGGCATTTTCACGTATGCCCGTTCTTAAGGTTTACGCCGCATACCGAGGTTGAGAGATTCGGAGACCACCGCCGTGCCCATGTCCTTCCCCGACCTCGAAGCCCGCCTGCACGACGCCTTTCCGGACGCCGAGATCGTGCTGACCGACCTGGCCGGCGACGGCGACCACTACAAGGCGCGGATCGTCTCTCCCGCCTTCCGCGGCCTGAACCGGGTCAAGCAGCACCAGATGGTCAACCGGGCCCTGGCCGACGTGCTGGGCGGGGCGCTGCACGCCCTGGCCCTCGAAACCGCCGCCCCGACGGAGTAGCGGCCATGCGCTATCGCCCCTTCGGCAGCGCGGGCGTGGCGGTCTCGGCGATCACGCTGAGGCTGGAGGACCAGCCGCGCCTGCGCGGGTCCGACTGGCGCAAGCTGATCTTCGCGGCCTTGGAAAGCGGGATCAACAGCTTCGAGATCGACGGCGTCTCGCCGGCCCTGATCGAGGGCGCGGCCGAGGCCTTCTCCACGGTCGAGCGACGCCTGCTGTTCATCGGCTGGCGGCTGCGGGGCTCGCTGGACCGGGCCCTGAAGGCCCAGGCGGTCCACGACATGATCGACCAGGCCCTGGACCGCACGGGCCTGGGCCACCTGGACCTGGCCACCCTGGACGACCCGGACGCCAACGCCTTTTCCGCCGAAACCCTGGAACAGCTGAAGGCCCTGCGCGACGCGCGGCTGATCCGCCTGCTGGGCGTGGCGGGCGCCGGCGACAAGTTCGACGCCTATGTCGCCTCGGGCCAGTTCGAGGCCATGGCCACGCCGTTCAACTCGGCCTCGGGCTGGGTGGAGCGCAACCGCGTGCGATCCGCCGTCAGCCGCGAGATGGCGGTGATCGGCCTGGACTACTGGCCGGACGTGCTGCGCGAGGCGCAGAAGCACGCCTTCCTGCCCAAGCCCTCGCTGTGGCGGCGCCGCACCGACCCGCTGGCGGACGTCGGCGGCTACGACTTCCTGCGCAACACGCCCGGCTGGAACGCCCAGCAGATCTGCCTGGCCTACGCTCTGACCGAGCCGTCCCTGGCCTCCGTCCAGGTCACGGCCGGTTCGCCCGCCGAGCTCGAGGCCCTGGCCGCGATCGTCGAGCGCGACCTGCCCACCGGCTGCGCCGCCCAGATCGAGATGGCCCGGTTCTCGGCCCAGGAAGCCGCCAAGGCAAAGCGTCGCGCCTGAGGCCTTCGGCCGCGCCAAGACTTGACCCGGAGGGGCGCGGCGCCTAGCTGAGAGCCTACGCCCAAGGATCTTGTTCCATGACCGCCACCACCACCGAAGCCGCTTCCTCCCCCGCCCTCGACTTCATCGCCAAGACCGTGGCCGAAAACCCCGTGGTCCTGTTCATGAAGGGCGTGCCGGACCAGCCGCGCTGCGGCTTCTCGTCGATCACCGTCCAGATCCTCGACCACCTGGGCGTGTCGTTCGTCGGCGTCGACGTGCTGCAGGACGACGACCTGCGCCAGGGCGTCAAGACCTTCACCGACTGGCCGACCATTCCCCAGCTCTACGTCAAGGGCGAGTTCATCGGCGGCAGCGACATCGTCCGCGAGATGTTCCAGTCGGGCGAGTTGAAGACCCTGCTGGCCGAGCAGGGCCTGATCGAGGCTTGAGCCGACGCTCGCTGATCGTGGGGCTTGGCGCGGTCGGTTTGGTCGTTTTTGTGGTCTGGGTCACGTTCCCAACCGGTTACAGGATCAACGCCTCGGACAAACCTTTCGACCAGGCGCTGCGGCGCGCGATGGATCGCGGCGTCGCGATCGATTTGCGAGCTCTTGAGCCTGGCGCTTGGACCAAGGTCTGCGGCGTTGGCGAGGGCTCACCCCTCGAAAGGCTCAAGGACGCCGGTCTGCCGACGAAACCCGCGACCGGCGAAAGCGAACTCGGCGAATTCTTCGACGACGGCTCGGCCTCCCTTCTCGATGAAGCCAGCAGCGCCTTTGTCTTCGTGACCAAAGACGGCGCTCGGGTTCGCCCGGTGGCGAAGCCGCATATCCTCTCTGGCGGGGCGCTGAACACCTGCGTGGATCGCTCGAACGCCATCCTGGTTTCCGACGCGGACGGTTGGCGTCTTGGAGCCGCGCGATGAAGATTTTCCATCCGGCCGGCGACGCCTTCCACATGCCGTTCGAACCGACAGCGTCGGACATCGACGCCAACGGCCACGTCAACAACGTGGTCTATCTGGCCTGGGCCCAGGACCTGGCCATCGCCCATTGGGACGCCTGGGCCACGCCCGAGGAACGGGCCCCGTGGAGCTGGGTCGCCCGCCGCCACGAGATCGACTACCGCCGCGAGCTGCTGCCCAGCGAGATCGCCACCGGCTACACCTGGGTGGGCGAGCTGAAAGGTCCGCGCTTCGAGCGCTACATCCGCATCGACGGCCCCGACGGCGAGATGTGCGCCCAGTGCCGCACCGACTGGGTGCTGATCGACGTCGCCGCCAAGCGCCCTGCGCGCGTGCCGCCCTGGATGGTCGAGCGGTTCACGCCGAAGGGCTAGGACCTTTCATCCGTTCAGATCCACTCATCCCTGCGAACGCCTGGATGGGCGGAAAAGCATTCAGTTCACCGGGTTCAGAAGCCGGACGGCGCGCGCCCCGGCCAAACCCAGTTCGTCGTAGCTGAAGCTGACCTCCACCACGTTCGGCGCGGCCTTGCAGACATCCAGTCGCCTGCGGGCGAAGGCGATCGTTCGGGCATGACCGTCTCGCCCCGCATAGAACGTGAAATCGGCCTTCGTCGTGCAGCCATGCGACAAGACCTTCAGGGCCAGCCCCGTGGCGCCCGCTTGAGCACCCTTCAGCGTCTCGAGTTCGCCGGTTTCCGGCCCCGGCCGCACGACCAGGGTCACGCCTCCGCGCCCCGCGCAGCCGCCCAGGGCCAGCAACAGCCCGGCGGCCAGCAGTCGGCGTCGATCGAGGGCCATGTACAACCTTGGCAAGAACGGGAAACTGGGCCCTAGTTTGCCCACGGCCCAGCCGCGCGCAACCGATGAGACCCCCGTGCCCCGTAAATTCGCTTCGATCGCCGGCGCCGCGTTGATGGCGACCGCCCTGACCTCCCCCGCCTTCGCCCAGCCCGCCGACTACAAGGCGCTGGACGCCGAGGCGGCCCGGCTGATGGCGGTCGGCAAGATTCCCGGCCTGGCCTATGCGGTGATCGAGCACGGCAAGGTGGTCCACGTCTCGGCCCAGGGCTGGCGCAACGTCGAGAAGAAGCTGCCCCTGACGCCCGACACCATCATGTACGGCGCCTCGATCACCAAGGCGGCGTTCGGCCAGTACGTGCTGATGCTGGTCGACGACGGCAAGCTGGACCTCGACACGCCGATCAAGGCCTATCTGCCAAGGCCCCTGCCCGATTACGACGCCTACAAGGACCTGGCCGGCGACCCGCGCTGGGAGACGATCACCCCGCGCATGCTGATGACCCACACGGCGGGCTTTCCCAATTTCCGCTGGCTGAACCCCGACGAGAAGCTGGACATCAAGGCCGAGCCAGGCACGCGCTACATCTATTCGGGCGAGGGCATCAACCTGATGCAGTTCGTCATCGAGCAGGGCCTGGGCCTGAAGGTCGGCGATGAGATGAACCGGCGGATCTTCCAACCCCTGGGCATAACCCGCAGCGCCATGAGCTGGCGGCCCGACTTTCGCCCCAACCTGGCCGACGGCTATCATGAAGACGGCAAGTTCGAGGAGCACGACGAGCGCAGCAGCGTGAAGGCCGCCGGCTCCCTGGACACCACGATCTCCGACCTGTCGAAGCTGGCCGCGGCCATGGTCTCGGGCCGAGGCCTCTCGGCCAAGGCCGCCGCCGAGCGGACCAAGTCCAGCTTCCCGATCGTCAACGCCCACCAGTTCCCGCCGACCCTGACGGGTGGAAACCCGGACAACGCCAGGATCGGCCTGGCGGCGGGGATCGGCGTGGTGGTGTTCGACGGCCCCCAGGGCCACGCCTTCTTCAAGGGCGGCCATAACGACATCACCGACAACCAGTTGATCTGCGTCGAGCGCGGCGAGCGATGCCTCGTGATGCTGACCAACAGCGGTGTCGGCGCGCGGATCTTCCCGCCGCTGCTGAAGGCGGCGCTGGGCGACGTGGGCATGCCTTGGACGTGGGAGTACAATCCCCTGCGGCCGGTGGCGGCGCCTTAGGACGGATCGACATTCAGCCGAAGACCACCAAACCTTTCGTCATTCCCGCCCTTGTGGCGGGAACCCCTGGTTCAGCGGCCACGTGAAACCCAGGCGAACCGCCAGCGGTTCGCCCCTACTGCACCTGCGGCCGACAGAGGGGTTCCCGCCACAAGGGCGGGAATGACGGAGTTATAATATTTGAATGTCGATTGGCCTTAGGCCCGTCCCAAGCTCGTCACCCCCGCTTCAGGCGGGGATGACCGCGTGTCAGGCCGCCTTGGCGTCCAGCGTCTCGCGCAGACGGGCGGCCACGTCGCCCAGGGTGATGCGCGACAGGGCGCCGTCGACGTCGGGCTGGCCTTCGGCGGCGATCGAGCTGGCGAGGCCGGCGGTGAAGTCGGTGATGGCGGTGATGTGCTGGGCCAGCATGTCGACCATGTGCAGTTCCTGCATTACCTTCAGCCGGCTCTCCAGCGGAACGGCTTCGAGCAGTTGCCCCAGGGCGCTGTCCAGGTGGCCGCAGGAGACCGCGGCGATCGACAACTCGGCCGACAAGGCTTCCAGCAGGCCGGCGATACCGGCGGTCGTCTGGACTTCGCGCGTCATGGTCATGGCTTTCCCCCAAGCGTTTCAAACCGATAGCGCCTGGGCCCTTGTCGCATAGTTAAGGCTGAAGAAAACCCGGCCCCGGGCAAACCGGGGCCAGGGCGACAGATTGTCGCGGATTTCAGCTCCAGGGACCGATCCGGCGCCCGTCGCCGGCCGGCACGGCCGTGCCGATCCGGCCGCGCGTGGCCTGGCTCACGCCCAGCCGCAGCAGGGCCTCGACCCGGTTGTGGGTGGCCGGGTGGGTCGAGAACAGGCTGTCGCCACCCTTGCCCGACAACGGGTTGATGATGAACAGGTGCGCCGTGGCCGGATTGCGCTCGGCCTCGACATTGACCGCGCCGCCGCGGGCGTAGGCCTCGATCTTCTCCAGCGCCCGGGCCAGGGCCCGGCCGTCGCCGGCGATCTGCGCGCCCACCCGGTCGGCCTCGTATTCCCGCGAGCGGCTGATGGCCATCTGCACCAGCATGGCGGCGATCGGCGCCAGTATGGCCAGGGCGATGGTCCCGATCAGCCCGCCCGGACGCTCGTCGTCGTCGCGCCCGCCGCCGAAGAACAGGCCGAAATTGGCCAGGGCCGAGATCGCGCCGGCGATGGTGGCCGTCACGGTCATGGTCAGGGTGTCGCGGTTCTTCACGTGGGCCAGTTCATGGGCCATGACGCCGCGGATCTCGTCGCGGTCCAGCAGGCCCAGCAGGCCCGTGCTGGCGGCCACCGCCGCGTGGTCGGGATCACGACCGGTCGCGAAGGCGTTGGGCTGCTCGCTGTCGATCACCGTGATGCGCGGACGCGGCAGGCCGGCCCGGCGGGCCAGGTCCTCGATGTCGGCGACATAGGCGCGGACCAGCGGCTCGGGATGGCTGGCGTCGACCTCGACCGCGCCGTACATCCGCAGCACGATCTTGTCGGCGTTCCAGTAGCTGAACAGGTTCATGCCGACGGCGAACACCAGGGCGATCAGCATGCCGGTCGGGCCGCCGATCAGGTAGCCGGCCCCGACGAACAGCGCCGTCAGGCCGGCCAGCAGGACGAAGGTCTTGATGTGGTTCATGGCTTGGATCGTGGATCAGTCGAAGATGTCGAACAGGTCGAAACGCTTTTTCTTGTGGCCGTAGTGGCCCTGGCCGTGATGGCGGCGCTCGTCGTCGTGACGATAGTCCGGGCGGCGATCGGGGCGATGGTCCGGACGCTCGCGGGGCCGGTCGTAGTCGGGCAGGCGCGGCGTCGCGGCCTGGGGCTCGCCCCGCTCCATGGCCATCAGCTTCTCCAGTTCGCCGCGGTCCAGCCACACGCCCCGGCATTGAGGGCACATGTCGAACTCGACGCTGGCGCGCTGCACGGCCTGCATGGAGGCGTCGCAGTTGGGGCACATCAGAAGCGGCATTTCGGATCCCTGTCCTGTTGATGGACGGGTGTCCCCGAAGCTGGGCCGGCGGCGGAGGGAGGGGGACAGCCGGACCCAGACATCGAGAACACCCGATGCGGTCCGACATCACGAGTGCTTGCATCACTCGCCAGAGGGGCCCGGCCCGCTCACGAAATCTAGGCGCCCGCGAAAACGGTTCAAGGGCGCGCGAAACGAAAAAGGCCCCGGATTGCTCCGGGGCCTTTCCGATCGTCTTCGAGGTCGACGCTTACGAAGCGTAGAATTCGACGACGAGGTTCGGTTCCATCTTCACCGGATACGGCACTTCGGCCAGTTCCGGGGCGCGGACGAAGGTGGCGGTCATCGCCTTGGCTTCGACCGTGATGTAGTCGCAGAAATCGCGTTCCGACGAGGCCAGGGCCTCGATCACCAGCGCCATGTTGCGCGACTTTTCACGGACGCTGATCACGTCGCCGGCCTTCACGCGGTAGGAGGCGATGTTGACGCGCTTGCCGTTCACCAGCACGTGGCCGTGGTTGACGAACTGGCGGGCCGCGAACGGGGTCGGCACGAACTTGGCGCGGTAGACGACGGCGTCCAGGCGCGACTCGAGCAGGCCGATCAGGTTTTCCGAGGTGTTGCCCTTGCGGCGGGCGGCTTCCTCGTAGGTGCGCGAGAATTGCTTCTCGGTCAGGTTGCCGTAGTAGCCCTTCAGCTTCTGCTTGGCGCGCAGCTGCAGGCCGAAGTCCGAAACCTTCTGCTTGCGGCGCTGGCCGTGCTGGCCGGGGCCGTAGGACCGCTGGTTCACCGGCGACTTCGGCCGGCCCCAGAGGTTTTCGCCCATGCGGCGATCGATCTTGTACTTGGCGCTATGGCGCTTGGACATAAGTCACTCTTTTAGCTCGATCCGGGCCGGCTCCCCCGAAAGGGTGCGATCTCAACGGCGGCTTCGGGTCATTCCGTCATGCGATTTTCGCGCCGTCCGGCAAGCCGGCGGCGAGAAGGGGCGGTTTATGGCGGAGGGGCGGCGGGGAGTCAACGTCTCCAACAGCCGCCACGGCTTTACGGCGTCAATCGATGACCAGCGGAGGCTGGCGCCGGTCGCGCTTCAGCCGCATCCGCCCCCATCGCCACAGACCGTAGGCGCAGACCACGATGGTGACGATCAGACCAGGCCCGATCCACCATGGCGGCCCTGTGCGTCCGTCAAGCGTCAACCAACGGCAAACGCCGACTACAGAGACAATCCAGACAAGCCAGCCTGCCAAACGCCATGGACTGCCCTCCAGCGTGAACAGCCTCATGCCTGAACCCAACGCCGCCAGTAGGACTATGTAGGGAACAAGTTGTCCATTTAACGCCAGCAATCCGTAGACCGCGCCGATCCACAGCAAGTGGCCCAGGGCATAGATGAGCCAGCGCGGACCGGGATCGGCCGTCACGGGGTTTACGATCGATTCGCCGACGTCCTCGCTGAGGTCCCGCTCGACGCGGGCCCAGTCGTCGAAATCCTCGTCGATGTCCGGATCCGTCGCCGGGTTAGGATCGGATGGGGTCACAGGAGTTTCCCAGAGCAGACGCCTCCAAGAGTGTCGGGGAAGTCGTCCTCGAGCAAGCCGCCCGCTGGAGTTGGCTGGCTCAGAGTCTCCCCGCGTGCCAGGCCACATGGTCGCCGATGAACGTCGCGATGAAGAAGTAGCTGTGGTCGTAGCCCTCCTGCCGTCGCACCGTGACCTTGCGGCCGGCCTGGGCGGCGGCGGCCTCGATCAGCTCGGGCTTCAGCTGGCTGTCCAGAAAGCTGTCGGCCAGGCCCTGGTCGATCAGGATCTCGTCGAAGCTCGCCCCCGCCCCGTCCTCGATCAGGGCCGCGGCGTCGTGCGCCCGCCAGGCGGCGCGGTCGGGACCCAGATAGGCGCTCATCGCCTTGTCGCCCCAAGGGCAGTTCAGCGGCGAGACGATCGGCGAGAAGGCGCTGACTGATCTGAACAGGTCCGGATTGCGCAGGGCGATGGTCAGGGCCCCGTGGCCGCCCATCGAATGGCCGAAGATCCCTCGCCGCGCCGGGGCCAGCGGAAAGGCGCCGTCGACCGCCTCCAGCAGGTCCTTCGTGACGTAGGAATACATCCTGAAGTGCGGCGTCCACGGCGCCTGGGCGGCGTCGACATAGAACCCCGCCCCCTGCCCCAGGTCGTAGGCCGGGTCGTCGGCGACGCCTTCCCCGCGCGGCGAGGTGTCGGGCGCGACGATGGCGATCCCGTGCCGGGCCGCGTGCGCGTAGACGCCCGACTTGGTGGTGAAGTTGTCCTCGGTGCAGGTCAGGCCCGACAGCCAGACGAGGTAGGGAAACGGCCCCTCCCCGTCCGGGGTCCACACCGTGAACCTCATCGGCGTGCCGGTGCTGGCGCTGTCGTGCCGGCAGTAGCGCAGGGTCCCGCCCTGGGTGCGGTGGGTGGCGGTGGTTTCGACAGTCATTCAAATCACCCGAACGATCCCTTCTCCCCTTGCGGGAGAAGGTGGCCTGCGAAGCAGGTCGGATGAGGGGGCGCACCGGCGGCGCCGTGCGCGGCTGAACTGATCTTCAACCCCTCATCCGTCGCCTGCGGCGACACCTTCTCCCACAAGGGGAGAAGGAAGAGGTTCTAGAACGTCACCACCGTCCGGATGCTCTCGCCGCGATGCATCAGGTCGAAGGCCTCGTTGATGCGGTCCAGGGGCAGGACGTGGGTGATCATCGGGTCGATCTGGATCTTGCCGTCCATGTACCAGTCGACGATCTTGGGCGTGTCGGTGCGGCCGCGGGCGCCGCCGAAGGCCGTGCCGCGCCAGACCCGGCCGGTGACCAGCTGGAACGGCCGCGTGGCGATCTCCTTGCCGGCCTCGGCCACGCCGATGATGATGCTCTCGCCCCAGCCGCGATGGCACGCCTCCAGCGCCTGGCGCATGACCGTGGTGTTGCCGGTGGCGTCGAAGGTGTAGTCCGCCCCGCCGTCGGTCAGGGCCACCAGGTGGGCGACGAGGTCGCCGTCGACGGTCTTGGGATTGACGAAGTGGGTCATGCCGAACTTGCGGCCCCATTCCTCGCGGTCGGGATTGAGATCGACGCCGACGATCATGTTGGCGCCGACCAGCTTCAGGCCCTGGATGACGTTGAGGCCGATGCCGCCCAGGCCGAACACGATGGCGTTGGCGCCGGGCTCGACCTTGGCGGTGTTAGTCACCGCCCCGACGCCGGTGGTCACGCCGCAGCCGCAGTAGCAGGCGGTCTTGAATGGCGCGTCCTTGCGGATGCGGGCCACGGCGATCTCGGGCAGCACCGTGAAGTTCGAGAAGGTCGAGCAGCCCATGTAGTGGTGGATGGTCTGGCCCTTATAGGAGAAGCGGCTGGTCCCGTCCGGCATCAGCCCCTTGCCCTGGGTGGCGCGGATGGCCGTGCAGAGGTTGGTCTTGCCGGAAAGGCAGCTTTTGCACTGGCGGCATTCGGGGGTGTAGAGCGGGATCACGTGGTCGCCGACCGCCAGGCTGGTGACGCCGGCCCCGACCTCGACCACCACGCCCGCGCCCTCGTGCCCCAGGATCGAGGGGAACAGGCCCTCGCTGTCCAGCCCGTCCAGGGTGTAGGCGTCGGTGTGGCAGACCCCGGTGGCCTTGATCTCGATCAGCACCTCGCCCGCCTTGGGCCCTTCCAGGTCGACCTCGACGATCTCCAGCGGCTTCTTGGCCTCGAAGGCGACGGCGGCGCGGGTTTTCATCGGTCAGGTCTCCGGATGTCGAGTCGGCCGGACTTTGCCTTCGCGGCGCGGCGGGGTCGAGCCCCTCTTCCGTCCCTAGCCTTCCGCCTCGGGCTTGGCCGCCCTGGCCTTCTGCTCCGCCAGCTTGGCCAGCACCCGGCCGCGTCCCTTCGACAGGGCCGTGACCACGCCGCGGAAGGTGCGCACCTCCTGCTCGGTCAGCCGGGCCCGGGCCAGCGGGGCGCGCAGGTTGCGGACCATCGAGGGCTTCTTCTCGGGCGGATGATAGAAGCCGGCCTTCTCCAGCTCGTCCTCCAGCTGGCCGTACAGGCCCAGCAGGCTGGACTGGTCGGCGGGCTCGGCGACGTTGTACTCGAACTTCGACCACGGCCGGTCATCGACCGTCATCTTCCATTCGTAGGCGTTGATCGACACGGCCTGGGCCAGGTTCAGCGACCGGAAGCGCTCGTCGATCGGGATCGAGACGATGGCCTGGCACAGGGCGATGTCGTCGGTCTCCAGCCCGGCCCGCTCGCCGCCGAACAACAGGCCCACCGCGCGCCCCTGGGCGACGTCGGCCGACAGGTGGGCGGCGGCCTCGCGCGGGGTGTAGACCGGCAGGCGGGTCTCGCGCGGGCGGGCCGTGGTGGCGAAGACCAGTTTCAGGTCGGCGATGGCCTCTTCCAGGGTCTCGAACACCTTGGCGTCGTCCAGCGGCCAGTTGGCGCCCGAGGCGCTGGCCCAGGCGCGCTCCTGGGGCCAGCCGTCGCGCGGCTTGACCAGACGCAGGTCCGACAGGCCGAAATTGGCCATCACCCGGGCGACCGCGCCGATGTTCTCGGCCAGTTGCGGCTGGTTCAGGATCACGCAGGGCGGGGAGGGCTTGGAGGTCATCGCCCCCCTTTGCCGCCGGACCACCGCGCGGTGCAAGCCCCTACGATGGCGGTTCGTGCGTTTAGCGTCGGTCCAGTTCGCGCTGAAGCTCGTCGAGCCCCCCATGTTCCGCCCCGCCGCCGCCCTCGCCCTGATCCTCGCCCTGGCCAGCTGCGGCGAGCCGCCGATGCTGGGCCAGGAGGATCCGCTGTTCGACCGCCAGACGATGACGGCCCAGTTCCAGCCCATCGCCGACCGCCTCGCGCCAGGCAGCCTGGGCGTGGCCGTCGAGGACCTGGACACGGGTCAGGTCATCTCGTTCAATGGCGACAGGCGCTTTCCCCTGCAGGGCGCGGTCGTCGCCCCGCTGGCCGTGGCGGTGATGGACCAGGTCGAGGCCGGGCGGCTGCGGCTGGACGACGTCGTGCTGATCGAGGACGTCGATCTCTCCCCGCCGCCCAGCGCCGTCGCCGACGCCTGGCCCGGCCGCAACACCTACACCGTCCAGGACCTGCTGGAGCGCGCGGTCGTCCAGGGCGACACCACCGCGACCGACGTGCTGATGAAGCGGGTCGGCGGCCCTGGCGCGGTCACCGCCTGGCTGCAGGGCCGCAAGGTCCAGGACCTCGACATCGCCCGCTACCAGCGCCAGCTGCTGCCCGAGGGATTGGGCCTGGCCTCGTTCCGCGCCGGCTGGAGGGGCGAGGTCGCCTACCGCGCCGCCCTCGACAAGGTTCCACCCGCCGATCGCCGGCGCGCCGCGCTGGCCTCCCTGGCCGACCCGCGCGACACCGCCACGCCCCTGGGCGCCCTGCGGCTCCTGGAAGCCCTGAACCAGGCCGAGCTGGTGGGGTCGGATTCGCGCCGCCTGCTGGACCGGATCACCAGCCAGGCCCAAGGCGGTTCGGGCCGCCTGCGCGCCGCCCTGCCCGACGGCGCCCGCCTGGCCCACGCGCCGGCCACGGCCCGCACCGACCAGGCCTTCACCCCGCTGGTCGGCGACATCGGGGTCTACACACTGAAGGACGGCCGCAAGTTCGCCGTCGTGGCCTTCGTGTCGGGCTCGACCCTGCCGGTCGCCGCGCAGGAAAAGGCGATCGCCGATGTCGGGCGGGTGGTGATCAGGGCGGCGAGGTAGGGTCCATCAAGACGACACAGGCGACCAAGCCGCCGGACATTTGTCCGCGACCTGGCCGCCCCTTGTCAGGTTCTAGATATTGGAGACGGCGGCCAGCACCTTGTGGGTCCCGCTGGCGTTATCCTGCACGGCCGCGCCCGAGATCGCGCCGCCGCTGGAATTGCCGGTGACGACGTACCAATCGCTGGGTCCGTCGATCTGGACGAGGTGGGTGGCGCTATTCCCCCCCGTCGTCCAGAGGCTGTTGTCGGCGCAGATCACATTCCGCATGGAATGGAACTCGAGCACCGGCCCGGCATAGTTGAAATCGCTGAGTTGGTTGCCTGACACGGTCACCGCGACTGACTTGTAAGAGTCGACGAACGAGTGAGAGACACCGTTCGCCCAGTTGTTCTGAACGTTGATCGACCTCACGGCGCCTTGGTAGTTCACGGCATCGGGCGATTGGATGCTGATGCACGGGCCGTCGTAGCCCTGAAAATAATTCGCGCGGATCTGCACGTTCGACACGAAGCCGGTCTTGGTAGCGTTGGCGCTCGACTTCAGCAGCAGTCCGGTCTGCATCTTCCCATCGAGCTGACAGTTCTGGATCCAGATGTCGCTGACGTTCACATTGTGGTCGGACTGAAGAATGAAGGCGTAGTGCATGTGGTAGAGGATGCATTTGTCGAAGCGGATGCCCGCGATGCCGGCGTTAGACGCCGAGGCGATCTCGGTGGCAACGCCGCGAGAGAAGCCTCCGTTGCCGGCGACATAGGAGCCGACGAATTGACAGTTCTCGAAGTCGAGATCGCCGGTGAACGACAGATCCGGCGCCGTCGCGGGCGCGCTCGCCACGACCACGCAGATGCCGTTGAGTCGGCTCTCGCACCAGAACGAGCACCGCTCGAACTTGAGCTGACGCGCACGCTGAATCTTCACCGCGACGTCGAACTCAAGAATGGCGACGTCGCTGACAAGACTTTGCTGCAGGCCGCTGACGTTGGTGTAGGCGGTCGCGTCGCCGACCAGCAGGCCGATCACGTTCGCCTGTCCGGTCGCATTGTTGATCGCGAACCCGGCAATGTTGAAATCGAAGATCTGGGCCGTACCGTCGGTCTGGCCATGGATAACGATCACCGCGGCGCCGCTGAAGCCCGGCAAAGTGGCGAAGCGCGATCCGAACACCGTGCCCGCGCCCAGGATACGCAGAGCGACCGTGTGGGAGGGCCGCAGGTGCAGCGTCCCCGACACGCCGTATGTCTTGGCGGAAAGCCGCAGAATCTGCTGCGAACCGTCTGAATCGTAGGATGCCTGAATGCTGTCGATCGCGCGCTGCAAGGCGCCGAGATCGTCGGCGACGCCGTTGCCCACGGCGCCGAACCACTCCGGGATGACATCGCGCAGGCCGATCGTGGCGCCGGCGCCGCCGAAGATCTGGTGCTGCCCCGCGACAACCTGGCCGCGCACGGTGACCGTGACGTCGCTGGCCACCGACAACATCGCGCCGCCGTCAAAGGTCATGACCACGCCACGGGGAACGGTGAAGTCGTGAGCAATCCTGTAGAGCCCGGGGGGCACGTAGAGATTGCGGCCGGGCGCGAGGGCGTTGACGAAAGCGCTGCTGTCGTCAGCGACGCCATCGCCGATCGCGCCATAGTCGCGAACGCTGAATTGCTCGGTCAAACGATCGGACAGGACGCGTGGCGTCGCGCCGACGCCGGAAGGCGTGAAAATCACATCACTTGCAGGGGTTGTCATAGGGTTCTCCCGTGAAGAACGCTCCATCTGAGCGTCCTTCGACCCTAGCCGCCGATCCCGTCAGACTCGGACGCATGTTCTCTTTTTGTTCTCTTTCGAAAAGACCTATTCCGCCGCTGTGGACGCCGCAGTCCCGCGTGCCATCCGCGCCCTCGCCAGAGCCTCCAGCAGCTGGGCCGGGCGCACTGGCTTGGCGAGGTGCAGGTCGGCGCCGACCGCCTTAGCGGCCGCGACGTGCTCCTCCATGGCGTTGGCGGTGAGCATGATCAGCAGCACGGGCGGGGCGCCGGCGGCGGCTTCGCGCTCGCGGATCAGGCGGGTGGCGGTCAGGCCGTCCATGACGGGCATTTGCATGTCCATCAGGATCGCGTCGAAAGCCCCGGGGGCGAAGGCGTCCACCGCCTCCTGGCCGTCCTCGACCATGGTCAGGGCGACGTCGAACGGCTGGAGCACGATCTCGACCACCTTCTGGTTGGTGGGGTGGTCCTCGGCGACGAGGACGCGCAGGCCCTCGAGCGAGACCTCCTCCTCCTCGTCCGGCGCCGCGTCCTCGACGGCCCGGATGCGGGCCAGGGGCAGATCGACCCGGAAGATCGCCCCGCGGCCCAGCACGGCGCGCGCGTCGATGCGGCCGCCCATCATCTCGGCCAGGGCGGCGCAGATCGACAGGCCCAGGCCCGAGCCGCCGAACTGGCGGGTGATCGACTGGTCGGCCTGGACGAAACGCTTGAACAGCCGCCGGCGCACGGTGTCGTCGAACCCGACCCCGGTGTCGCTGACGATGAAGCTCAGGCCGTCGTCCGCCGGTTCGACGCTCAGCGCCACCTCGCCGATGGCGGTGAACTTCACGGCGTTGGCCAGCAGGTTGTTGAGGATCTGGCTGATGCGCCCGGCGTCGCCCAGATAGCTGCCCGCCAGACCGGGCTGGATCGACCACCTGAAGTCCAGGTCCTTGGCCTGGGCCGAGGCCCGGTGCAGCTCGGCGACGCCGCCGACCAGGGTGGCCAGGTCGAACGGCGCGGGGGTCAGCTGGAACTGGCCGGCCTCGATCTTGGAGACGTCGAGGATGTCGCTGAGCACCTGCTCCAGCAGACGGCCTGACGAGGTCACCAGGGCGGACAGCTCGCGGCGGCGTTCGGGGTCGGCCTCCTCGGCCAGGCGGTCGCCGATGGCGATGACGCCGTTCAGCGGCGTGCGCAGCTCGTGGGACATGTTGGCCAGGAACACCGACTTGGCCTGGTTGGCCCGCTCCAGCTCGGCGGTACGCTCGGCGACCCGCTCCTCCAGCGAACGCAACAGGTCGATATTGCCGTCGCGCTGGCTGCGCAGGGTGCGGGCCAGGGCGCCGATCTCGTCGGCGCGATCCTCGATGGGCTCGGCCTCGACGACGGCGCCGGTGCGGTGGGCCTCGGCCAGAACCCGCAGCGGCCGCTCCACGGTCAGGCGCATCACCCGATACAGCAGCGCCACCTGGATGATCACCCCGAGCACCCCGAACAGCAGCACCCAGGAGGCTGTCTTGACGGCGGACCACACCAGGTCGCCGGACGGGAAGCTCATCAGGAAATACCAGTCGGGCTCCTTGAGCCGGCCATAGGCGATCACCCGGTCGCCGTTTCGGATGGCGCCCACGTCGGCGCCGAGGGCGCGGATCTGGCCGACGACGTCGGCGACGCCCTCGCGGGCCTGCACCCGGACCAGGGCCTGGGCGTCGACGACGCCGTTCCTCGCCAGGCCGGGCGCGGCGATCAGTTCGCCGTCCGACGAGACGATCATGTTGCGCCCGCCCGGCAGGGCGTCCTCGACGGCCCGCAGCAGGTAGGAATCCAGCGACAGGCTGGTGCCCCAGGCGCCCAGCTGCTCGCCGTGATAGTCGAAGGGCGTCATGCAGGCCGAGTTCAGTCCCCGGCCACTGGGGTCCGACAGCAGCTTGCGCAGCTTGGTGCACTTCATCACCCGCTCGCGATTCTGCTGGGGCAGGGTCAGCAGGGTCATCTCCTCGCCGCTGACGTCGAAGGTCGGCGGGGCCTTGTGGCGATAGTAGGTCAGCCGATCGGGTCGCCGCGGCCCGAACATCACCAGCCGGGTGTCCGGCGTGAAGAAGTAGAAGTTGTCGTAGCGGTTCAGCTCGGCCTCGCCGGTGTGCGACACCACCTGGGTCGCCGCCAGGAACAACGCCTTCTGCTGCGGGGTCAGCTTGTCGGCGTCGCGCAGGTAGCCGCCCACGCCGTAGGTGTAGTCACCGCCGACCACGCCGCCGTCGTAGAGCGCGTCGGCCGTACGGCGGGTGCCGTCGCCCCGCCTGGGGAACTGGGCGTCGAACTCGCGCTCCACCGTTCGGGGATCCAGCGCCTGCAGCCGGCGGGCCAGGGAGTCGGACGCCGCCTCGTGCACCTTGACCAGGTCGGAAAACAACCGGTCCTCGGTCTTGACCCGCTCGGCGGCATATTCGGCCAGGTGGCGCATCTGGGCGTCGGCAGCCGACCGCTGCACGAAGACGAAGGTCACGGCCGTGGCCACGCCCGTCACCGCGATAGACAGGATCGCGACGATCGCCAGCAGTCGCCGCGCGAGCGGCGAAGTAACGTCGGCTATGGCGGCCCGCTTCTCCACGCCTGGTTCGTACCTCAAGAAGGCTCAACAAGGATTTACACGCGGATCAAACACTTAGCGCGCGAGAATGGCTTCGTCGTCTGTTCGGGACAGCTTCGCGGCGACCTCGGCTTTCCCCCCGGCTCGCAACAGTCTATAGGCACGCCGTCCGCGCCGCTCCTTGGCCCTGTGCGCCAAAGAGTCACAGGCGCGCCACCGCGAGAGGAAAGACCCCGCAATGGCCAAGATCAAAGTCGCCAACCCCGTCGTCGACATGGACGGCGATGAAATGACCCGGATCATCTGGAAGCTCATCAAGGATAAGCTGATCTTCCCGTACCTGGACCTGGAGCTCGACTATTACGACCTCAGCGTCGAGAACCGCGACGCCACCAACGACCAGGTGACGATCGACGCGGCCGAGGCGACCAAGAAGCACGGCGTGGCCGTCAAGTGCGCGACCATCACCCCCGATGAGCAACGCGTCACCGAATTCAATCTGAAGAAGATGTGGAAGTCGCCGAACGGCACGATCCGCAACATCCTGGGCGGCGTGATCTTCCGCGAGCCGATCATCTGCCAGAACGTGCCGCGTCTGGTGCCGGGCTGGACCCAGCCGATCATCGTCGGCCGCCACGCGTTCGGCGACCAGTACAAGGCCACCGACTTCCTGTTCCCGGGCAAGGGCACGCTGTCGATCAAGTTCGTCGGCGAAGACGGCGCCACCATCGAGCACGAAGTGTTCAAGAGCCCGTCGGCCGGCGTCGCCATGGGCATGTACAACCTCGACGATTCGATCCGCGACTTCGCCCACGCCTCGTTCGCCTACGGCCTGAACCGCAAGTATCCGGTCTACCTGTCGACCAAGAACACGATCCTGAAAGCCTATGACGGCCGCTTCAAGGACATCTTCCAGGAGATCTACGACGCCCACTACGCCGAGCAGTTCAAAGCCCTTGGCATTCACTACGAGCACCGCCTGATCGACGACATGGTGGCCTCGGCGCTGAAGTGGTCGGGCGGCTACGTCTGGGCCTGCAAGAACTATGACGGCGACGTGCAGTCGGACATCGTCGCCCAGGGCTTCGGCTCGCTGGGCCTGATGACCTCTGTGCTGATGACCCCGGACGGCAAGACGGTGGAGGCCGAGGCCGCCCACGGCACGGTCACCCGCCACTACCGCCAGCACCAGAAGGGCGAGAGCACCTCGACCAACTCGATCGCCTCGATCTTCGCCTGGACCCGCGGCCTGGCCCACCGCGCCAAGCTGGACGACAACGCCGAACTGGCGGCCTTCGCCCACACGCTGGAGAAGGTCTGCGTCGACACCGTCGAGAGCGGCTTCATGACCAAGGACCTGGCCCTGCTGGTCGGCGACAAGCAGTCGTGGCTGACCACCGAGGGCTTCCTCGACAAGATCGACGAGAACCTGAAAAAGGCGATGGCCGCGGCCTGAGCCTTCAAGGTCCCGGACTCTCGCGACGCCTCTCCCGCAAGGGGGAGGCGTTTGCGTTTCAGCCCCTCGCCGGTACAACTAAGGTAGGGTCTTCTGGCGCCGCGACCTCATGCCGCGCGTTCCACGACCTCGACGTGGCGCCTCCGATCGAGAAGTTTCCCTATGGTCCCCGCATGACCGCGATCGCTTGTCTGAAGATCTTCGTGGGCGAGGAACTGGTCTTCGCCGACACCGAAACCATGGCCGGCGTGGTCGCCAAGGTCGCTTCCGCCTACCTGGAAACCCATTGGACCTGGCCGCGCCGGTATGGCCTGGTGGCCCCGTTCTCCTTCGTCCTCGCCGATCCCAGGGCGACCAGCCTGGACGCCGAGGAACTGTGCCGGATGTCCCGGGACCTGCAGTACAAGCTGTTCGGCGAGAACGGCGCGGGCGAGGTCACGCTGCTGATGCTGGAGGGCGACCAGGCCGAGGTCATGCGGTTCGCGGGCACGCCCGCCTTGGCGCTCAAGACCCTGCTGGACGGTCTCGACGACGGCGCCTTCGCCGGGCGCGTCTGCAAGATCACGCCGGAGGGCGCGGTCAGCCTCGCGCCGCCGGACGGCCCGACGGCCGGGGCCCCGCCGGCCGAGGAACTGGCGGCCCTCTCGCCGGATCCGGGCGACATCGACGACTTCCTGCAGGTCGAGTCGCCCCGGACCGGCTGGTGGGGCATCTACTACCTGCCCAAGGAGCGGTTCGTCGGCGGCGGCGTGGGCTGGGGGGCCGAGATCAACGGCGGTCCGGTCACGGACCTCGTCGAGGCGGTGGAGCGCGACCAGGCCTGCCACGAGGCCGCCCTTGTCGAGGCGAAATCCGGCCCGTCCGGATACCTGTTCCTGCCCTTCTGCTTTTCGGCCCTGATCAAGCCCAGCCTGCAGCGGACCTATGAGACCAGCCTTCAGAAACTGCCGCGCGCCCTGCGGCCCAGGCTGGCCGCCAACATCTACGACGTGCCCCGCGAGCCCAGCTACGGCGCGATCAACAAGGTGCGTTCGCTGTTGATGGACCGCTTCTCGCTGCTGGACCTGCACGTTTCCGACCCGGGTTTCCGGATCGAGAGCCTGCAGGTCGGCGCGGTGAACAGCGTGACCCTGGTGCTGAGCGGCGAGGACGAACGGCAGCGCGCGGCGGCGATCACCCGTTTCCTGCGCGATCCGGCCATCTACCGGACCAAGAAGGTCTGGCAGGGCATCGCCGGGGTCGGAAGCCTGCGCGAACTGGACCTCTGCCGCCGGCTGAAGGCCCCTTTCCTCAGCGGCCCGATCGTCGCGCCGGTCTCGGCGAAATTCACGGGCGAGGCGGCGTGCCCGTCGCTCAACCTCCCCTACCGCCATACCGTCTAGGGCCAGCCCTAGAAGGGGCCGCGCTCCGTGTAGAGGGCGGAAAGGCCGAGGAGGCCGCAGTCGGCCTCGAGCACCAGGTAGAGCGGGATGTCTTTCATATAGACGTCCATCCGCCCCTTGGACTCGAAGCGGGCTCGGCACAGGTCCCGGTCGAACAGGTCGGTCCAGCCCAGCATCATCGGGCTGAAGATGTAGACGCCGCTGCGGGCCCCGGCCACCAGCGCCAGATCGCCCGAGACCGCCCCCAGCCAGCCCGAGAACAGCGCGAAGGCCTCACGCGCGATCGGGTCCCCGGCGCGCGCCGCCGCGACCAGCTGGGCGAAATCCCCGGTCCGCGGGACATGGCCGTCCAGGTGGGCGATGGCGGCGGCGGTCTCGAGCAGGCCATCGTCCGACAGCACCCGGTCGGCCGAGACATAGGGATTGGCCAGCCGCAGATGCTCGATGATCGCGCATTCGCGACCGTTGCCCGCCGCCAGGGCGGCGTGCCCGCCTTCGCTGGCCGTGGCTACCCAGCCCACGAACCCGTCCGGGTTCAGGATCGACACCCCCAGGCCCGTGCTCGGCCCCAGGGCCGCCGCCGGCGCCTGTCCCTTCGGCGGCGCCCCGCCGATCTGCTCCAGGGCTTCGGGCCCCAGCAGCGGCATCGCCATGGCGCGGGCGGTGAAGTCGTTGACCAGGCGCACATCGACGACGCCCAGCCGCTCCGACAGCACGTCGGCGTCGAGCCTCAGGCTGGCATGGGTGACCTGGAGGGTCTGGCCGAAGATCGGGCCCGGCGCCGAGAAGGCCGCCCCGCGCAGGGCAGGCCCGCCCCGCTTCGACAGTTCCTCGCCCAGGGCCTCGATCAACTCGTCCAGGGACCTGGCCGGGACCACCTCGATCGTGGCGGGCGGCTCGCCGGCTTCGACGACGGCGAAACGCGCATGGGTTCCATCCGCATCGACCAACAGAAACTTATCGGGCACGGACACACCTCACTGGCCGCCGGGGCGTTGCGCGCCAAGAAACGCGCATTTTCCCTGACTAGAGCAAGCCGTGCGATATGGGAAATCGCACGACGCGCCGCGGATTTCGTTGTCGCGTCGCTTTCGCGGAAAACCCGCCTCCCTTTTTCCGCGCGATGGGCCAGGGCCAGGAGATTCGCTCCCGCAGCCGGGCCCGAGCCATGGGCGGAACCCGAGGCGGCTTGCCCGCGGCGGGGGAATAGGGTGTCTTGCGGCCTTGCACCTTCGCGCGGGGCGGCGATGACCTTTCAGAAGCGGCTTTGGGACCTGGTGGTCCTCGCGATCGTGATCTTCGCCGCCGCCTTCGCCACCGCCCCGTGGTTCGCCTTTCGCGCCCTCAAGGCCGCCGCCCAGTACGAGGACGTGCAGGCGATCGCCGAACTGGTCGACTTCCCGGCGGTGCGCGGGAGCCTGACCGCCGAGCTGAAGGAGACCCCGGCCGCCGCCCCCGCCGAGCCGCCGTCGATCTGGCGCGATCCCTTGAGCGTCTTCAAGCGGGCCATGGGGCCGATCGCCCCGCCGGAGCCCAGGGTCGACCGCTACCTGACCGTCCCGGGCCTGGCGGCCCTGACGCGGGGCTATGCGCCCGGGACCGCACCGGCCATCGCATCCCAGCCCGCCTCCGCCTTCGACAAGGTCAAGACCGCCGTCGCCGGCCCGCACCCCACCATCGTCTACTGGGATCCCAACCGCGTGCGCATCTCGGTCAAGCGGCCGGGCCAGCCCTCCAAGGCGACGGTCTTCACCTTCCGCCGCGACAAGCTGTTCACCTGGCGTCTGGTGCACATCCGCCTGCCCCTGGACGAACGGTAGAGGCCGCTCGGCTGGGGATCCGGAAAACGGCCGAACTTTGACCGCCGCCCGCGACCGATGCTATCGACGGGCGGCCCCTTCGGGCGGAGACCGCCACGCCTTGCGCCCTATGCCGGTGACCCAGTGAACGACCTGTTGCTCGACGTGCCGCAGCGGGTCGTGCCGTTCTTCCTGCTGGTGGCGGGCGGGGTGACCCTGGCCCGGTTGCGGCTGTTCGACGCCCGGATGTCGGCGGGGCTGTCGACCTATGTCTACTGGATCGGCTTTCCGGCCCTGCTGGTGCACTCGCTGTCGCGCGTGGGCGTTCCCGACCGCGCCCTGACCCTGGGCCTGCTGACCTACGGGGCCTGCGCCCTGCTGGTGGTGGCCCTGATGGTGGCGATCGGCATCGTCCTGCGCTGGACGCGCGAGGAGCGGGCCGGGGGAGCCCTGTCGGCCAGCCTGGGCAACAGCGCCTTCCTGGGCCTGCCGATCGCCCTGGCCGTGCTCGGCCCCGAGGCCGCGCGCGTCTCGGCCGGCGTGGTGGCGGTGGACTTCGTGGTCGTGGCGGCCATCGGCGTGGGCCTGCTGGGCTGGGCCGGCGGCCGCTCGACCTGGCGCTCGCTGATGCAGGCCTTGCGCAATCCCATCGTGCTGGCGGCGATCACCGGCTCGGCCATGGCCCTGGCCGGCCTGTCCCTGCCCGGCGTGCTGGACCGCGCGGTGGCCGCGGCCGCCGCCTCGGGCAGCCCCGTCGCCCTGGTCGCCTTGGGCGTCGCCCTGGGCCTGACCGGCCTGCCGGCCGCCGGCGTGCCCTGCGAGCCGACCGACGAGGAGCCCTCGCCCATCCCGCGCTGGGGCCCGATCATCGTCGCCGCCGTCGGCAAGCTGATGGTCATGCCGACGCTGGCCTGGTTCGCCACCGGCCTGGTCGACGCGCCCCTGACCTTCCGCCTGGGCGCCACCCTGCTGGCCGCCACCCCGACCGCGGTCAACGTCTTCATCCAGACCAAGGCCTACAGCGTGTTCGAGCGCGGCGGGGCGCGGATCGTGGCCCTGACCACCGCCATCTCCTGCGTCAGCCTGTCGGCGATCGCGATCCTTCTGGAGCGATACGCGGGGGCGTGACCGCGCTTGGGAAGGCCAGGTCGCTCTCGTCCTTCAGCCCGACGCCGGTCAGGCCCAGCCGCAGGGCCTCGCGGGCATGCCAGGCCAGCTTGAACGCCGCCGCCTCGTAGCTCAGCCCCTCGCCCCTGATGTTGGACACGCAATTGCGCTCGGCGTCGGTGCGGCCGACCTTGGGCGCGAAGGTGACATAGGCCCCCAGGCTGTCGGGCGACGACAGGCCCGGCCGCTCGCCGACCAGCAGGATCACCAGCCGCGCGCCCAGGAGCTCGCCCACGGCGTCGCCCAGCGCCACGCGGGCCTGGCGAGCGACGACCACGGGCGCCAGCCGCCAGCCGGCCTCGCGAACCGCCGGCAACAGGGCCTCGACCAGCGAGGCGGCGTGGGCGTGGACGGCGGTGCTGGACAGGCCGTCGGCGATGACGATCGCCAGGTCGCACGTCCCCCGCGTCCGCGCGGCCAGGGCGATGCGGCCGGCCTCCGACAGGGTTCGTCCCAGGTCCGGCCGCCGCAGATAGGACGCCCGGTCCGGGGCGGCGCTGGCGACCAGCACGGTCTCCAGGTCCAGGGCCTGGATCGCCGCCGCGGTGGCCTCGGCCTCGAACGGCGCATGGACCGCGTCGCGGGCCTGGGCATGGGCCAGGGCGAAGCCCAGCACCTCGGACGTCGGCAGGCTCGCGCCCGTCCGCCCCAGGGCGATGCGCGCCGGAGTGTGGCGGCGCAGGGCGGTCCAGGGATCGGGGGTGACCGGAGCGCTCACCCGCCCGTTCCCGCGGTCAGCAGCGGATGGCCGGCGGCGCGCGGCGCCAGGCGTCCGTCCGCCCCGAGGATCCGCGCCCGCTCCAGCCAGGCCTGGAACTCCGGCGCCCGCTTCAGGCCCAGCAGTTCGCGCACATAGAGGGCGTCGTGGAACGAGGTCGACTGGTAGTTCAGCATAACGTCGTCGGCGCCCGGCACGCCCATCACGAAGGTGACGCCCGCCGTCGCCAGCAGGGTCAGCAGGCTGTCCATGTCGTCCTGGTCGGCCTCGGCGTGGTTGGTGTAGCAGACGTCCACCCCCAGCGGCGCACCCAGCAGCTTGCCGCAGAAATGGTCCTCCAGCCCGGCCCGGATGATCTGCTTGCCGTCGTACAGGTATTCGGGGCCGATGAAGCCGACCACGCTGTTGACCAGCAGCGGCTCGAAGGTCCGGGCGACCCCGTAGGCGCGGGCCTCCAGGGTCTGCTGGTCAACGCCATGATGCGCGCCGGCCGACAGGGCCGAGCCCTGGCCGGTCTCGAAATACATGACGTTGTCGCCCACCGTCCCGCGGCCCAGCGAGCGGCCGGCGTCCAGCCCCTCGCGCAGCAGGTCCAGGGTCACGCCGAAGCTGGCGTTGGCGGCCTGGGTTCCGGCGATCGACTGGAACACCAGGTCGACCGGCGCGCCGCGCTCGATCAGCTGGATCGCCGTGGTCACATGGGTCAGCACGCAGGACTGGGTCGGGATCTCGAAGCGCCGGATCAGCTCGTCCATCAGCCGCGTCAGGTCGCCCAGGACGTTCAGGCTGTCGCTGGCCGGGTTGATGCCGATCACCGCGTCGCCGCAGCCGTAGAGCAGGCCGTCCAGGATCGAGGCGGTGATCCCGGCCGGGTCGTCGGTCGGGTGATTGGGCTGCAGGCGCACGGCCATGGTCCCGGGCAGGCCGATGGTGTTGCGGAAGCGGGTCGTCACCCTGCACTTCGAGGCCGCCAGGATCAGGTCCTGGTTGCGCATCAGCTTGCTGACCGCCGCGACCATCTCCGGCGTCAGGCCGGGCGCGAGGCGGGCCAGGGCGGCGGGCGTCGCCAGCTCCGACAGCAGCCAGTCGCGGAACTCGCCCACCGTCAGCGAGGCGACCGGGGCGAAGGCCGCCGCGTCGTGCCCGTCGAGGATCAGGCGGGTCACCTCGTCGGCCTCGTAGGGCACGAGGGCCTCGTTCAGGAAGGTCTTCAGCGGCACGTCGGCCAGGGCCGTCTTGGCGGCGACGTTGTGCTGGGCGCCGTGGGCGGCGATCCCCGCCAGGGCGTCGCCCGAGCGCGGCGGCGAGGCCGTGGCCATCAGCTCGGCCAGGGTCCCGAAGGTCCAGGTGGTTCCGCCCAGGGTCGCGCGATAGGCCATGACGGCGAAGGTGGCGCCGTTGGCGACGGCTGGGAAGCGGCCGGCCTGGACCCGGGCCCGACAAAACCGACCTGCCGATTTGGCGGGCGCCGCCCGGCCCGGAAACCCGGGTCGGTCTACGACCATGCGAGGCTTGCGCCGACAACGCTGTCAGATACCTTGCCGGGCGCTCCGGACGGGATGCGGGAGGACCCATGCTCAAGACCCTGGCCTTCACCCTGGCGCTGTTCGCCGCCGCCCCGGCCCTCGCCGCCCCGGCCGTGACCCCGCCCCTGACCCTGGCCGAGGTCCCCGAGCCCGCCGGCCCCGCGACCTCGCTGTTCAACGGCAAGGACCTGGGCGACTGGGACGCCTGGCTCGGCTATGCCGACCCGGCCCTGACCTACAGGCATCCGCCCGTCGCCCCGATCGGGGCCGGTCCCCGGAGCGCCGAGATCTTCAAGGTGGTGGTCGAGGACGGCCGCCCGGCGATCTATGTCAACGGCAAGACCTGGGGCAGCCTGGTCCACCGGGGCGACTTCCGCGACTACCACCTGCGGCTCCAGTACAAGTGGGGCAAGGGTCGCTGGGCGCCGCGCGAGGCCCAGGCGCCCAACAACGGCCTGCTCTACCACTCGCACGGCGCGCCCGGCGCGGTCTGGGGCACCTGGAGCCAGGCGGTGGAGTTCGAGATCATGACCGGCTCGATCGGCATGGTCGTGCCGGTGGGCGAGGCGATCAGCGCCACCACGACGGCGGTCGACGACCCGGCCCTGATCGAGCCCAAGCTGCGGTTCTCGCCCGCCGGCCGCGCCGTCACCGCCAAGGGCGACACGGCGCTGTGGAACGTCGAGGCCTACAGCGACGCCGAGAAGCCGGCCGGTGAATGGAACACCCTGGACCTCTACGTGCTGGGCGACCGCGCCATCCACGTGGTCAACGGCGTGCCGGTCATGGAGGTCCGCGACCTCAAGGCCGACGGCGCGCCCCTGACCCACGGCGCGATCCAGCTGCAGTCGGAGGGGGCCGAGACCTTCTTCCGCGACATCACGCTGGAGCCGATCACGGCCTTGCCGAAGATCGCCGCCCCGTAAGCCTCAACTTGACCGCAAGCCTGACCGTGGCAAGCTCGCGACATGCCCCGCCCGTCGCACCGCCTCGCAGCCGCCCTCCTGCTGACAGGTCTGCTCGCCGCGTCCGCGATCCGGGCGGAGGAGACGGCGTACCGAGGCGCGCGGGCGGAAAACACCCGCCAGGTCGGCCCGTTCTCGGTCTGGTGCGCCCGGGCCGGCACGCTGTCGGGACTGGATCACGAGGAATGCCGGATCTGGATCGAAGAGGGCGCCAACGGGATCAACGCCTGGCGCACCTATGACCGCATGCACGTCTACATCCACGGCGCCTGGTGCCGGAAGACCCCTCCCCTGACGCCCTCGCCCGCCACCTCGCTGGAGCGCCGCGATCTGGCCGCCAAGACCGCCGTGACCCGTCTCCAGCGCGCCTTCGACGCGGCGGCCGACGCGTGCGGCGCACCGCGACGCACCTTTCGCCAGACCGACCTTCGCGCCTTGCTGCGCTTTACCTCGGGCCTGACGAACGAGGATTTCGGGGCCGGGTCAGGCGGCCCGTCCTAGTCGGCGATCACCCGAACACCGCCACCTTGAAGACCATGTTGGCGATCGCCGCGAGAATGTGCGGTCCCGCCCGCCCCGGTCCATCGGGGTATCCCCCGGTTTGCATCCCGGGATATCCGCAGAGAAGATGGTAGGCCTGGAGGGACTCGAACCCCCAACCAGACCGTTATGAGCGGTCGGCTCTAACCATTGAGCTACAGGCCCCCGAGACTCGAAAAAGGCGCGCGGCCCCTTCGGGAGGACGGGTCGATTAGCATGGGCTGCACGCGGCTTAAAGGTCCGGTTCAGGTTGAGCCTGTCAGGAATGCCACCGTCCGTCGTCGGCCGCGCTTGCCGTGGCCGGCGGACGGGACGATCAAGGTCGCGGCGCCTGTCCCCCAGCCGCATGGAGAATAACGATCATGACCGCCCTGACTGCCGCCCGCCCTTCGATTCCCCTGGCGGCCTCCTTCGCCCTGGCGGCCGCCCTGCTGGCGTCCGCGGCCGCCCTGCCGGCCAAGGCCCAGACGGCGGACGCGGCCTTCCGCGCCACGACCCTGAACCTGTCGGCCTTCGGCGAGAGCAAGGTCACCCCCGACCTGGCGACCATCACTCTGGGCGTCCAGACCGACGGCGCGACCGCCGCCCAGGCCCTGTCGGCCAACGCCGCCCAGATGACCAAGGTCGTCGCGGCGCTGAAGAAGGCCGGGATCGCCGAGCGCGACATCCAGACCTCGACCCTCAACGTCAATCCGCAATATGTCTACGTCCAGAACGAGCCGCCCAAGCTGAACGGCTACCAGGCCAGCAACCAGGTGACGATCCAGGTGCGCGACCTGGCCAGGCTGGGCCAGACCGTCGACGCCACGGTCAACGCCGGGGCCACCAATGTGGGCGGCATTAGCTTCGGCCTGCAGGACCCCAAGGCGGCCGAGGACGCGGCGCGGCTCGACGCGGTCAAGGCCCTGCAGGCCAAGGCCGACCTCTACGCCCGCGCCACCGGCTACAAGATCGTCCGCCTGGTCAGCCTGGGCGAAGGCGGCGGCTACACGCCCGCCCCGCCGATGCCGATGTACGCCATGGCCAAGATGGAACGGGCCGCCGACAGCAGCCCGGTCTCGGCCGGCGAGCTGAAGGTGCGGGTCGACGTCTCGGCGACCTATGAACTGGTGAAGTAGGCTCCAGATCCCTCTCCCCTTGCGGGAGAGGGTGGCCTCGCGGAGCGAGGTCGGGTGAGGGGTTTAAGGCCGAAAGAAGCCGCGTCCGATCGAAAGACCGGACGCGGCTTTTGCCTTTGAGAGCCCCCCATCCGTCGGCTTCGCCGACACCTTCTCCCGCAAGGGGAGAAGGAAATTAAAGCCCCGCCTTGGCGAACGCTTCCTCGACCCGCTCCCCGACCTCGCGGCCCGGCAGGGCGCGTTCGCCCTCCATCACCGCGACATAGGACAGGCCCGGGTCCGGCTTGCCCTCGCCGACCGGCACGGGGCCCATGGCCCAGCCGACGGTGTTGACGCCCGGCCCCGACGGGCAGCTGACGAAGCGGGCCGGCTTGCCGACCGCGCCCTCCAGCACGGTCTGGGCCGTGGTGACGGCGCCGCCACAGGTCGGCAGGTTGCGGGCGCAGGTGATGTAGCCGCCGCCGGTCCAGACCACCTTGCCGGCCTTGTCGGCCAGCAGGACGCAGGTGTTGGGCCCGCCGATGGCGCGGCCGACGGCTTCCGACAGCTGCTGCTCGTCGACGCCCTTGGGCAGCTTGGGCGCGCAGCCGGCGAGGACGAGCCCCGCCGCGATCAGCAGGACGGTCGGGATTCGCACGCTCAGGCGGCCTTCTTGATGCGGTTGCCGTCTTCCAGCAGCACCACGGTCGGGGCGTAGTTGCGGGCCTCCTCGGCCGGCATCTGGCAGTAGCTGACCACGATGACGATATCGTTCTTCTGCACCAGGCGGGCGGCCGCGCCGTTGACGCCGATCACCTTCGAGCCGCGCGGCGCGGCGATGGCGTAGGTGGTGAAGCGGGCGCCGGTGGTGATGTTCAGCACGTCGACCTGTTCGTTGGGCAGGATGTTGGCGGCGTCCAGCAGGTCGGTGTCGATGGCGATCGAGCCTTCGTAGTCGAGGTCGGCCTGGGTGACGGTGGCCCGGTGAAGCTTGGCCTTCATCATCGTCAGCAGCATGGCGATATCCCCTTATCTTTTTGAAACATTTCGGGATTTCCCGGGCCGCCACACACATGACCCGCGATCAGTCCCGGCCATATAGCCAGGAAGCGGCGCGCGTTCAATCAGGGTGCGACAAAGCGGTCGCTCCCGGCGGGTCTCTCCGCGGACGCTGAACGCGGGGACGCGCGGCGGGGCGTGGGCCCCCGCACGTCCCCCAGGGTCAGGGCCGGACCTCGAACACCAGGTTGAACGGGGTCTGGGCCACGCGACGGAAGCGGGTGAAGCCCGCGTCCATGCAGACCTGGCGCAGGCGCGCCTCGCCCGCCTGGGCGCCCAGGCCCAACCCCACCTCCTGGCTCAGCGACGCCGGGGTGCAGAGCATGGTCGAGGCCGCGTAGAACATCCGGCCGACCGGGTTGAGGTTGTCGGTCATCTCGTCGTTGGCGAACGGCTCGACCAGCATCCACGTGCCGTCGGGACCGAGGCAGGCGCGGATATGGGCCGCCGCCCCTACGGGATCGCCCATGTCGTGCAGCGCGTCGAAGATGCAGATCAGGTCATAGTGGTCGCCGGGGAAGGTCTTGGCCATGGCGGTCTGGAACACCGCGCGGTCGCCCAGTCCGGCGGCCTGGGCGGTCTCGCGAGCCCGCTCGACGGACGCGGCGTGGTAGTCGAAACCGAAGAACCGGGAATTCGGGAACGCCTGAGCCATCAGCAGGGTCGACGCCCCGTGGCCGCAGCCCACGTCGGCGACCACCGCCCCTTGCCTCAGCTTGGCCTCCACCCCCTCCAGGGCCGGTATCCAGCTCGACAGCAGATTGGCGTTGTAGCCCGGCCGGAAGAACCGCTCGGTCCCCCGGAAAAGGCAGGCGTTGTGCTCGTGCCACCCGACGCCGTCGCCGGACTTGAAGGCGTCGGCGATCTTCGGCTCGTCGCGGAACATGGCGGCGATCACGTCGAAGCCGCCGGCCAGGAACACCGGCCCGCCCTCGTCGGCGAACACCATGGTCTGGACGGGGTCGAGAAAGAACAGGTGCTCGTCCTCGTCATAGGTCACGTAGCCGGCGGCGGCCTGCCCCGCCAGCCATTCGCGCACGTACCGCTCGGTCGTGCCGGTGCGGGCCGCCAGCTGCGCCGGCGTGGCCGGGCCGCCGTCCGCCAGGGCGCGGTAGAGCCCGAGGTGATCGCCCAGCAGCACCAGGGCGGCCGACATCGCCGCCCCCATGTCGCCGACCATCTTGCCCATGAAATCGTCGAGGGCGGCCGGACTGGGCTGCGGAAGCGGCCCCGAGCGGTCGGTGGGTGGGGGATGTTGTTCGAGCATGATGACCTCCGATCATCGGCGCATGGCGCGGCCGGGCCGTGGTCACACTGTTCGGCCCGAAGACGCGAAAGGACGCTGATCCTACGCCTGGCGACCGGAACGCCCAAGGTCAATCACCGCGCGGCCGGGGGCCAGAGGCGCTTTTCGCATCGTCGCCCGCAGCCCTGGATATGCGCCGGCCGGGGATCGCCGGAAAGTGGCGGTCAAGCCCTCCCGAACAAGGCTCTACAGCCGGTAGCCGCCGGCCAGGATCTTGGCGTGCACGGCCTTGGTCAGCTTCACATAGCCCTTGGCCGGGTCGCGGAAGTAGAGCGGATCCTTGATCTTGGCCGGGTCGAAGCCTTCCTGGACCAGATCGATCTTGCGGTACTTGAAGGTGCCGGTCGTCTCGATCTCGGGCTGCAGCCGCACGAAGATCGGCCGGGCGTAGGCCGGCAGCTCGCGATCGACATATTCGGCCAGGGCGGCGATCTCGAACTCCGGGCCCGCGACCAGCGACGCCATGCCCGCCTTGCCGTCCAGCTCGCCCACCGGCACGCCGTAGACATTGACCTCCTTGACGCCGGCCACCGCCGACAGGCGCTCGGACACCTCGCTGGTGGCGACGTTCTCGCCCTTCCAGCGGAAGGTGTCGCCGATGCGGTCGACGAAATAGAGATAGCCGTCGCCGTCGGCGCGCATCAGGTCGCCGGTGCGGAACCAGGCGTCGCCCTTGTCGAAGACGTCGTGCAGGATCTTCTTCTCGGTGGCGGCCTTGTCGGCGTAGCCGGTGAAGTTCGAGCGGGCGTCGCTGGCGATGTGGCCGATGCATTCGCCGATCTCGCCCGGCGCGGCCTCGATGCAGCAGCCGTTGGGGCCGCGCACCGGGGTCTCGGTCTCGACGTCGAACTTGACGATGCGGATGTTGAACTTCTTGCGCAGATAACGCGGAACGCGGCCGATGGCCCCGCGCCGGCCGTCGAAGTTGAACAGCGAGACGTTACCCTCGGTCGCGCCGTAGAACTCCAGCACGCCGCCGACCCTGAAGCGGTCCAGCATCACGTCCCAGACGTCCGGACGCAGGCCGTTGCCGAAGATCAGCCGGATCTTGTGGGCGTGCTCGTTCGGCGTTTCCGGATGGTTGGCCAGGTAGCGGCACAGCTCGCCGATATAGACGAACATCGTGCAGTTCTCGGCGACCACGTCGTCCCAGAAGGCGCTGACCGAGAACTTCTTGCGCAGCACCACCGCCCCGCCGTTCAGCAGGGCCGCGCCCATGGCGCACAGGCCGCCGGTGGCGTGGTAGAGCGGCAGGGTCACATAGATGCGGTCGGTGGCCCGCGCGTCGGTCGATCCCGCGAAGCCGCGCATGTAGAGCTGGGCCCGCATGTGGGTGATGCGCGCGGCCTTGGGCAGACCCGTGGTCCCGCTGGTGAAGATGTAGAGCGCGGTGTCCTTGGCGACCAGGCCGTTGCGGGCCGTCAGGCGGTCGGGGCGCAGCTGGCTGCAGCTCTTCAGCGCATTGGCCAGGTCGCGCTGGTCGCCGTGCGCCGGCCCCAGCACCCACTGCTGGACGTGGCGTTCCAGCCCGCCCTTCACCTGCTCGAAACAGGGCGAGGTCTCGGGATCGACGATGCAGTGCAGGGCCTGGGAGATGTTCAGGCAGTGGGCCAGGGCCGGCCCGGTCAGCTGGTTGTTGATCAGGGCGGTGGCCACGCCCACCTTCGACAGGCCGTACCAGATCGCCAGATATTCCAGGCGGTTGGGCATGAACAGCGCCACGGTCTGGCCGCGGGTGATGCCCTGCCCCTTGGCCCAGTGGGCGTAGCGGTTGGCGATGGCGTCCAGCTCGGCATAGGTCACCGACTTGCCTTCGAAGACGATGGCCTGGCTGCCCGGCCACTTGTCGACGGCGGCCTCCAGATCGTCGCAGATCAGGTTGGAACTCTCCGGCGCGATGGACTTCACGCGCTTGAGCGTGCGCGAGAGCCCCTTCAGGAACTTCAACTCGCGTTTCAACCTGGCCGGCAAACTCATCGACGCACTCCGTTCAAACAACCATTGGAGAGCGGCGAGCGACCGGTCAAGACGTGGCGGCGCCTCGATCCGTAGAACTATCCGACAATCGGAAGTGCACCTGGCCCCGTGTGAAATCCAGGGCCACCGACTCGAAGGCGTTGAGCACGTCTATTCCGATCAGGATCGCCGGCCGGTCGGACAGCCCCCAGTAGTCGAAGGTATGCACTGGCCCGAACACCACCGGCAGGTTGCGCAGATTGACCTTGCCCAGGCTGACGCTCTTCAGGGCCGCCAGGCGGCCCGTCATCGATTGACCGGTCAGGCTCTGCAGCTCGATATCGGCCCAGTCGCTGCTGACCGCCTTCTGGCGGATCGCCCGCCGCATCAGGGCCATGTTGCCCACGGTGGTGGTGGAGCCCGTGTCGAGGAAGGCCAGGGTCGCCGCGCCCGACACCGAGGCCTCGATCAGGTGCAGGCCGCTGCGCATGGCCTTGACCGGCACCGACACCGTCTGATCGTCCGTTCGCGGCGCGATCGAGCCCACCCGCATCTCGTCGCGGGCGAAGTCCAGGACAAGGCCCTGGGCGCCCAGCCAATCCAGCCCCAGAATACCCGGGGCCTGGATGTAGCGTCCTGGCAGGACCGACAGCGTCAGGCCCTTGCGCACCCTGCGCCCCACCGCGACCGACGCCGCGGTCACGGTGTCGACCATTTCAGGGCCGGCTATGCCGTGGAGGTTGACCGGCCGCCCGCCGGGCAGGCGCAGCAGGGCGGCCAGTTCGCTGGAAATCACCGACGCATTGGCGCCGGTGTCGACCAGAAAGGGATAGGGACCCTGGTCGTTGATCCGCACCTTCACCGTCAGGCGGCGCATATAGCCGAGCGGGGCGGTCTTCGCCGTTTGAGCAAGGTCAGGCCGAGGAGGGTCGGGAATCGAGCGAGCGAGCGCTGGCCCGCCCGGCACGGCGACTAGGGCGAGCATGCCGGCCAAGGCCCGCCGGCGAAGTATGGGACTGTCCACGGGACCAGCCTCCTTCCACGGAAGGAGGCTACACCCCTGGCGAGGCGCTCGCCAGAAAATCGGAGACCTGCGTTATCCGGTCGCAAGGCGGCGCTGGTCGTCACGCGCCGACTTCAGCTTCTCGGCCACCAGGAAAGCCAGTTCCAGGGCCTGCTCGCCGTTCAGGCGCGGGTCGCAATGGGTGTGGTAGCGATCGGCCAGATCACCCTCCGACACCGCCCGCGCGCCGCCCAGGCACTCGGTGACATTCTGGCCGGTCATCTCCAGGTGGACGCCACCGGGGTGGACGCCCTCGGCGTGGGCCACCTCGACGAAGGTCTTCACTTCCGAGAGGATGCGGTCGAACGGCCGGGTCTTGTAGCCGGTCGAGGCCTTCAGCGTGTTGCCGTGCATCGGGTCGGTGGCCCAGACCACCGAGCGGCCGGCCGCCTTGGTCGCCTTCATCAGGCGCGGCAGGCGGTCGGCGATCTTGTCCGAGCCGAAGCGACCGTACAGGGTCAGGCGGCCGGGTTCGTTCTGCGGGTTGAGCACGTCGATCAGCCGCAGCAGGTCGTCGCCCTCCATGGTCGGACCGCACTTCAGGCCGATCGGGTTCTTGACGCCGCGCATGAACTCGATGTGGGCGCCGTCCAGCTGGCGGGTGCGCTCGCCGATCCACAGCAGGTGGGCGCTGGTGTCGTACCAGTCGCCCGAGGTGCTATCGACGCGGGTCATCGCCTCCTCGAAGCCCAGCAGCAGGGCCTCATGGCTGGTGAAGAACTCCACCCGGCGCAGGTCGGGCTGGGTTTCCGGCGTGACGCCGACCGCCGCCATGAAGGTCAGGGCCTCGCTGATCTTTTCCGACAGTTCGCGATAGCGCGCGCCTTGCGGGCTGTCGCCCACGAAGCCCAGCGTCCAGCGGTGGATGTTGTAGAGGTCGGCGTAGCCGCCGCTGGCGAAGGCGCGCAGCAGGTTCAGCGTCGCGGCCGACTGGCCGTAGGCGCGCAGCAGGCGGTCCGGATCCGGGATACGGTCCTGGGCCGTGAACTCCATGCCGTTGATGTTGTCACCCCGGTAGGACGGCAGGGTCACGTCGCCGATCGTCTCGATCGGCTCCGAGCGCGGCTTGGCGAACTGGCCGGCGATGCGACCCACCTTCACGACCGGCTTGCCGCCGGCGAAGGTCAGCACCACGGCCATCTGCAGGATCAGGCGGAAGGTGTCGCGGATGTTGTCCGCGTGGAATTCCTTGAAGCTCTCGGCGCAGTCGCCGCCCTGCAGCAGGAAGGCGCGGCCTTCCGCCACCTCGCCGAGGGCCGACTTCAGGCGGCGCGCCTCGCCCGCGAAAACCAGCGGCGGCATCTGCCGAAGAGTCTGCTCGACGCGTTCGACCGCGCCCATGTCCGGATAGTCGGTCGGGACGTGTTTCGCGGGCAGGGCTCTCCACGACGACGGGGTCCAGCGGCTGGTCATGACGGTCTCGAACTTCTCAAAAGGGAGCGGCTTTTATCCTAACCGCGACCCAAAGGCAAAATCGTTGCGACGAAAACGGAAAAATCAGCCCAGCGGGGTAAGTTCGTCCAAGGCGACCCATTGCGGTTCGTCGAACGCGCGGGCCAGGCCGCAAGCGATCAGCGACAGGGCGCCCAGGCCCAGCCACCACTCCTGCCAGACCCCGAAGCTCAGCCCCCCGATCACCAGGTAGCTGACCAGGGCCCCGGCGGCCATCGCCGCCTCGGTCCGCGACCGTTGGCTCAATCGCACCACGCCATAGGCCAGCCAGCAGAAGAAGACCCCCGCCAGAGCCGCGCCGATCGCGCCCAGCTCCAGCCACAGCTGAAGCTGGGCGTTGTGGGTATGCAGCGGGATCGCCGAGCCGAAGGTGCGGCTGGCGTCCAGCCCCCAGCCCCGGAACGGATGGCTCTGGATATGATCCGCGGCGAAGGTCCAGATGTTCAGCCTGGCGTCCCAGGAGGCCGGGACCATCCGGTGCAGCCAGGCGATGGCGCCGGTCTGGACGGCCACCAGCACCGCCAGGGGCGCCAGCACGAAAGGCGCGGCCACCAGCCCAACCAGCACCTTCGCGCCCGCCTGCCTGGCGAAATAGACGAGCAACCAGGCCAGCCCGCCCGCCGCGAGGGCCAGGAGACAGGCGTCCGAGCTGCAGATCACCGAGGTCACAACCGTCCCTATGACCATCAACCAGATCAGTCCACGACGCCAGAGTCGCGCCAGGATCAGCGCCGTCGGCCAGAACAGCAGCGCCAGGATGTAGGTCGACAGCGAGACCTTGACCATGGCCAGGTCCGGCCGGATCGCTTCGCCGGTCACCTGGTGCAGTTTCTGGTAGATCGCCGCGCCGGTCAGCGAATCCACGGCGGCGACGCCGGCCAGCGCCGTTATCCCATAGGCCAGCACCGTCGCCGCGCGCCGGGCGCCGGCCCGCGACAGGCCGCGCAGGGCCACCACGGCCGCGCCGTAGGTCGCCAACTGCAGGAACAGCTTCAGGGCCGTCAGGCTCTCGATGTCGCCGTAGTCCTTCAGCTTGGACACGTCGATCGCCACCGGACTCCAGGTCATGCTGGCCGCCGCCCACAGGGCCATGGCCACCAGGATCAGCAGCGGCGGGGCGGCGGCGCGGGTCAGCCTCAGGCCCGGCAAGGCCAGGAGGCCCGCCAGGGCCAGCAGCGGCGCGAAACCCAGCGGCGCCAGATAGGCCAGCAGAGGCGTCATCACCGCGACGAAGATCGCCACGCCGCTCAGCCAGGGCGTGCGGCGGGCCGAAGCATCGCTTGGCTCGGGCAAGGGCGTGGCGGTCATACGGTTCCCATTTCGGACGGCACGTACTTCTCGCGCATCGTCACCAGCTCCTCGGCCAGGGTCGGGTGCACCGCGCAGGTGGAATCCCACTGCGGCTTGGTCACGCCCATCTTCACCGCGATGGCCGCCATCTGGATGATTTCCGGCGAGTCCGGCCCGACCACGTGCACCCCGACCACCCGCTGGTTGTCCTGCTTGACCACCAGCTTCATCAGGCAGCGGTCCTGGCCGCCGTAGAAGGTGCTCTTCATGGGCCGGAAGACCGCGCGATAGATATCGACCTTTCCGAACGCCTGCCGGGCCTGCGCCTCGCTCATGCCCACCGCGCCGACCGGCGGCTGCGAGAACACCGCCGAGGCGACCATGTCGTGGTCGAAGGTGGTGGGATTGTCATGGAACTCGGTCTGGGCGAAGGCCGCGCCCTCGCGGATCGCCACCGGCGTCAGGTTGATGCGATCGGTGACGTCGCCCACCGCCCAGATGTTGTCGACCGTGGTCCGGGAATAGTCGTCGACCATGATCGCGCCGCGATCGTTGAGCTTGACCCCCACCTTCTCCAGGCCCAGGCCCGCCACATAGGGGTCGCGGCCGGTGGCGAACATCACCGCGTCGGTCTCGAAGGTCAGGTCGTTGTTGAAGGTGCTGAGCAGGCCGGTGTCGGTCTTCTCCAGTTTCTCGTGCGAGCAGCCCAGCACCACCTTGATCCCGCGCTTCTCCAGCTCGTCGGCCAGGTGCGAGCGCA
Source organism: Caulobacter sp. GW821-FHT09A05 (assembly GCF_059418465.1). Lineage (NCBI taxonomy): Bacteria > Pseudomonadati > Pseudomonadota > Alphaproteobacteria > Caulobacterales > Caulobacteraceae > Caulobacter > Caulobacter sp. GW821-FHT09A05. The sequence continues at coordinate 59,177 of NZ_JBWKPX010000001.1, forward strand.
CATCGTCGTCGAAGCCGCGCAGGATGTTGGCGCCGCGGTAGCAGAGCGTGGTCTGCACGCCCAGGCCGTTGAAGATGCTGGCGAACTCGACGGCGATATAGCCGCCGCCGACCACCATCACCCGCTTGGGCAGCTCCGGCAGGTGGAAGGCCTCGTCCGAGGTGATGCCCAGCTCCGCCCCCGGAAAGTCCGGCCGCCAGGGCCGGCCGCCGGTGGCGATCAGGATCTTGCGGGCGGTGTAGCGGCCCGCGTCCTTGCTCCCGGCCTTCGGCAGCACCTCTACGGTGTGGGCGTCGACGATCTCGGCCCGGCCGTGCAAGAGATGCGCGCCGGCCTTCTGCAGGTTGGTGACATAGATCCCCGACAGGCGGGCGATCTCGACGTCCTTGTCGTGCAGGAAGCTCTTCCAGTCGAAGTTGGCCTCGCCGATCGTCCAGCCATAGCCCTTGGCGGTCTTCAGCTGGGCCTTCACCTCGCTGGCGTAGACCATGAACTTCTTGGGCACGCAGCCGCGGATCACGCAGGTCCCGCCCACGCGGTACTCCTCGGCCACGGCGACCCTGGCGCCGCTCATCGCGGCCACGCGCGCGGCGCGCACGCCGCCCGAACCGGCGCCGATCACGAAGAGGTCGAAGTCGTACTCAGCCATCGCGGGCGCTCCAGGCTCACTGGGGGACGGGCTCGGGTCCCGGCTTGGCCATGAACCCGAAAGAGGGCGGATATGGGCCTAGGGAACCAGCTTGACCACCCCCTGGTCGGTTCCCACCAGCGCTTCGTCCGCCAGGTCGAGGAACAGGCCGTGGTCGACCACGCCCGTCACCGTCTTCAGCGCCGCGCCCAGGGCGGCCGGCTCGGCGATCACGCCGGAGGGCAGGTCGTAGATCACGTTGCCGCCGTCGGTGACCACGATGCCCCGGTCGGCCATGCGCAGGCGCGGCGGCAGGAGGTCGAACTCGGCGGCGATGTCGGCCAGGCGATGACCGGTGTGGACGTGGCCGAAGCGCACCACCTCGATCGGCAGCGGGAACCTGCCCAGGGCGTCGACCTTCTTGGCGGCGTCGGCGATCACGACACAGCGCTTGGACGCCTCCCAGACCAGCTTCTCGCGCAGCAGGGCCGCGCCGCCGCCCTTGATCAGGGACAGGCCCGGCCCGACCTCGTCGGCGCCATCGACGGTCAGGTCGATCGACTTGACGTCGTCCAGGGCCGCCAGCGGAATGCCCAGCTCGCGCGCCAGGTTGGCGGTGGCTTCCGAGGTCGGCACGCCGCGGATGTCCAGCTTGCGCGCGGCCAGGGCCTTGACGAACCAGGCCGCCGTCGAGCCGGTGCCCAGGCCGACGACCATGCCAGCCTCCACGAGCTCGGCGGCCGCCTCGCCCGAAATCCGCTTCTGATCGTCGGCGCTCATTTGCTGTCCTTCCTGGCTTGCGTCTTAGTCTTTTGGGCCGCCTTCATGGCCCGGAACCTGGTCGCCCAGCCCGGCTTGTCGCTTTGCACGCCGCGTCCCAGCGCCAGCGCACCGTCCTCGACGTCCCGGGTGATCACCGAGCCCGAGCCGGTCATCGCCCCCTCGCCGATCCGCACCGGCGCCACCAGGGCGGTGTTGGAACCGATGAAGGCCCCGGCGCCGACATGGGTCTCGAACTTGTCGAAGCCGTCGTAGTTACAGAAGATCGTCCCAGCCCCGATATTGGCCTTCGGCCCGACCGAGCCGTCGCCCAGATACGACAGGTGGTTGGCCTTGGCGCCGGCCCCGACCTGGACCTTCTTGACCTCGACGAAGTTGCCGATGTGGGCCTCCGGGCCGATCTCGGCCCCCGGCCGCAGGCGGGCGTAGGGACCGATCAGGGCGGCCTCGCCGACCGTCGCGCCTTCCAGGTGGCTGAACGCCTTGATCTGCGCGCCGGTCGCGACGCTGACGCCGGGCCCGAACACCACGAATTGCTCGACCGTGACGCCGGCCGCCAGTTGGGTGTCCCAGCTCAGGTGCACGGTGTCCGGGGCCGGCATGGTCACGCCCTCGACCATGAAGGCGGAGCGGCGACCGGCCTGCCATACCGCCTCGGCGGCGGCCAGTTCGGCCTGGGAATTGACGCCCTGGACCGAAGCCTCGGGCGCGAAGGCCGCGCGGGTCGACAGCGACCGGTCGTGGGCCAGGCCGACCACGTCGGTCAGGTAGTATTCCTTATTGGCGTTGTCGTTGCCGACGTGAGCCAGCAGGTCGAACAGCAGGGCGCGGTCGGCGGCCAGCACGCCGGAATTGCAGTGCCTGACCTGCTTGACGGTGTCGTCGGCGTCCTTGGCCTCGACGATGCGCAGCAGCACTTGGCCGGGAGCCAGGATCAGCCGGCCGTAGGCCCCGGGGTTGGCGGCCTCGAAGCCCAGCACGGCCACGTCCGCGCCCCCGGCCCGCAGGTCGAACAGGGGCTCGATCACCGGGGCGCTCAGCAGCGGACAGTCGGCGAAGGTCACCACCACGTCGCCGTCGAAGTCGGCCAGGGCCTCGCGGGCGGCCAGCACGGCGTGGCCGGTGCCCTGCGGCGGGTCCTGCAGCACGGTCGCCCCCTCGCCCAGGCGCTTGCGGGCCTGTTCGCCGACCCGCGGGCTGTGGGCGCCGACCACCACGACGATGCGCTCGCAGTTCAGAGCCTCGGCGGTGTCGATGGCATGGTCCAGCAGGGTCCGGCCGCCGATCCTATGCAGTACCTTGGGCGTCGGCGACTTCATCCGCGTGCCCTGGCCGGCCGCCAGGATGACGGCGGCGCGAGGACGAGGCGAAGAGACGGCGTTGGTCATGGGCGAAGCGACTCCCGAAGCGCGGACCAAAGTTGCATTAGCCGCGCGTTTAGCCGAAAGGCCAGAGCCATGCATGCCCAGAACGACATTCCCAAGGCCGAGATTTTGAGGGGCGCGACGATCGCCTTCGATCTCGACGGCACCCTGGTCGACACCGCCCCGGACCTGGTGGCCTCGCTGAACCTGATCCTGGCCGAGGAAGGCCTGCCGCCCCTGCCGTTCGACGACGTGCGCAGGATGGTCGGCCGCGGCGCCAAGGCCCTGCTGGAGCGCGGCTTCGCCGCCGCCGGCGCGCCGCTGGACGCCGACCAGGCCCCGGCCCTGGTCGAGCGCTTCGTCGCTCTCTATCTGGGCCGCATCGCCCACGAGAGCGGCCCTTTCCCCGGCGTGGTCGACGCCCTGGTCGCCTTGCGCGCGGCCGGCGCCAAGCTGGCGGTCTGCACCAACAAGCTGACCCACCTGTCGGTGGCCCTGCTCGACGCCCTGGACCTGACCCAGTATTTCGACGCGGTGGTCGGGGCCGACAGCGCTCCGGCGGCCAAGCCCGATCCGCGGCACCTGCTGGCCGCGATCGCGGCGGCGGGCGGCGACCCGGCCCGCGCCGTGATGGTCGGCGACAGCATCAACGACGCCCTGGCCGCCAAGGCCGCCAACGTGCCGACCCTGCTGGTCACGTTCGGCTACACCGAGGCCCCGGTCGAGACCCTGGGCGGAGATCTGTTGATAGATGCGTTCTCCGACGTACCCTCGGCCTGCATCACGCTTTTGACCTCTTGCGGTCGCGGAAACGCCGGGCTATAGGCCCGTCCCTCTCGCGGCGGGGTCCTTCGGGCCTCACCGACACGGCGGATGCGTAGCTCAGCGGGAGAGCACCTCGTTCACACCGAGGGGGTCACAGGTTCAATCCCTGTCGCATCCACCATTTTCCCTTTCTCGATGGGCCGCTCCTCGACGGACGGACGCGGCGCCCGACGGGTCGCCGCCAGCGGGCGAGCCGCCGATGTCCCATGCCGGATCCTGCGCCTTTCCGCCGGACGCCACCCCTGACTTAACGGTCCTTTCAATACGAACTGGGCATATGGCGACGGCGAAGCCGCCTATCGTGGCGGCGCGCGTCATCTCGTAAGGGCATCAGGGTGCAGGGCCAGGCTTCCAGCGAACAGGACGGGGCCTACGGCGCGCTCGACATCCTGGACGCCAGCCAGGAATGCGCCTGGATCCTGCGTCTCGACGGCGCGATCGAGCACGCCAACCACCATGCCCAGGCGATGTTCGCGGCCAGGCCTGAAGGTTCGGCCTCCTGGCGCGAGATCTGGCCCGAGGAGAGCCGGTTCTCGCTGGACCGGGCCTTCGACATCGCCCGCGCCGGCCAGGTGGCCCACTTCCGCGCCTTCCTGGGCGACAGCCGTCGCCGGGCCTATTGCGATACGACGATCTCGCCGATGCGCGACCGGACCGGCGCGGTGATCCGCCTGCTGGCCTGCGCGCGCGACGTCACCGACGAGGTCGAGACCCAGGGGTTCCTGAAGACGGTCATCCAGCTCCTCCCCTCTCCCCTGACGGTCAAGAACGCGCAGGACGGCCGCTATGTCCTGGTCAACCGGGCCGCCGAGGACGCCTTCGACCTGGTCGCCGAGGAGGCCCTGGGCAGGACGGCGCCGGACGTGCTGCCCGCCGCGCTCGCCCAGGTCCTGACCGGGATCGAAAGCCGGGTCCTGAAGACCGGCGAGATGCAGGTCTGCGAAAAGCAGGTCGAGCACGGGTCCGGCGCCGCGCCGCGCTACCTGCTGACCAAGACCCTGGCCACCTACGACGACATCGGCGCGCGCCACCTGATCACCCTGGGCGATGACGTCACCGCCAGCAAGCTGGCCGCGGCGTCGCTGCGGGCGGCCCTCGACCAGGCCGAGCAGGCCAGCCAGGCCAAGAGCGCGTTCCTGGCCAATATGAGCCACGAGATCCGCACGCCGCTGAACGGGATCGTCGCGGGCGCAGACCTGTTGGCCAAGGGCGAGCTGTCGGCCAGGGCCCGCGAACTGGTCGAGATCATCGTCAATTCGGGCCGCAGCCTGGAACGGCTGCTGTCCGACATCCTGGACCTGGTGCGTATCGAGGCGCGCCAGGTGGTCATCGAGAACCGACCCTTCGACCTGGACGACCTGGCCCGGTCGGTCGGCGCCCTGTGCGCCCTCCGCGCCGAGGAGAAGGGCGTGGGGCTCGAAACCCGCGTCCATCCGGCCGCCCGGCGGACCGTGATCGGCGACGGCGCGCGGCTGCGCCAGGTGCTGACCAACCTGATGAGCAACGCGGTCAAGTTCACCGACCATGGCCGGGTGACCTTGGATGTCGCGCCGGACACGGACGGCGGCGTGCGCTTCTCGGTGCGCGACACCGGGATCGGCTTCGACGCCGCCGAGAAAGGCCGGATCTTCGAGCGCTTCCAACAGGCGGACGCCTCGTTCACCCGCCGCTTCGGCGGCACGGGCCTGGGGCTGGCCATCTCGCGCGAGCTGGTCGAGCTGATGGGCGGCGTCCTGTCGTGCGACAGCGCGCCGGGCCTGGGATCGACCTTCTGGTTCACCTTGCCGCTTCCCCTCGATCACGCGGCGCCGGTCGGGGAAACGGCCGACGCCCCGCCGGACGTCCCCGCCATGCCCCGGGTCCTCGTGGCCGACGATCACCCGACCAATCGCAAGATCGTCGAGCTGATGCTGGCCGAGGTCGCCGAGATCTTCACCGCCGAGAACGGGCGCGACGCCGTCGAGCTGTGCGCCGCCGTGACGCCGAACCTGATTCTGATGGACATGCAGATGCCGGTCATGGACGGCCTGGACGCCGTCCGCGCGATCCGGGCGCGCGAGGCGGCGACAGGCGCGGCGCGGACGCCGATCGTCATGCTGACCGCCAACGCCCGCCCCGAGCACGTTCGCGCCAGCCGCCAGGCCGGGGCCGACCTGCACCTGGAAAAGCCGATCACCAGCGCCATGCTGTTCTCGGCCATCGCCCAAGCCTTCGAGGCCGCCCAGGGCGCGCCGGAGGTCCTGTCCGCGGACGCCTGATCGACGACAAAAGCGTCCGATCTTTACCCGCCCTTCGCACATCTTCCGGCATGGTGGGGCAACAGCAATCAATCGGCGATTTCATGGGCTTGGCGTCTTCCTCGGCGGCTTTCGCAACGACCTTCCAGGCCCCTGTCGAGGCCGACGAGGGCGCGCGGATCGGCGCGCGCCTGGAAGCCGCTCGCCAGGTGGTGGAAGCCCGCTTCCTGGAAGCCGGCGACGTCTTGTCGCGGGCCGTCGACGGCGTCGGCTCGCTGATCGCCGGCCTGGACGCGATCCGCGCCAATCTCGACGCCGAGACGGTGACGGCGACCACGGGCGAACTGGCGCAGGCCGCCGAAACCCTGAAGTCGCTGCCCGAGAGCCTGGACGCCCGTCGCGGCCGCGTCGGCGAGCTGGTCAAGTTCAGCGACGGCCTGGCCGGCCGCATCGCCGAGATGCGCCAGCACCTGGCCTATCTCCGGGTCTTCGCGATCAACATCAAGATCACCTCCGGCGGCATCGCCGCGGCCGGCCCCGAATTCGCGATCTTCGCCCAGGAAATCTACGACTGCATCGAGATGGGCGGCGGCCAGTTGGACGCCCTCGCCAACGACCTGACGGGCCTGGACCAGACCCTGCGCGGCGCCCTGGCGCACGAACAGAACCTGGCCAAGAGCTGCGCCGCCCTGCTGCCGGCGGTGCCGGACGCCCTGGCGGCCAGCGCCGCCGCCATCGCCGACCACCACCGGCGGATCGCCAGCGTCGCCGTCAGCGTCGCCGCCCTGGCCCGCGACGTCCAGAAGAAGGTCGGCGGCGGCCTGGCCGCCCTGCAGATCGGCGACATCACCCGGCAGCGGATCGAGCACGTCCAGGCCGGCCTGCGCTTCCTGGACGAGGCGGGCGAGATCGCCGCTCTCGCCCCCGAGCCGCGCCAGCGCGCCCGGGCCTTCGTCCACCGCCTGCTCGGCGCTCAGCTGTCCGCGATGGCCGAAGACTTCCATCGCGAGGTCGCCCGCATCGGCCACAACATGATCGGCATGGCCGCCGACGCGACCGAACTGCTGCGCCTGCGCGACCTGGCCTCGGGCCAGGGACCCGGCCGGCCGGACGGGGGCGAGACCAACTTCCTGCGCGATCTCGAGGGCAATGTGGGGCAGGCCCTGGGCCTGGTCGGCGACATGACCGCCGGCGAGCGGGCCGCCGAGGAGGTCAGCCGCGCGGCCGTCGTGTCGGCCCGCGAGCTGACCGAGCGCATCGCCGGCATCCAGAACATCCGTGCCGACGTGCAGATGATGGCCCTGAACACCACGCTCAAATGCAGCCGCATCGGCGAGACCGGCAAGCCGCTGGGCGTCATCGCCGTCGAACTGCGCCAGCACGCCATCCACCTGGAGAAATCGGCCGCCCAGACCACCAGCTCGCTGGAAGGCCTGTTCGACGCGGCCGAGGCGCTGGGCCAGCGCCAGGGGAAGGACGGCAAGGCCGCGGCCGCCGCCACGGTGCTGAGCGGCGCGGTCGCCCGGATCGGCAAGGCCGGGGACGGCGTCGACAGCGCCCTGACCACCGTGGCCCGGCAAGGCGCCGACGTGGTCGACATGCTGCGCCGCGCCGCCGAGCGCTTCGACTTCCACAAGCAGATCGGCTCGGTGCTCGACGCCGCCGCCAGCGCGCTGCTGGACAAGGCCGGCGACGACGAGATCTTCAGCGACGACGTCGCCCCCGCCCTGCGCCCGCTGCTCGACCGGCTGGCCAAGCAGTACACCATGGCCCAGGAGCGCGAGGTGCATCGGGCGTTGACCGAAGGCCTGGTCGAGTCCGAAGTCCACACGCCGCCCGCCGCGGCGGCGGCGGTCGAGGACGAAGACGACGTGCTGTTCTAGGCAAGCGGCGCGATCCTTCAGGCGCGAACGACAGTCACCTGGACGCCCGCCGGGCTACGGCGCGTACCATTGCCGCCGAAGGACCGCTCCGTTGCCGGCCAGGGCGTGCAGAAACCTGAAGCGTCCTTCAGGTTCCCTTCTTGTATCCGCTCAGCTCCGCGGACTGGACGGGGGTCAGGGAAAATCTGACGTAGCCCTTCTCCGACAGGCAGGCGCGCAAGGAGCCCTCCCCTGGGACTCCAGCGGATCCGCGTCGCGGGCGATCCTTACCTGTTCACCGCCCGCAACACCTCGCCCGCCAGGCCCTGCAGCGGAAGCACCCGGTCGACGCAGCCCAGGGCGATGGCTTCCTTGGGCATGCCGAACACCACCGAGCTGGCCTCGTCCTGGGCCAGGGTGAAGGCCCCGGCCTGCTTCATCTCGGCCAGGCCGCGCGCGCCGTCGTCGCCCATGCCGGTCATGATCACGCCGACCGCGTTCGACCCGGCCGAGCGGGCGGCCGAACGGAACAGGACGTCCACGGACGGCCGATGGCGCGACACCAGCGGGCCGTCCTTGACCGAGACGTAGTAGCGGGCGCCGCTGCGCTCGAGCAGGGTGTGCCTGTTGCCCGGCGCGATCAGCACCCGGCCCCGCCGCACGGTGTCGCCATCCTCGGCCTCCTTGACCTCCACGGCGCACAGGCTGTCCAGCCGCCGGGCGAACGAGGCGGTGAACTTCTCGGGCATGTGCTGGACGATGACCATGCCGGGCGAGTCCGGCGGCAGGCCTTCCAGCAGGACGCGCAGCGCCTCGGTGCCGCCGGTCGAGGCTCCGACACAGACCACGCTCTCGGTGGTCCGCGCCATGGCCCTCACGCCGGTCGGCGGCGGCAGCATGGCGTCGGCGGTCAGTTTCTTCTCCGGCTCGTGGCCCGAGCGGGTGAACTGGGGAACCGGGCGCCGGGAGCCGGCCAGGCGGGCCCCGGCGGCGGCCTTGACCGCGTCACAGATGCGGATCTTGGATTCCAGCAGGTGGTCGGCCACCCCGACCTTCGGCTTCAGGATGATGTCGACCGCCCCGGCCTCCAGCGCCTGCAGCAGGGTTTCCGACCCCGCCTCGGTCAGGGACGAGCACATCACCACCGGGATCGGTTTCTGGGCCATCAGCTTGCGCAGGAAGGTGATGCCGTCCATGCGCGGCATCTCGACGTCCAGGGTGATGACGTCGGGGATCTCCTCGGCGATGCGCTTGGCGGCGACGAACGGATCGGACGCGGCGCCCAGGACCTCGATCTGCGGATCGGATTCGAGGATCGAGGCCAGGGTCTGACGCACCGTGGCCGAGTCGTCGATGATCAGGACACGGATCTTGCGAACCACGGACATGAGCTATCGCTTCTGAAAGACCGTGTTGGCGATCTGGACGACGGGCAGGTCGATGCCGACGATCGACTCCGAATGGCCCAGGAACAGATACCCGCCAGGCGCCAGATGGTTGCACAGCCGGCCCAGCACCTTGGCCTGGGTGGCCTTGTCGAAATAGATCAGGATGTTGCGGCAGAAGACGATGTCGAGGCCGGTCTCGATCGGATAGGCGTCGTCCATCAGGTTCAGGCGACCGAAGGCCAGCTTGGACCGCAGTTGGGGCTTGATCCGCACCTCGTTGCGCGACGCGTCGCGCGCCCGCATCAGGTAGCGCTGGCGGCGGGCCATGGAGACCGGCTCGATCATCTGCTCGGAGAAGCGGCCGGCGATCGCCTGGCCCAGCACCTCGGTGCAGATGTCGGTGCAGAGGATCGAATAGTCCATCCCGCGCTGCTTCTCGCAGAACTCGTCGAGGATCATGGCGATGGTGTAGGGCTCGGCGCCGGTCGAGCAGGCCGCGCTCCAGATCTTGATTTCGCGCTTGCCCCGGGCGGCCAGGGCCGGCAACCCCTTGGCGACCAGGAAGTCGAAATGGGCCGGCTCGCGGAAGAACTCGGTCTTGTTGGTGGTCACCGCGTCGATCAGGTGGATGACCTCGGCCTCCATCCCGTCCTCGTCGAACAGATAGCGGCAGTAGGCGTTGACGTCGTCGATCCGCGTCGCCCGCATCCGGCGGCGCAGGCGGCCTTCCAGCATGGTGCGCTTGTTGGCCGGCATCTTGATGCCGCTGTAGTCGTGGATGAACGTCGCCAGGCGCTGGAAATTCCGGGCGCTCAACTGTTCGACTTCGGGGGCCTGCAGCGCGGCGGCGACTTGTCTCGACACGGGCGTCTCCGTTCGCGGCGTCGGCGCGCCGCTGGCTGTACGGGCGGCCGTCCGGGCCGCCGGGCGCGTTCTAGGCGGCCTGGCTGAGGGCGGCCGCGTCCTGGCTGGTCAGCAGGCGGCCCAGGTCGAAGATGACCACGAAGCCGCTCTTGCCGGAGCCGGTCTCGCGACGCACCACGCCCTGGATGTACTCCGAGCGCCATGGCACGCCGATGTCGGGAGCCCCCTCGATCTGGTCCGCCGAGAAGGCGACCACCTCGATCACCCGGTCGGCGATCAGGCCCAGGGACAGCACGCGGTCCTCCAGCGGCACGTCCAGCACCAGGATGCGCGTGGCCCCGGTCGGCTCGGCGCGGGGCAGGCCCAGCTTCAGGCGCAGGTCGATGGTCGGCGTGCCCCGGCCGCGCACGTCGGTCAGCCCCATCAGGTAGTCGGGACCCTCCGGGATCGCGAACGGCGGCTGGTAGTCGAGGATCTCGCGCACATGGGCGACCGACACCGCGAAGACCTCGGCGCCCAGGCCCAGCGTGACGAACTGGCGATCGGCGGGACCGGCCATCAGGCATATTCCCGGAAATCGGCGTCGTCTGCGTCGGGACCGCCGCTGGTCAGGTCCAGGGCGAAGCCGCCGACCCGGGCCTGCTGGGCGGCGACCGTCTGGCGCGGCGCCGCGGCGGACGGCTTGCGGGCGGACGTCGCGGCCGGGCGCTTGGGCGCGGCGGCGGGGCGCGGGGCGGAGCGACGGACGCCGCCGCTGGCGTTGGTGCGGAAATAGGCGATCGAGGCCTGCAGCTCCTCGGCCTGGGCCGCCAGTTCCTCGGAGGTGGCCGACATCTGCTCGGACGCCGAGGCGTTCTGCTGGGTCACCTTGTCCAGCTGCTGGATGGCTTCGTTGATCTGCGAGGCCCCGATGTCCTGCTCGCGACAGGCGGCGCTGATCTCGGCCACCAGCTCGGCGGTCTTGCGGATGTTGGGGACCAGGGTGACCAGCATCTCGCCGGCCGACTGGGCGGCTTTCACCGTATCCGAAGACACCGCGCCGATCTCGGTGGCGGCGGTCTGGGACCGCTCGGCCAGCTTGCGCACTTCCGAGGCGACGACGGCGAAGCCGCGGCCATGCTCGCCGGCCCGGGCCGCCTCGACGGCGGCGTTCAGGGCCAGCAAGTCGGTCTGGCGGGCGATCTCCTGCACGATGGTGATCTTTTCGGCGATCGTGCGCATGGCCTCGACGGCGCGGCTGACCGCCTCGCCCGACACCTCGGCGTCCCGCGCCGACTGGCGGGCGATCTTCTCGGTCTGGGCGGCGTTGTCGGCGTTCTGCTTGATGTTGGCGGCCATCTCCTCCATCGAGGCCGAGGCCTCCTCGGCCGACGAGGCCTGCTCGGTGGCCCCTTGCGACACCTGCTCGGAGGCCGCCGACAGCTCCTGGCTGCCCGCCGAGACGTTCTCCGAGGCCGAGATCGCGTCGGAGACCACGCCGCGCAGGCGTTCGATCATCACGTTCACATGGCCCAGCAGGTCGCCGATCTCGTCCCTGGTGGTGATCTCCGCGGTCCTGGTCAGGTCGCCGTCGGCCACGGCGCGCACGGCGTCCGAGGCTCGGTTGAGGCCCTTGCCGACCGCCATCGAGATGTAGAGCGCCGCGCCGGCCGCGATCAGCAGCGAGACCACCGTCAGGGCGACCAGGCTGTTGCGCACCGAGGCGAAGTCCTCGTCGGCCTTGTCGGTGGCGGCGTTCAGCTGGGCCTGCGACAGCTCGACCAGCTCCTGCACCCGATCGGCGGCTTCGGTGACCGCCTTGCGCCCGTCGCCCATCGAGACGGCGGCGGCGGCGACGTCGTTGTCGGCGACCGCCAGGACGTAGACACGGTCGTGGGCGGCGATCAGTCGTTCCCAGGCGCCGCCCAGCGCCTGCCACTTGGGCTTGCCCTCGGCGGTCGCCAGCCCCTCGGCCTTGGCCAGCAAGGCCTCGAAGGCCCGCTTCTCCTTCTCGATCGAGGCCTCGAACGCCTTCACCTCTTCAGGGCTGTCGACCAGGACCATGTTCTTTTCGGTCCGCACCACATTGAGCATGTGGATGTTCAACTGTTGGGCGGCCTGCAGGCGAACAGCTGGGCCGTCGACCATGGCGTTCATGTCGCGGTTGGTGGTCGACAGGCTGTTGATCCCGAACAGGGTCGCCGCCAACAGCAGGGCGATGATCAGGCCAAAGGCGAGGCCGAGCTGCAATTTGATCGTGAAGCGCATGGTCTTGTCCTTGGACGTGATCGAAGGGCGTGGCGTCGAAGCGGATCAGTATTCGGTGAAGTCGCGGTCGTCGGCGTCGGGACCGCCCTGGCTCAGGTCGAGGGCGAAGCCCTGGGCCCGGGCCTGCTGGACCGCGACGGCGCGGGCTGGAGCCTTGCGCGGCGCGGCCTTCGACCCGCGGGTCGGCAGGCGCACCACCGGGGCCGGCCTGCGCGGCGCCTGGGCGGCGTTCGACAGACGGAAATAGGCGATCGAAGCCTGCAGCTCCTCGGCCTGGGCGGCCAGTTCCTCGGAGGTGGCCGACATCTGCTCGGAGGCCGAGGCGTTCTGCTGGGTCACCTTGTCCAGCTGCTGGATGGCTTCGTTGATCTGGGAGGCCCCAATGTCCTGCTCGCGGCAGGCGGCGCTGATCTCGGTGACCAGTTCGGCGGTCCTGCGGATGTTGGGGACCAGGGTGACCAGCATCTCGCCGGCCGACTGGGCGGCCTTCACGGTGTCGGACGACACCGCGCCGATCTCGGTGGCGGCGGTCTGGGACCGCTCGGCCAGCTTGCGCACTTCCGAGGCGACGACGGCGAAGCCGCGGCCGTGCTCGCCGGCCCGGGCCGCCTCGACGGCGGCGTTCAGGGCCAGCAAGTCGGTCTGGCGGGCGATCTCCTGCACGATGGCGATCTTCTCGGCGATCGTGCGCATGGCTTCGACGGCGCGGTTGACCGCCTCGCCCGACACCTCGGCGTCCCGCGCCGACTGGCGGGCGATCTTCTCGGTCTGGGCGGCGTTGTCGGCGTTCTGCTTGATGTTGGCGGCCATCTCCTCCATCGAGGCCGAGGCCTCCTCGGCCGACGAGGCCTGCTCGGTGGCCCCTTGCGACACCTGCTCGGAGGCCGCCGACAGCTCCTGGCTGCCCGCCGAGACGTTCTCCGAGGCCGAGATCGCGTCGGAGACCACGCCGCGCAGGCGCTCGACCATCCGCTGCAGGGCGATGCCCAGGGTGTCCTTGTCCGACAACGGCCTGGTCTCGACCGTCAGGTCGCCGTCGGCCACCTTGTCGGCGACGGCGGCGGTGGCCCGCAGGTTCTCGGTCATGCGGTTGACCGTCTCGACCAGGTCCTTGATTTCGTCGTTGGTGGCCACCTCGACCTTCTGGTCCAGGTCGCCCAGCGCCACGGCGTCGGCCAGGGCGGCGATCTTGGACAGGCCCCGGCCGATCGACAGGGCGATCCAGGCCGCCGCCGCGACGGCGATCAGCAGCGAGACGACCACCAGGCCGATCATCAGGTTGCGGGCGACGACATAGGCCGTATCCGCCTCTTCCTCGGTCGTCTTCAGGAGTCCCTGGTTGAACACGACCAGCCCGTCGACCTTCTCGGTGATCTGGTTGGTGATCGTCCGATGCGAGGTGTGCATCCGGCGGATCGCGTCGGCGCGCTGGTGGGCGAGGATCTCCTGGCGCATCGCCGTGTCCGAGGCGGCATAGGCCTCCCAGTCGGCCTGGAGCGCCGTCCACTTGGCCTTGGACTCCGGATTGGTCGCCGCGGAAACGCCGCCCGCCACCAGGTCCTGAAAGGCCTGCCGATGACTCTCGGCCTTGGCGTTCTGGCTTTCCACCTCCTCGTCGTCGTCGGCCAACGCCATGTTCTTCTCGGCCCGGGTGATCTGCAGGAGAGTGATGCTCAGCGACTGGGCGCGCTGCAGCTGGGACACCGGCCCGGCGATCATGGCGCTCTGGGCGGTGTTGAGCCTGTTCAGCTCGGTGACGCCGAGCAGGGCCGCCGCCGTCATCAGGACGATCAGCAGTCCGAACGCCGCGATCAGCTTGGCTTTGATGGTGAAACGCACTGGAAGACCCCGTTCGTTCAGGACTGAATCGTATGAAGGCTCGTCACCGACGCGCCGGATCGGCCGCGGGCGGCGAAGATCTGCTCGAGGTCGGGGATGACGATCACGTCGCCGCCCCGTCGCGCCAGCAGGCGGATGAAGTCGGGTCGCCAGCGAAGGCCGACGCGCGGCGCCGCCTCGGTGACGGCGCGCTCGATCGAGGTGACCTCGTGGACCTTGTCGGCCCGCAGGCCGATCAGGGCCGGCTCGCCGTCCAGGTCGTGCTCGATGACCACGATGCGGCTGTCGATCGTGGGTTCGGCGGCGTCCAGATCGAAGGCCACGCGCAGGTCGACCAGCGGGATCACCCGGCCGCGGAAATTGATCACGGCGCTTACGAACGACGGGGCGCCCGGCACGGCGGTCTCTGGCAGCAGGTCCAGCACCTCGCGCACCAGGCCGGCCTCGAGGGCGAAGGTCTCGCCGCGCAGGTCGAAGGTCAGGGCCTCGATCGCCCCGGTCGGAAGTTCGGCGTTCATGTCCGGGCTCTTCATCAGCTGGCGGCGCGCAGCGGCGCGTCCTGGCGTTGGCCGGCGGCCACGAGATGGGCGATGTCGAGGATCAGGGCGACGCCGCCGTCGCCCAGGATGGTCGCCCCGGAGAAGGCCCCGACCTCCGCATGGAAGGCCGACAGCGCCTTGATGACGGTCTGGTGGTCCCCGAGGATCTGGTCGACGACCAGGCCCACGCGTTCCTGGCCGGTGGAGACCACGACGATCTTCTGGTGGGGATCGGGCTCCAGGCCGGTGGCGAACATCTGGCGAAGGCGAATGAACGGCACCAACTGGTCGCGCAGGGTGATCAGGCTGCGGCCCGTCGAGCGGACGTCCTGCTCGACCGACAGCTCCACGCACTCCTCGACCGAGGCCAGCGGGATGACGTACCGGCTGGTCCCGACCCGCACCAGCAGGCCGTCGATGATCGCCAGGGTCAGCGGGATGCGCAGCGAGACGACCGAGCCCTGGCCCGGCGTGCTGGTCAGCTCGATCGAGCCGCGCAGGCCCTCGATGGTCTTCTTGACGACGTCCATGCCGACGCCGCGACCCGACAGGTTGGTGATCGTCGCCGCGGTCGAAAAGCCCGGGGCGAAGATCAACTGTAGCAGCTCGTTGTCGCTCAGCACCTGGCCCGGCTGGATCAGGCCGTTCTCCTCGGCCTTGGCGCGGACCCGGGCGCGGTCGACGCCGCGGCCGTCGTCGGTGATGGTGATCACCACCTCGGCGCCGGACTGGCGGGCGGCCAGGATCACCTGGCCCGCCTCCGGCTTGCCGGCGGCCAGGCGTTGCTCCGGCGTTTCGAGGCCGTGATCGGCCGCATTGCGGACCAGGTGGATCAGCGGATCGGCCAGGCGCTCGATCACCGTCTTGTCCAGCTCGGTCGCCTCGCCCTCGGTCGAGAGCTCGATCGTCTTGCCGGTGTCGCGGGCCAGGTCGTGGATCAGGCGGCGGAAGCGGCCGAACAGCTGGGCGATCGGCACCATGCGGACCACCATCATGGTGTCGCGCATCTCCGAGGCCAGGCGTTCGATCTCCTCGGCCACGGCGCGCAGGGCGATGTCGCTGCTGGAGGCGGCCAGTTGCTTGAGACGGGACTGGGCGATGACCAGCTCGCCCACCCGGTCCATCATCTCGTCCAGGCGCTCGGCCGGAACGCGGACCGTGTCGCCGCTGGCCTTGGCCCCCCGGACTTCGCCGGCCGCGGTTTCGACGGCGACGGCGACGGCGACGGCCGGGGGCGCAACGACGGTCTCGACGGCTTCGGCGACGACCTCGGGTTCGACGGCGGCGTTCATGTCCTGGATGTCCAGGGTCATGTCGTCGATCACGAAGATGAAGACGTCTTCGATCGCGTCGCGGCCGTGACGGGTGGCCAGGGTCACGTCCCAGGCCAGGTGGCATTCGGTGGGAACCAGCACGTCGAAGTCAGGCGTCGCATCGGTGATCGCGGCCACCGTGCATTCGCCCAGCTCGCGCAGCTCGTCCAGCAAGGGCAGAGGCCGGGTTCCGTTGACCAGGGCGTCGGCCGGCAGGCTGAACCTGACCCGCCACCGGTTCAGGCCGGGGTCTGGAACGGTCTCGGCGGACGCCGGGCGACCCGCGGCCTCGACCACGCGGTGCAGGTCGGCCAGCAGGGCCTCCCCGTCCGCTTCGGACGCGGAACGGCCCTCGGCCAGGGCGCGCATGTGGTCCTGGGCGGCCAGGACCGCGCCGACCAGTTCGGGCGTGGCGGCGACCTCGCCCTTGCGGACGCGGTCGAAGGCGGTTTCGCAGTGATGGGTGAAGGCGGCCAGGGCGTCGAAGCCGAACATCGCCCCCGAGCCTTTCAGGGTGTGGAGGCCGCGGAACACCGCGTCCACCAGATCGCGATCCCCCGTTCCGTTCCCTTGGGGACGATGCGCCAGGTCGAGCAGCCCCTGCTCGATTTCCTCAAGCAGATCCTGGGCTTCCTGGCGGAAGGTCTCGATGGGATCGAGGCCGTTCACTTGGCCAGGACCTTCTTGACCACGCGGATCAGCTGCTCGGGGTCGAAGGGCTTGGTCAGCCAGCCGGTCGCGCCGGCGGCCTTGGCCTGGGCCTTGATCTCGGCGTCGGATTCGGTGGTCAGGAACAGGATCGGCACGCCGGCCCCGGCCGGGCGCTGGCGCAGCGCGCGGATCATCGCCAGGCCGTCCATGACCGGCATGTTCAGGTCGGTGACGATCAGGTCGAAGCCGCCGGCGGACCCCTTGTCCAAGCCGTCCTGGCCGTTCACCGCCTCGGTGACGACATAGCCTTCGCCGCTCAAGGCGATCCTGATCGCCTGCCGGATGCTGGCGGAATCGTCCACGGTGAGGATCGAGGTCATTGGGCGGTCCCTTGAAGCCAGAACTTGGCGCGCTCGGAGTTTTCGTCGTCGAGGAAGCCGCCGCGGCGCAGCACTTCCAGCACCGCGCCGCCCGCCGGGTGACGCAACCTGAAGTCACGCCCAGTCTCGGCGGCCTTGCGGCGCGCGGATTCGATGAGTTGGATAAACGTCAGGTCCGCCTCGTTCACCGAGGTGATATCGACGATGACCGGGTCGTTCTCGCGAAACGCCGCGGCAAGATCGTCGCGAGCCGCGACGATATTTGAAATCGTCACCTCTCCGGCGAACGAAATCATATTTTTACCTGAACTAAACAATAACGTCGGCCCCCGCCGCGCGCAGGTACCAGCGTTATCTGATACCACTACTTATCATAACCTCCGATGCGGCTCTTAAATTACCGTAAATCGGACAACCTCAGGGGGAGCGTCAAACTGTCGCGAAGGATGTGCGCCGGATTTCGATCGCGCGACGCCTGTAGCAGGGGGTGACGGCAGGTTGTCCGGCGGGCGGGACGACGAGGCCCCGCCCCTTCCGGACGCTGGTCGACGCCGCGCCCGGACGCGCCGGGGCGGCGTGGACGCGACTAGGCGTCGTCGTCGGTGTTGGCCATGGCCTTGGCCAGCGCGACCAGGCGCCGGCGCAGGTTGGGATTCATCGCCTTGAACGCCACCACCAGGTCCTGGGAGCCGCTTTCCCCAAGGAAGTCGATCAGACCGCCCGCGGGCGTGTCGCCACGGATGCCGGGGTGGTCCAGGCCCTCGAAGAAGTCCGCCAGCGGCGTGTTCAGCTTCAGGGCGATCTCGTAGAGCTTGGAGGAGCTGACGCGGTTGGCGCCGCGCTCGTATTTCTGGATCTGCTGGAAGGTGATGCCCAGCGCCTCGGCCAGTTCGCTCTGCGACATGCCCATGGCTTTTCGCTTGGCCCGGATCAAGGCGCCCACGTGCTTGTCCACATGATGCGGTTCGGAAACGGACGTGACTTGCATGGTCTTAACCTTCCCTAAAACTCCTGACGCCAAAGCCTCCAGATAAGCGCCACTGTCGCTACTATAAAGCCAAGGTTGCGGCTTGGTTGCGGGCGGATCGTCGCAGGCGAGCATCGCCTCAATGTCGACCGCCAGGGTTTCGAAGGGCGGCGCTCGCGGGCGGTCGACGCGCGGTTCGGGCCGCGATCTAACGCGGGCGTTTTCCGCCGTCGGCCGTCCAGTAGCGGGCCATGCGGGCCTTGACCGCCGCCGGCGGCGGCGCGGTCCATCCCGCGGCGCGCGCTGTGGCGGGCGGCCAGGCGTCGGCCAGGACCAGGCGGCGCGTCTCGCGCGCGTCCAGGTCGCCCGGGAAGCGCCAGCCGGCCTTCTCCAGCATCGGCACGACACGCCGGCGCGCCGCCTGCTCCTCCGGTTCGCCCGGCCGCACGGGACCGTCAACCACCGCGCCGATCGTCTCGCCGTTGGCGCCGACGCTCCAGGGATTGCCGCCCTGGACCAGCAGGAACTCGGCGATGCGGAAGTTCTGCTGCTCGACCGCCAGGCGCAGCGGCGTGGCGCCGCCGGCGTCGTGCTCCTCGACCGGCGCGCCGTGGGCGACCAGCAGCCGCACCGCCCCCAGCGAGTTCAGTCCGATCGCCGCCTTCAACGGCCAGTAGGCGCCGTCGGCTCGCCGCCCCGCCCCGGCGCCGGCCTTCAGAAGCCGATCGGCGAACCAGGGGTCGGTCGCGCGCAGGGCCAGGCTGAGCGGGATGGCGCCCGGCGCGCCGTCGGCGCGCGCGCCCAGGGCCAGCAGCCGCTCGACCATCGGCTTGTCGCACCGCGCGATCGCCAGGCTCAGCAGGTCGCCGTTCGGACCGCCGCGGGTGGCCACCAGCGTCTTGTCCACGGCCAGCCGGCGCTCTGCGCCGGCGACGTCGCCGTCCAGCACCGCGGACATCACCTCGCGCCCGGCCTGGCCGTGGTCGGCCGCCGCCAGCGCCTGGCGGGGATCGGGCAGGGCCGTGCCGCTCACGAAACACGCCGCCTGCGCGCTGTCCGCCATCACCATCGTCGCCACCAGGATGGCGAGCCTCAACAGCATGAGAAAGGCCTCATCGGCCTAGTGGACCGCCGCGCGATAGGCGGCGTCAAGGCTGGAGATCAACCAGGCGCGGCCATGCAGGTCGCCCAGCGAGGCGTCGTCGCCCGATTGTCCCTCCGGCCCGACGGGCCGCAGCTGATGGCGATCGCCGTAGGCGGCCGGCGCGTCGGCCAGCAAGGCGCCGAGGATTCCGCCGACGGGGCCGCCGAACAGCCCGCCCAGCCCCGCGCCCAGCCAGCGGTCGCCGCCGTCCTGCACCCGGCTCAGGGGATCGCCGTCCAGATAGTAGGCGTCGACGTGAGGCATGGCCGCGCCGTTCGCGCGCGCCGCCTCCAGGGTGTCGTCGCTGAGGCCGGCGGCGTTGAAGGTGTCGGCTTCCAGGCCGGATGCCACCGCAGCGGCCGAGGCCAGGCCGCCGCCCAGCGAGTGGCCGGTCAGGGTGACGTCCTCGCCCGCCGTGCGCAGGCGCTCGCCGATGACCAGGGCCTTGTCATAGTGGCCGGAGTCCAGGCCCAGCCCCTGCTGGAAATTGTTGCGCCAGTCCTCGGCGGTCGCCGAGCCCCGGAAGGCGACCACATAGCCGCCGTCCGCGTTGGCGTAGACCCGGGCCCGGAAGCTGGAGCCGGGCTCCTCCAGGTCGGTGGCGTCCAGGCCCAGCCGCGCCAGGTCATCCCCGTCCGCCACCCGCCAGCCGGCGGGTGGGTTGGGCGTGTCGTTGTAGACGTCGTCGGCCAGGGCCAAGTGGACCTTGGCCCGGGCCAGTTCCTCGGCCTGGCCGCCGGCGGTCGCCGTGACGGCCGCGTTGGCCTGAGCCTTGGCGACCGGCGCGACGCTGACCGCCGGGCGAGCGGTCGGGGCCGCCCAGTCGGCGATGACCGCCGCATCGACGGACGCCGCCGCGACCCGCGACTCCCGCGCCGCGCCGATCGCCGTCGTTGATCCGCTCTCGATGCGCATGACGCCTCCCTGGGTCGGCATGGGTTGTCGGGACCATCGGATGCTGAAGGCCGGGACGACGAACGCCTAGCTAGGGTCTTCCCTAGTTATGCGGCGCGGTCGCGGGGCGTAGCGTTCGGGGCAGTTGTCCGTGCGAGGAGCGTCCCGATGACCAGCGTGTCCCTGAACACCCAGGCCTCCGTGGCCGGCGGCGGGCGGTCCGGCTCTTCTCCGGACGAGCACCTGGTCAAGCCGGGCGAGACGCTGTCGGGCATCGCGGCGGAACGCGGCGTGTCGCTGGACGCCCTGGTCCGCGCCAACCCGCAGATCATCAATGCCAACCTGATCCGGCCAGGCCAGGTCCTCACCCTTCCGGCCGGCGGCGGCGAGCCGCGTTCCTATCGCGTGGTCGACGGCGACAACCTGTCGAAGATCGGCGAGAAGCTCGGCGTCTCCTGGCAGGCGATCGCCCAGGCCAACCGTCTGGCCAATCCGAACCTGATCCATGTGGGCCAGGAGCTGCTCGTCCCGGGCGGCGGCGCGGCGCCCGTGCGGACGGAGACGGCGGCCGTCTCTCCCGCCACGTCGGTCCAGACCCAGGCCGCGACCCGCGCCACGGGCGCCCTGCCCTCGACGGCAGGGCTGAGCGCCAGCCAGAAGTACGAGCTCTACGCCAGCTATGTGAACACTCATGGTAGCGCCGAAGCCAAGGCCGACCTGGCCGCCGGCCGGCAGGTGATCCTGGGCCTGCGCGCCGACACCGCCGTCAACGCCAACGGTGGCAAGGGCGCCTATGACGATCGGATCGTGGTGCTGCAGGCCAACGCAGCCGGCGGAACCGTGAAGGAGTTCTCGGCCAACACCGAACCGTCCAGCCAGTACGACGGCCGCTTCGGTTCGGACTTCAACGGCGACGGGCGGCTGGAGCTGGGCCGCATGGCCGAGGGCACGGTCAGCTTCCGCAAGAGCCACAGCGACAGTCTGGGCGACGTGCTGCGCCCCACCGGTCCCCTGGGCGTCGAGCGCGACACCAATCACGACGGCCGGATCGACGCCGCCGATCCCCGGGGCAAGGGCCAGAGCACCGACAACTCGTTCCTGTTCCACGCCGGGGGTACCACCAACACCGGCTCGGCCGGCTGCCAGACCCTGAAGCCCGGCGACTTCCGCGCCTTCTGGAACGGGCTGGGCGACCAGAAGACCTTCAACTACGTGCTGGTCGACGTCGATCGCCACGCAGCGTCCGACAGGGCCACGACCGTCCAGCCCGTGTCCAGCGACAACGCCTCGCTGGGCGCCCTGTCCGAGCGGTACGAAACCGGCGGACGGGGTCCCGGCACGGTGTCGTCGGGGGTCGGCGATCCGGGCGGAGTGTCCTACGGCAGCTATCAGTTGGCCGGTAATCTGGGACGTCCACAGCAGTTCCTGGCCAATGAGGGCCGCACCTGGGCGGCGGAGTTCGGCGGCGCCAGCCCCGGCTCGGCCAACTTCACGGCCACGTGGAAGGCGATCGCGGCGCGCGAGCCCGAGGCGTTCAAGGCCGCCCAGCACGCCTACATCCAGCGCACCCACTACGACGTGCAGGTCGCCCACGTTGAAGCGGCCACGGGGCTGGACCTATCGACCCGCTCGGCGGCCCTCAAGGACGTGGCCTGGTCCACCTCGGTGCAGCACGGCCCGGAGACCAACGCCATCGTCAAGGCGATGGCCAAGGTCGAGGCGCAGGGCGTCAAGCCGTCCGACGGCCAGGCCTATGACCGGGCGCTGATCAACGCGATCTACGACGAGCGCGGCAAGCGCGACGCCAGCGGCGGCCTAGCCTATTTCACCAGCGCCTCGGCCCAGGTCCAGGCCTCGGTCGCCGCCCGGTTCGGCGACGAGCGGCGCGACGCCCTGGCCATGCTCGGCCGATGAGCGCGGCGTGAAGGCCGCGTCGAGAACCCTTGGGTCCGCGCCGCGTTCTGGCGTCATGCCCCCTCGCCTGTTTCCCCTGCTTGTCCTTGCGCTGGCCCTGGCCAGTTGCGAGCGCCCGGCGGCGGCGGTCGCTTCCCCCCCGCCTGATGCCGCCGCCGGATCCGCTCCCGAACAGGCGCAGGCCGCCAAGGCTTCGCCCGCGGGGACTCCCACGGGGACCTATGCGATGCAAGGCGACCGCCGCGCGACCCTGACCCTCGCTCCGGCCGGAGCCGGATGGCGCGTCAGCCTCAAGGGCGGCTCCAGCCCGGCCGACGGCGCCGGCGCCGCGGCCGATTGCGAGATCGAGGCCGAAGGCCCGCTGAACGGCCGCACGATCGAGGCCCGGGTCGTGCCCTTCGAAGGGACCGACCTGTCGGTCAGCGCCCAGGACCTGGCCGCCCGCCCCGCCGGCGTGAAGGTCGATCTTGACCCGCAAGGCGCCATCGTCAGCACCGACTTCCAGGGTTGCGGCGTCGGCGCCGACCTGTCGGGTCGCTACGCCCGCGCCGGAACGGCGCCCAAGGGAACCGCGACCCTGCGGCCGGGCGCCTCGGTCGCCGACCTTCGCGCCGCCTATCCCGACGCCCGGCTGGAGATCGTCGAGGGCTATCCCTGGGCGCGCTTTGCCGTACGGCAAGGCGGTCGCGCGACCGCCATCCTCACCTTCGACGGCGAGAACGAGGAGCTGGCGGACGGCCGCAACAGCATCCAGGCCATCGGCGCCGTGGTGGGCTGGGACGCGCTCAAGCCGACCCTGCGGGTCACCAAGGTGGAGGCGGCGAGCTCATGATCCGTCCGGTCGAACGCGCCGCCAGCGCCGAGTTCTCGACCTCCTCTCCGTCGACCACCGCCGCGCGGGCCGGCGTGGCGCGGCTGGCGCTGGAGGCGATGGCCACCATCGCCGGCGCGGCCCTGGTCGATCCGCTGCGCGGCGGCGATCGCGGCGGCGCCCTGGCCCAAACCTGGTCCGAACATGGTCAAAGCAGCATGGCCCAGGTCGGCGGCGACCTGCGCACCCTGGCGGCCCAGAGCGGCCAGACCGTCGCTGGGCGGCTGTCGGCCACCTCGCCCATCGACGCGGGGCGGATCGAGCGGGTGCTGGCCGACTTCGCCCGAGAACTGCGCGCCCAGGCGACGGACAAGCCACACATGACGCCGGCGGCCCTGGTCGAGCCGCTGATGCGGGCCATCGCCGCCGGCCTGCAGCGCGAGCCCGCTCCCGGCGCGGCCCGCGCCGACGCGGTGGAGCAGTTC
This sequence comes from Caulobacter sp. GW821-FHT09A05, assembly GCF_059418465.1. NCBI lineage: Bacteria > Pseudomonadati > Pseudomonadota > Alphaproteobacteria > Caulobacterales > Caulobacteraceae > Caulobacter > Caulobacter sp. GW821-FHT09A05. The sequence continues at coordinate 82,309 of NZ_JBWKPX010000001.1, forward strand.
GTGCGGATCATCGATGGCGCGACCCAGGACCTGGGCGGCGCCATGCGTCCAGGGCCGTCGATCCTGTGAACGTCAAGCCTTGGACTCCGTCGCCGGCGCGGTTGCGTCGGTGCGGGTCAGGCTCGCCAGGGCCGCGACCGGTCGATCCAGCTTGTCGTGGAAGGCCAGGGTGAGATCCATCTGGGCCTGGCCGCGCATCTGCGTCCACCACTGGTCATGGACGGCGGCCTGGAAATTGCCATTGGTGCGCTCCGAGCGGGTCTCGATCGCCGGATCGGCGACGGTGTCGGCCGTGTCCTCGATCACCCCCACGGTGTCGTCCACCGCGCCGCCGACCCCGTCCAGCAGGCCGCCCAGCCCCTCGGCGAGCAGCGCCCCTTCCAATACGCCGCGCTGAGCGGGCGGCAGACCTCTCAGCACGGCGGCCGCCTGTGCGGGATCGGCTCCGGCGAAGGCGGCCGGGTCCAGTGCGCCGCTGCGCTGGAAGCGCTCGACGGCGTCGTCGAGACGGCCGTCGCGGACAGGGGCGGCCGCGGCGCGGCCCGGGCCAGACAGGTCTTGCACGATCATGGCGATGTCCTCCTGATCCGAGCCTGCGCCACGCGGACGGGCGTGACTATTGGGGTTTTCCCCAGCACCCTGCCTCAGCGCGCGAAACCGGCCGGGGTCAGCTTCAGCTGGCGCAGGTCGATGTTCATCTCGCCGCGGAAGCGCGCCACCGCCGCGTCGGAGAGCCTATTGCTCAAGCCTCTGTCGCCCTTGGCGGTGGCGTCCGAAAAGGCCGAACCCTGAGCGACGAAATTGTACATGAACACCTCGGCCATCTCCTGCTTGGCCGCGTCGTCGAGACGCGCGAACTGCGGGTTGGACCCGAGCGCCCGATAGACCTGGCCCCGAACGGCCTGGACCTGGGTGCGGTCCGTGAAGGGCACCTTGTTGGCGATCTGCCAATTCTGCACCCAGTAGGCGGCCATGGCGTCGGCCACGTCGCCGCGGCGCAGGCCGTCGACCGAGACGTGCTTTTCCCAGGCGCCCAGCAGGTCGTTCTGCTGGACCGCCTGGCGCAGGCGGGGGCCGTTGGCCGGGTCGGTCTTGGCCACGAAGTCGGCGAACTGGCCCCTGACCCGGGTCGTGACGGCGGGCGAGGCGCGATAGCGGGTGTTGACGGACGCGGCCGGCCTCGACGCCGACAGTCCAGCGCCGGCGCTGGCGCCCCGGCGCGCGGCGCCGCCACCGCCCCGCACGGTGTTGCCCAGCACGTTGTTCATCTGGCCGACCGCCATCATGGACGAACCGAAGTCGATGTACTGGCTGCCAATGCTGGGAAAATCCTGGGCCGCGGCGGGCAGGCCCACGGCCAACACGACGGCGCTGAATGCGGGGACAAGGCAGCGTTTCATCCGGCTTTCTCCAGTTTTTCCAACCCTGACGTGCAATATTGACAACAAAACGACAGGCGGTCCAAGGACCGCCTGTCTTTCTGTACTGCAAAGCTTGGACTTAACCCTTGCGGGCCAGCGCCGATCCGGCTTCGCCGATGGACTTGATCGAGTTGTTCAGCGCCTGGCTGACCATGTTCATTTCCTGGCCCAGGGCCTGGATCTCGGCGGTCAGCTGGCCGTACTTGGAGTCCTTGGAGTCCAGGCCGCCCAGTTGGTCGGTCTTGGCCTTCATCTGACCCATCTTGTTGTCCATGACCTTGCCCAGGGCCTTGGCCAGGGCGACCAGGAAGCTGTCGCCCTTGGTCGACTTGGCCTCGCCGCCGTCGCGGACCTGATCCAGGATCGACCGCGTCCAGCTTTGCGCCACGTCCTCGGCCGTGCGCTGCAGGTCGCCCTGCTGCTGCGGATTCAGGTTGAAGGTGTCGCCCGCGTTCTGCACGGCGTCGGTCAGGCTTTGGGCGACGCCGCCCGGATTGCCGCTGGCCGCCTGGAACACGCCCTGCGCCATGTCGATCACGCCCTGCGGCAGGCCCAGTTGCTGGCCGACCTGCTGGATCACCTGGCTGGCGACCGAGCTGATGATCTGCTGGAAGATCGACTGGAAGGCCAGCGAAGCGCCTCCCGTCAGGGCCGCGAGGGCGACGGTGCTGAACAGGCTGCCGATGTTGAGACCGCCGCCGCTGAAGATACCGGACATGATTTGGAACTCCGCGATGTGAAATCTGGCGCCTTGGGTCTGCCTGGCGCTCATCGCCGTGACCTGGCGCTATTGAGACAACCATCCCGCGCCGTTCGTCAGAAGTCGGGGCGTTCCCTAGCTAGGGTTTTCCCTATCAGCCGGCGCATCGCCATCGACGGCTGGGCGGCGCGGCGCCTCGCCTGGTCGGCGGCCGCCCTTTCCGCCGCCAGTTCCTCGGGCGAACGGGGCCGGCGATCCAGGACGGTGATCTGGCCGGCGGTGACCCCCAGCAGAAACACCTCGTCGCGATAGGCCACCAGGGTCAGGCGCTCGCGCTGGCCGACCGGCAGGGCGCGCAGATAGCGGATCTGGTCGTCGCTTGGGGCGCCGACCTGGAAGCGCTTGAGCAGCTTGAGGGAGAAGAACGCCAGGCCCAGCACGATGGCCAGGGCGAAGGCGACGGTCAGCAGTTCGAGCAGCGCGCTGGCGAGGTTCACGAGGGCTCCTGATCAGGCCGGAAGCCGCCCTCTGGCGGCGGCGGGAAGATGGGGCCCGAGACGGCGCCGTCCGGACCGGAACGCGCCTCGCCCGGCGAAGGTTCAGCCGCCGCCTCCTCGCGCAGACGGCGGGCCCAGAGGATGACTTCGGCGACCGCGGCGAACAGGTCCTGCGGGATGATGTCGTCGACGGCGACCTTGTCGCGCAGCGCCCGGGCCAGCTCGACATTGCGGATGATCGGCACGCCGCCGGCCTCGGCCGCCTCGCGCATGGCCTGGGCGATCAGCCCCTCGCCCTTGCCCAGCAGCACCGGCACGGCGTGCTCGGCGGGGTCGTAGGCCAGGGCGCAGGCGATGTGGGTGGGGTTGACCACCAGCACCGAGGCGTCCCGGGCCGCCTGCACCGCGTTCTGCTGCGCCCACTCCTGGTGCAGCTGGCGGCGATGGGCCTTCACGTGGGGGTCGCCCTCGGAATCCTTCATCTCCTGGCGGATGTCGCGCCGGCTCATCCGCATCTTCTTGGTGAACGAGAATTTCTGGTAGGCGAAGTCCAGCATCGACACGAACAGGAACACCCCCACCGTGCCGGCCAGCAGTTGGAAGGTCAGCCCGCCATAGGCCGCCAGGGCGCCGTCGGCCTCGCCGGTCGGCACGGCCATCAGCTTGTCGAAGGCCGCCGCGGCGACGATCCAGGTCAGGACCGCCAGCAGCAGGGTCTTGGCCAGCGACTTGACCACCTCGAACAGGTTGTCGGTGTTGAACATCCGCTTGAGCCCCTCGCCGGGGTTCATGTGCGACATCTTCGGGCTCATCTTCTCCAGCGTGAAGACCGGCCCGACCTGGGCGAACTCGGCCAGCATGCCGAAGATCGCGATCGGCAGCAGCAGCATCGCGGTGATGGACACGAACGCCTTTCCTGCGGCCGCGCCGGCGATCGGCCAGGCTTCGGCGAACGGCCGGTCCATGACGGCGAAGATCTCGTCGAACAGCCCGCCGAGCCGGTCGAGCATGAGGCCGGCCGTCATCAGCCCAAGCAGCAGCCAGGCGCCCAGGACCGCCGTCGAGGTGACGTCCTTGCTCTTGGGAACGTCGCCTTTCTTGCGGGCGTCGGACAGGCGCTTGGGCGTCGGTTTTTCGGTCTTGTCACCGCCGTCGTTCTTCTCAGCCATAGCGTGTGCTCATGAAGAAACGCGGGTCCTTGACCGTTGATCGGCCTACGAAATTAACGAGTTCATGCCCAAATGGGGCGGAAAGATGACAACCTGAGCCATAGATCACGATAAGCTTAAGCTTAGATTATCTCGCCATTAAATCAGTATACCACGCTTAAAAATTGTCACGAATGCACAGTTGACAGGTCAGACAGCCTAAAGTTAACCTTTAAATCGTTGGGAAAACAGACGGGGCGCTACACGAGGGGATCAATGTATGCGCAAGTTCTGCGTAGCGCCGACTGTTGCCTGTTTGATATTAATCACATCGAGCCCAACACTTGCTTATGAATGCGAGACGGAAGACGGACTGAAATTCAGCTCGCCCCAAGCGCTCAACGAGAAGTTTTCCTTGGCGCTGGCCGATTGCAGGGCTGAAACTCAACCAACGGCGGCATCCGAACAGCTCAGGCTCTATGACGCGCCCGTCACGGCGACCGCCGTGATCTCTGCGGGCCGGATGGTTCCAACGCCGATCGTCGTCGCCTCGCGGGGACTGGCGGGAACCGCGCTCTACGCCAGCCAGACCGCCGCGGTCGCCCGCGACTACGACATCGACCCCGACCTGCTGCGCGCCGTCATGCACGTGGAATCGAGGGGCAACGCCGCCGCCGTCTCGCCCAAGGGCGCGCGCGGCCTGATGCAGATCATGCCCGCCACGGCCAAGCGCTTCGGGGTCCGCGAACCGCTGGTCGAACTGAGCGACCCGATGATCAACATCCGCACCGGCGCGGCCTACCTGAAGACCCTGCAGGGCCGCTTCGGCAACAATCTCGAACTGGTGCTGGCCGCCTACAACGCCGGCGAGGGCGCGGTGATCAAGTACGGCCTGAAGACCCCGCCCTATCGCGAGACCCAGGGCTACGTGACCAGCGTCATGGGCCGGTACCACGCCCTCGTTTCGGCACGCGGCAGCCAGTAGGCGGGACGAAGGGCCCAAGCGATGAGCGTCGAATCCTATCTCAAGCGCCTGCAGCGCCGCCCCGACCAGGGCCTTGTGGCGCGGTTCAGCGACCTGTTCCTGGTCGCCGGCGTGGTGGCCATCGTCGGGCTGATGATCCTGCCGCTGCCGGCCCTGGCGCTGGACACCCTGGTGGCCGTCAACATCTGCTTCGGGGTGATGCTGCTGCTGGTCGCGATCTACATCTCGACCATCGTCGAGTTCTCGGTCTTTCCCAGCCTGCTGCTGATCACCACGCTGTATCGACTGGCCCTGTCGATCGCCACGACGCGGATGATCCTGATCGAGGGCCATGCCGGCCACATCATCGACACCTTCGGCTCCCTGGTGGCCGGCGGCAACCTGGTGGTCGGGCTGGTGGTGTTCCTGATCATCACCGTCGTACAGTTCATCGTCATCGCCAAGGGCGCCGAACGGGTCGCCGAAGTGGCCGCCCGCTTCAGCCTGGACGCCATGCCGGGCAAGCAGCTGTCGATCGACAGCGACCTGCGCTCGGGCATGATCGACAAGGACGAGGCCAAGCGCCGCCGGCGCGTGCTGGAGATGGAGAGCAAGCTCCACGGCAGCCTCGACGGCGCCATGAAGTTCGTCAAGGGCGACGCCATCGCCAGCATCATCATCGTGGTGATCAACCTGCTGGGCGGCCTGGCCATCGGCATGATCCAGCAGGGGCTGGAGTTCGGCGCGGCGATCCACAAGTACTCGATCCTGACCATCGGCGACGGCATGGTCACCCAGATCCCCGCCCTGCTGGGCGCCATGGCCGCCGGCCTGATCGTCACCCGCACCACCGACGAGGACAGCGACAGCCACCTGGGCGACGCGGTGCGCAAGCAGTTCGCGGCCAAGCCCCGCGTCTTCCTGGTGTCGGGCGGCATCTGCTGGCTGATGGCCCTGATCCCCGGATTCCCGGCTCCGGTGTTCCTGCTGCTGGGCGGCGTGGCGCTGGTCACCGGGGCCCTGCTGGACGTCGACCTGCGGTCCAGGCTGACCAAGCGGTTCCTGCCCGGCCGGGTCCTGGCCGACGAGACCAAGGCCCCGCCGGTCGCCGCCCAGACCCGGACCCTCGACGCCCAGCCGATCGTGCCCCTGCTGCTGGAGCTGGACGGCGACGGCGTGCGCCGCCACGAGGGCGCGGTCCTGGCCCAGGCCCTGGAGGAGGTGCTCGAAGGCTTCGAGGTCCGGCTCGGCGTCGCCCTGCCCCGCGCCTCGTTCCACTACGGCGAACCCGCCGGCCCCGCCCGTTGGCGGCTGCTGGCCTTCGAGGCGCCGATCGGCGCGGGCGAACTGGCCGACCCGTCGGACCTGTCCGCCCTGCAGGAGGCCGTGCGCCAGGCCCTGCGCCGCAACACCGGCCTGTTCGTCGGCATCCAGGAGGCCAGCACCCTGCTGAACCGGGCCGGCGCCGACTATCCCGAGGTGGTCAAGGAAGCCGCCCGCGCCCTGCCCCTGGCCCGCATCGCCGAGGTCATGCGCCGCCTGGCCGAGGAGGAGGTGCCGCTGCGGAACCTGCGCGACATCCTGGAATCCCTGGCCGACGCCGGCCAGCGCGAGAAGGATCCGTTCGCCCTGACCGAGTTCGCGCGGGTGGCCCTGCGCCGCCAGATCAGCCATCGCTACGCCCCGGACGGCGCCCTGCGGGCGGTCGTGCTGGAGCCGCCGCTGGAACAGCACCTGCGCGAGGCGATCCGCACCGGCGGCGGCGCCCAACAGCTGGCGCTGGATCCGGAGATGTCGCGCCGGATCATCGACGCCATCCTGGCCAAGGTCGACGACACCCAGGCGCCCGTCCTGCTGGCCGCCATCGACCTGCGCCGGCACGTGCGCAAGCTGGTCGAGCCCGCCCGCTTCGACCTGGGCGTGCTGTCGTTCCACGAGCTGCTGCCCACCCTGAAGCTCGACATCGTCGGTCGCGTCGCCTTCCCGCGCGAGCCGCTGACCGTCGTGCCGAACGATCCCGAACCGCCCCAATCCGCGCCCGCGGCGGCCTGAACCTGGAGACGGAATGCGCCTACGACCGGACTACGCCACCGCCGCCAGCCAAGGCTCCTGGCGAAAGACCCTCCTCGCGGCCGGCCTCGGCGCCGCCCTGCTGATCCCGCCGCCCGCCGCGGTCGCCGGCGAGGTTCCCCTGGGCGCGCGCATGGTGGACCTGACGGCGCGCGAACAGCCGATCAGCCAGTTCCTGCAGAACTTCTACAACCAGGTCGGCGTGCCGGTGGTGATCTCGTCCTCGGTGGCCGGCACGATCAACGGCGTCTTCAAGGGGCCGGCCGCCAAAATCGACGCCGACGTCGCCAAGGCCTTCGACCTGGTCACCTATTACGACGGCGGCGCGGCCTATGTTTACACCGCCTCGCAGCTGTCCAGCCGCAGCTTTCCGATCTCGGCCTCGGCCTCGCGACGCGTCGACCGGGCGGCCCGGCAGCTGGGCATGCTGGACAGCCGCAACACCCTGCGCGCCACGGGCGACATGCTGCTGGCCTCGGGCGCGCCGCGCTTCCTGCAGCAGATCGACGAGCTGGCGCGCGGCGGGGCCCAGGCCGAGGCGGCCTCGCCGACCCTGCAGTACCGCGTGTTCTACCTGCGCTACGGCTGGGCCGACGACGTGAACCTGACGGTGGGCTCCAAGCAGGTGACCATTCCCGGCGTCGCCTCGATCGTGCGCTCGCTGGTCAATTCCGATCCCAATGAACGCGCCGGCGCCAGCGCCCGCAGCGAAAACCTGATCCCCGCCGCCGTCCAGGGTCTGCGCGGCCAGGGCCTGGCGACCCTGGGCACGCCCAATCCCGCCGGCCCGGGCTACGCCAACGACCAGGGCACTCTGGGCATGCCCCTGGCCAACGAGCAGACCGGCGTCTATTCGCCGCAGAACCCGGTCCGGATCCAGGCGGACTCTCGCCTCAACGCCGTCATCGTCCGCGACGTGGCCGAACGGATGTCGGCCTACGAGGAACTGGTCCGGGCCCTCGACGTCGAGCCGCAGCTGTTGGAGATCGAGGCGGCGATCATCGACATCGACACCACCAAGGCCCGCGACCTGGGGATCAACTGGCGGTTCGACGACGGCAACGGCGGCGTCCAGTTCGGCCGCGGCCCCAACGCGCCGGCCGGCCTGGAAGACAGCAACCTGGTGCGCGGCGCCACCTCGCCCAAGTCGGCCGCCGGCCTGGTGGCCTCGACCATCATCGGCAACGGCGACTATTTCTCGGCCCGGCTGAACGCCCTGGAGACCGAGGGCGTGGCCCGGGTGGTCTCGCGGCCCCAGATCGTCACCCTGTCGAACGTCGAGGCGGTGTTCCAGAACACCCGCGACTTCTATGTCCGCCTGGCCGGCGAACGCGACGTCGACCTGTTCAATGTCAGCAGCGGCACCACCCTGCGGGTCACGCCGCACGTCACGCGCGACAACAACCAGACCCGGATCCGCATGCTGGTCAGCATCGAGGATGGTTCGCTGACCAACGCCAGCGTCGACAACATTCCGGTGGTCCGACGCTCGGCGCTCAACACCCAGGCCCTGATCGTCGAGGGCCAGAGCCTGCTGCTGGGCGGCATGACGGTTCAGGCCGACACCACCGGCTCCAACAAGATCCCCGTGCTGGGCAGCATTCCGGGCCTGGGAAACCTGTTCAAGGTGCAGTCGCGCAGCAGCGGCCGCCTCGAGCGGATGTTCCTGATCACGCCCCGCCTGGCCTCGATCGGCGCGGCGCGGTCCACGACCCAGGCGGGCCTGCGCTACGACGCCCCGGCCTCGGGCTTCGAGAACGCTCCCCTGCCTTCGGCCCCGCCCCTGCCCGTCGATCGCAAGAAGCCGCCGCGCGCGGCCAGGACCAGCCGCGCGGCTCAGCCTCCCGCCACGCCGCCGGCGCCGCCGCCGAGCGGCACGATGCAACCCATCCCCAACCCGAGTTAGGCGCCATGTTCGACACAGCCCTCGAAACCTCCTCGGAAACCCTCGTCCTCAAGGTGCTGGCCGGCCGCGCGCGGGGCGCCTCCGCTCGGCTCGACGACGGCGAGCCGGTCGATCTCGGCCACGGCTTCGACGCCGACATCGTGCTGCGCGACCCCAGCGCCAAGGGGGTCCGCGCACGGCTGACGGCGCGGGAGGACGCCGCCGACCTCGAGATCCTGGAAGGCCGCGCCGAAATGCTCGGCCACCTGCTGGTCGCGCCCAGCAAGGCGGTTCTGCCTTTCTACGTGCCGCTGCTGATCGGCGACAACGCCGTGGCCATCGGGCTGGAGGGCAGTCCCCGCTGGGCCGAGGCCGAGCGGCTGCTGACCACCGCCCCGCCCGGCGCCGCCCACGACCTGACCGACCTCGACCACGACTATGGCGAGACGATCGCCCGCCGCCTGTTCGACCGCGGCCTGGCCCTCGTGCGCGGCACGCCGCACCTCGTGCCCGGCCTGGTGTTCGGCGCGGCCCTGGCCTGCGTGACCTACGCGGCCGCCAACGCCCCGATCTGGAACGGCCGCCACGCCAGCGCCAGCCAGGTCCACGCCCTGCTGCGCGAGGAGGGCTACGGCGCCCTCGCGGTCAAGCCGGGCGAAGGCGACAAGCTGGTGATCGCCGGCGTGCTGAACCGCGAGGCCGACAAGGACCGCCTGCGCCAGATCGTCGACGCCCGCGAGGTGCCGGCCCGCATCGAGGTGCAGACCAGCGAGTCCCTGGCCCAGAACGTCGAGGACGTGTTCATGGCCAACGGCCTGGCCGCCACCGCCCGGCCCAACGGCCTGGCGCGGGTCCAGGTGCAGGTCACCGGTCCCGCCGAAGAGGTCGCAAAGGTGCGGAACGTGGCGCTGACCGACGTCCGCGGCCTGCGCGCCCTCGACATCTCGCGCGCCGACGGCGGCGGCGACCGCTTCGGCAAGGTGTTCGACGAAGGTCCCGGCAAGCGCGTGGTGTCGGTGGTCGGGGGCGAGGCCGGCTACGTCGCCACCGCCGACGGCGCCCGCTACTTCGCCGGCGCGATGCTGCCGACCGGCGACCGCATCGTCGCCGTCGAGAGCCAGGCGGTGACGGTCGAGAAGGGCGGCGCCCAGACCAAGCTGATGTTCTGAAATCCAACCCGAGAAGGAGAACGACCATGGCCGACGAAATCCAGGGGTTTGGCAACCTCTCCCTGGCCTCCACCCTCCAGGGCACGAACAACAAGAACCGCCCCGGCACCTGGTTCGAGGCCATGGCCCACGCCTGGGGCCAGACCCTCGACGCCCAGGCGGTCAAGATCACCGAGCTGGCCGAGCAGATCGGCCCGGGCGGCGAGGACAAGCCCTCGGTCATGGCCATGCTCACCGCCGAGAGCCTGCGCATGAACTTCATGGCCAATTCGGAATCCACCTCGGTCGACAGCGTCGGCCGGGCCCTCGAAACCATGGCCCGCAAGAACTAGCGGCCCTTCAGTCGAAAGAGACGTCATGTCCTTCGATCCCGTTTCGGCGGCGGCCCTGGCCGCCCCGCAGGAAGCCCAGGTCACCCAGGTCGGCTACGGCGCGACCCTGACCGACGCGGTCCAGTTCCAGAACGCGCTGCACGTGGCCGGCGCCCAGGCCCCCTCGGGGCTGGGCGGGCCGGAAGCCCTGGCTCCGGCCATGAAAGGCATCTTCAACCAGCTGGAGTTCGTCAACGGCCAGGCCTCGAACCTGGCGGCCCACGCCAAGGCCGCCGAGGCCAAGGGCGCGGCGATCACGCCCGGCGAGATGATCGGCCTGACCGTCCAGTGCCATGAGTTCATGTTCAACTGCCAGCTGACCTCGAACATCGCCAACCGCACGTCCGACGGCCTGCAGCAGTTGTTCCGGCAACAGGCCTGAGGAGGCGAGCCATGCGCAGGAGCCTCATGGCCGCCCTGGCCGCGGCGTCGCTGCTCCTCTCGGCCTGCGCCGAGAAGGAGCTCTACGGCGATCTCTCCGAACGCGAGGCCAACGAGATGGTCGCCGTGCTCCAGAACGCCGGCGTCTCGGCCGCCAAGAGCACCAAGGACGGCAAGGTCTGGACCCTCAAGACCCGGCCTGAGCAGTTCTCGTCCGCCGTGGCCGTGCTGCACGACCAGGGCTATCCGCGCGACAAGTTCGAGAGCCTGGGTGACGTCTTCAAGAAGGAGGGCTTCGTTTCCTCGCCGATGGAGCAGCGGGCCCGGCTGATGTACGGCCTGAGCCAGGAACTGAGCCAGACCATCTCGTCGATCGACGGCGTGGTCCAGGCGCGGGTGCACATCGCCGTGCCCGAGGCCGATCCGCTGGCCGAGACCCAGAAGCCGTCCTCGGCCTCGGTGTTCATCCGCCACAATCCCGACGTCGACCTGTCGGGCCAGGTGGGCTCGATCAAGGCGCTGGTCACCAACTCGATCGAGGGCCTGCCCTACGACAAGGTGACGGTGGTGATGTTTCCGGCCCGGCCGGTGATGACCCAGGCCCAGCCCTCCGCCGTCAAGTCCCTGACCGTGCCGGCCATCGCCGTGGTGCTGGCCGTGGGCGGGGTGGGCGCCTACCTGCTGACCCGCCGTCCGAAGAAGAAGCCCCGGCCCCGCCTGCGCGCGGTCGAGCCTGAAAGGCCGGCGGCATGAGCGGCGCGGACGCCCGAGCCCGGATCGTCGCCCAGGCGCGCGTGCTCGACGCCGCCGGCGCGCCGGCCGGGTTCGAAGTCGACCTGGGAGCCCGGGCGCGCCGCCTGTCGCGTAGGCTGGCCGAGCGGGCGGGACGCGGTCCTGCCCCCGCGGTCGATTTCGCTGATGTGGCCGCCCTCCCCGACTGGGCGTCCTGGCCGGCCGGGCGCCGCGACCTGTTCGTCCACCTGGCCGGAGCCACGGCCTGCGCGCCGGCCCTGCGCCGCACGATCGACGGCCGCGTGCTGGCCCGCCTGGCGCGCCTGCTGGGCGAGGCGACCCTTGACGCCGTGCTGGCCACCCTGCCCGGCCTGGTTCCGCCCTCGCCCTGCGACACCGCCCTGGCCAGCGACCAGGGCCTGCGCGACCTGGGCGCGGCGGTGTTGCTGTCCGAACTCGCCGACCGCCCCGCCCTGTCGATCCGCCTGGCCCACCTGCTGGACGCCCAGCCCTGGCCGCTGCCGGCCGCCGTCGGCCAGGCCGCCCTGCACGCGGCGCGCGGAAGCCTGCTGGCTCTCGAGGCCGGCCAGAAGGAGGCGGCCGCATGAGCTACCTGCTGCTCGCCTCCGCCCCCTCCGCGGTCCTGCTGACCGACGACCCGATCCTGCGCCGCGAGGACGTCGCCCACTTGGCCCAGGCCGCCGAGATCGTCTCCGGACTCGAGGCCCATCGCCAGGCCGTCCGCGAGGCCGCCGTCGCCGACGGCTTCGTCCAGGGCCACGCCGCAGGCCTCGCCAAGGCCGCGCGCGAAACCGCCGAGACCCTGGCCGGCGTGCACAACGCCCTGCAGGCCGAGCGGGCCCGTCTGCGCGCCTCGTCCGCCGCCCTGGCCCTGGACATCGTTCGCCGCATCGCCGCCGGCCTCGCCCCGCAGGAGGTGCTGGCCGCCCTGGCCGAGCAGGCCGCGCGCGACCTGCTGCCGGAAGAGCCGATCGGCGTCCGCGTCGCGCCCGAGGCGGTCGGCGCCGTCAGCCGCCACCTGTGGCCGATCGGCGCTCGGATCGAGGTGCAGGGCGATCCGGACCTAGCGGCTGGCGACTGCGTGCTCGACACCCCATCGGGCCGCACCCACGCCGGGCTCGAAGTCCAGCTTCGCGCCCTGGAGACCGTGTTCGCCGCCCGTGACGAGGCCGCCACATGAACGCGCCCGACGCCGTCCTGCGCGACGCCCTGCGCCATGCCCGCACCGTCGAGCGGCGCGGCCGGGTCGTCCAGGCGTTCGGCACCACGATCCGGGCCACGGGCCTGGACGCCCGCATCGGCCAGGAGTGCGAGATCGTCGACCGCGCCAATGGCGGCCGCGTGAAGGCCCAGGTGGTCGGCTTCCAGGACGGCGCGGCCATCCTGACCCCGCTGACCCGTCTGGAAGGCCTGTCGATCGACGCCGAGGTTCTGGCCGGCCCGCGCCGCAGCGAGATCGGCGTCGGCGACGGCCTGCTGGGCCGGGTGCTGGACGCCCATGGCGAGCCCCTGGACGGCCTGGGCCCGATCGCCGGGCCGTTGCGCCCGCAGGCGGTCTATGGCGAGGCCCCCAATCCCCTGGCGCGCGCGCCGATCGACACCGTCTTCGCCACCGGGGTGCGCAGCGTCGACACCCTGCTGACCACCGGCGAGGGCCAGCGGGTGGGCGTGTTCGCCATGGCCGGCGGCGGCAAGTCGACCCTGCTGGGCATGTTCGCCCGCCACGCCCAGGCCGACGTCAACGTCATCGCCCTGATCGGCGAACGCGGGCGGGAGGCGCGCGAGTTCCTCGACGACTGCCTGGGTCCCGAGGGCCTGGCGCGTTCGGTGGTGATCGTCTCGACCTCCGACCGGCCGGCCATGGAACGGGTGCGCGCGGCCCACGTCGCCACCGCCATCGCCGAGGGTTTCCGGGCCCGGGGCCGCAAGGTCATGCTGCAGATGGACAGCGTCACCCGCTTCGCCCGCGCCCTGCGCGAGATCGGCCTGTCGGTGGGCGAACCGGCCGTGCGCCGGGGTTTCCCGCCCTCGGTCTTCGCCGAACTGCCGCGCCTGTTCGAGCGGGCGGGCGCGGCCGAAGGCGGGGCGATCACCGCCTTCTACACCGTACTGGTCGAGGACGAGGACGGCGGCGACCCGGTCGGCGAGGAGGTCCGCTCGATCCTCGACGGCCACATCTATCTGTCGCGCAAGCTGGGCCAGGCCGGCCATTATCCGGCGATCGACATCGCCGCCAGCCTCAGCCGGGTCTTCCCACGCGTGACCTCGACCGCGCATCAGGCCCAGGCCGCCAGGGTGCGTGGCTGGATGGCCAAGTACGCGGACATCGAATTCCTGCTGCAGATCGGCGAGTACAAGGCCGGCGGCGATCCGCTGGCCGACGTCGCCATCGCCAAGCGGCCGGCGATCGAGGCCCTGCTGCGCCAGGGCCCGCACGAGCGCGTCGCCCTCCCCGACGCCTTCGCCGCCCTGGCGGAGGCCGCCGCATGAACCCGCGCCGTCAGCTGGACATCCTGACCCCCGTGGTCCGCCTGCGCGAACGGCGGGTCGAGGTCGCCCGCCTGGAGGCCGTCGCCGCCCGCGACGCCCTGGCCCTCGCCGAGGACGCCCTGGCGGCCCGCGAACGCGCCATCGCCGCCCACGACGCCGCCTTGGCCCGTCTCGACGCCTGGTTCGCCGAAGGCCTGTCCGGCTCGGCCGCCATGGTCGAGACCGCCCTGGCTCGCCGCCAGATGGTCGTCGACGCCCGAGACCGCGACGTCGAACAGCGCGACCAGGAACGCGGGGCCGTCCAGCTGGCGCGAGAGGGTCTCGAGGCGGCCTTGCGCCTGCTCGTGCGCGCCCAGGGCCGGTTCGAGGCGATGAACGGCCAGCGCGACCGCGCCCGCTCGGCCCTGCTGGCCTGGCGCGACGAGCGCCAGCAGCAAGAGACCGAGGAACAATCCGTCCGGAGGGCCACGCGATGACCACCACCCGCGACGTCTCGCCCCCCGAGCGTTCGACCACGCCCCAGCACCGTTCCGCCGGCGAACCGGCCACGCCGTGGCGCGGCGCCGAGTTCAACGCCGCCCTGCAACGGGCCGCCGAGCGTCATGCGCCGGTGGCCCGCCAGCCGGCGTCCCGCGCCGAACGCGAAGACGAGGACAGGACCGAGGACGGCGGCGACCTGTCCGCCCTGTTCGGCCCCGCCCACGACTTCAAGGGCGCCGACCTCGCCTCGGCCGACAAGGCGCCGGTCGAGGGCGTCGGGGCGCCCGGCGCGGCGGCCTACGGCGCGGCCGAACCCGTCGTCGTCCAGCTGCCGGCCGGGGCCACGGGCGCGGAGATCGAGGCCTTCGCCGCGGCCATGGAGAAGGCGTGGCTGGCGGCCGGGGGCAATGCCTCCAAGGGCGTGGCCATGGGTCTGGCCGATCGCGGCTCGCCGCTGACCGGCCTGGGACTGGCGCGCGGCGCGGACGGCTCGCTGTCCCTGATCCTGGCCGCCCACCCCAACGCCACGCCCGAGGTGACCAAGGCGCTGGAAGCCCTGCGCAAGCGCCTGGAGGTGCGGGGCCTGGCCCTGGCCGACCTGCAGGTCGAGGCGGACGACGGCGACTTCGAACGCCTGATCCCGAAGGTGGGCTGATGTCAGCGCGGCGGCAGACCCCAGCGCGTGGCGCCCCGGTCGGCCTCGGCCGCGCGGGCCACGGCGCGCGCCACCTCGGCGGGCGCGTCGCCGGCCGCCCAGCGCTCGGCCAGGGTCTCGATCAGCCGGCGGGTCTGGGCGTTGTGCAGGCCCTCGGTCGGGTCGCCGGCGTCGGCGCGCAGCTTGTCGACATAGAGGGCGGCGGCCCGGGGCGAGGCCGAGACCAGGTCGATCAGATAGGTGGCGGCGGTCTCGAAGGCCTCGCCGCCCAGGGCCTCGTCGCTGACGTCGCGCACCAGCCACACGCAGAGGAATTCCAGCGGCCCGACATTGCGGCTGTTGGTGCGCAGCGGACCGTCCAGTCCCAGCCCCGCGAAGCCGCCCGCGCCCCAGGCCGGCAGCCGCGTCGAGGGCAGGCGCGCGGTCATCAGGGCCTGGGCCAGGGCGTCGGCGACCAGGACCTTGACGTCACGGTCGCCGAAGTGGTCGACGGCGGCCAGCAGCTTGGCGAAGCCGGGGTACAGCGCCTCGCCCAGGTCCAGGCACACGCGCTCCAGCACGTCGACCCGGCCGTCGAGGGTGGATTGCGCCTGCAGCCCCTCGACCAGGGCCTGGGCGGCGCCGAACCAGTCCGGTTCGGCCTTGAGGATGCGTTCGGCCATGACGCCGGGAAGCTAGCCTCAGCCGAAGCCGTTGTCGCGGGTGTCGGTGAGGCGATCGCTGACCGCGCGGGCGGTGTCGTCCAGGTCGCGATGGGTGGCGGAGAGGCTCAGGGCCCCCTCCTGGCGCGAGAAGGCCGAGAAGTCCCCGAACGCCTGGCCCTGGCGACCGGCGGCGGACGGCGAGGCGCTGTCCAGGCCCCGGGCCCAGACGCCGGAGACGGCGTTGGCGTCGATGCGGATGGTGGACATGGCGGACTCCTTCGCACCCTGGATACGGCTGAGAACGCGCGGACGCCATTCGGGTTTTCCCTAGTGAGACCGCCCGTCGCAGGGGGCCGGTCATGAGGGCGCTGCGCCTGCACGCGCCGGACCTGGATCCGGCCGAGGCGGCCTTCGCCGCGCTGGACCTGGCGGTCGGAGCGTTCGAGGGCGCGCCGCCGCGTCTGGTCTGGCGCACCGACGCCTTCGCCCGGCTGATGCCCGAGGTCTCGCCCGGCGACGTCGCCCCGCCCGCCCTGGACGCCGCGCTGGAGGCGGCGGGCCGCGGCGAGACCGCGCCCCTGTCGCTGGAGGGCGGCGAGACCGTTCTGGAGGTCCGGCCGGGCCGCGGCCTCGGCGGACGGCTGTACCTGAAGCTGTCCGACGCCGCCGAGCGCCAGGAGGCCGAGGCCCGCCGCCTGGCCGATCGCGAACGCCTGTTGCTGACCTCGCGGGTGATGTCGGTCGGCGAGATGGCCACCATGATCGCCCATGAACTGAACCAGCCGATCGGCTCGATCGCCAATATCGTGCGCGGCCTGAAGGCAAGACTGTCACGCGACGCCCTGACTGTGGCCGACGGCGTCGAGGCCCTGGACAAGGCCGCCGACCAGGCGCTGTTCGCCTCGGGCGTGATCCAGCGCATGCGCTCCTTCGTCGAGCAGCGCCAGCCCCAGGTCGAGCCCCTGGACCTGCCGCGCCTGGCCCGCGCCACCCTGGACCTGTTGGACTGGGAGATCGCCCGCGACCGGGTCTCGGCCCAGGCCCTGTTCGACGACGACCTGCCGCCGGTGCTGGGCGATGCGGTGATGATCCAGCAGGTGCTGGTCAACCTGGCCCGCAACGGCCTGGACGCCATGCGGGGCGAGCCCCAGCCCCGCCGCCTGGCCATCGCCGGCCGCCGCCTGGAGGGCTCGACGCGGATGGTCGAACTGACCGTGGCCGACACGGGCCCCGGCGTCTCGGAAGAGGCGGCGGGCCGGATGTTCTCGCCGTTCTTCTCGACCAAGCCCGGCGGCATGGGCGTGGGGCTGGGGATCTGCCGCTCGATCATCGAGCTGCATCGCGGCCGCCTCTGGCACACCCGCGAGGAAGGGGGGCCCAAGTCTTCGGGGGGAAGCGTGTTCCACATCGCGCTGCCGACGGCGCGCCGGGAGGATGAACCATGACCGTTCAAGACGCCGCCGCGTCCCGTTCGGAGCCGCCGCGCAGCCTCGGCGCGGTCTGCCTGGTCGACGACCACGGCGAGTTCCGCCAGTCGGCCGCCTGGTGGCTGGAGAGCCTGGGCTACGAGGTGAGGACCTTCGACGATCCGCAGGCCTTCCTCGACGCCGGCGATCCTCCCGCCGACGCCTGCCTGCTGTTCGACGTGCGCATGCCGACCATGTCCGGGCTGGAGCTGCTGGACGCGGTCAAGGCGCGGGGCTGCGAGCGGCCAGTGATCTTCATGACCGGCCACGCCGACGTGCCCCTGGCGGTGGAGGCGATGAAGAAGGGCGCCATCACCTTCCTGGAGAAACCCTTCCAGGAGGCGGCGCTGGAGGAGGCCCTGGGCCTGGCCTTCGCCCGCCTGCGCCCCGCCACCACGCCCGGCCAGGACCTCTATGCCCGCCGCGTCGCCAGCCTGACCGAGCGCGAGCGGGAAGTGATGGCCCTGGTCGTCGCCGGCCGGGTCAACAAGATCATCGCCTACGAGTTGGGCATCAGCCCCAAGACCGTCGAGCTGCACCGCTCGCGGATCATGACCAAGATGGAGGCGGCCAGCCTGACCGAACTGGTCCGCATGGCCATCACCGGCACGACGGACGGCGACGCATGACCGTGCTCGCGGCCCCCTTGGTCCAGGATCTGCAAACCTTCGACCCCGCCGAGGTCGCGGCCCGCAACCGCGCCCTGGCGGTAATGTCCGCCCTCCCCGCCCCCGGCCTGCGCATCGCCGCCAGCCTGGTCGAGCCGCCGCCCGGCTCGTGGATCCTGTGCGGCCAGGAGCCCGACGCTCCCCGCCTGGCGGTCGTCGCGCTGGACGGCGCGCCGTTCGCCCCCGCGGACGACGCCGCTCTGTTGGTCGCCCTGGACCGCCTGGAACCGGTGCTGGCCGCGATCGAGGCGGCTACGGGCCTGAACCTCGAACCCAGCGATATCTCCGGCCAGCCTCCCGAGGCGGGCGTCGCCATCGCCCTGGACGTGACGCGGGAGGCCGAGGCGGCGCCGAGCCGCCTGGTCCTGCACGTCGCCGCCGACGCGCCCGCCGCCTGGCCGGCTCCTGCAATCGACCTTTCCGCCGACGGCGCCCACATGGCCGCGCCCATCGCCTGCCGCCTGGTGCTGGACGCCGCCACGGTGACCGCCGCCCGCGTCGCCGCCCTGCGGACCGGGGACATCGTGCTGACCGCCTGGGGACCCCGGCAGCCGGGCGACGCGCGCCTGGTCCTGCCCGACCGCCGGCTGGTCGGCCGCTTCGACCCCGCCGACCGCCGCTTCACCGTCATCACCCTGGAGGACAGCGCCATGACCGCGCCACCCATGGACGCCGCCGTCCAGCCGGCCGATGCCCCCGGTCCCAACATCCCGCCCTTCGCCCCCGCCGACCTGCCCGTCGCCCTGCGGGTGATGCTGGGCGAGGTCAGCCTGCCGCTGTCGGAGCTGACCGGCCTGCGCCCCGGCTCGACGGTAATGCTGGGCGGCTCGGCGCGCGACACCCGCGCCGTGCTGCTGGCCGGCGACCATCCCATCGCCACCGGCAAGCTGGTGGCCGTGGGCGAGGCCTATGGCGTGCTGATCGAACAACTGGCGACGGGAGCCTGACCCCGGATGGACCTGTCGTCGTTCACGCCCGGTTCGGCCCTCATCACCGTCATCCTGCTGGCCCTGGCGCCGTTCGTGGCGGTGATGGTCACCTCGTTCACCAAGATCGTCGTCACCCTCAGCCTGCTGCGCAACGCCCTGGGCCTGCAGCAGGTGCCGCCCAACATCGTGCTCAACGGCCTGGCCCTGATCCTGACCCTCTACGTGATGTATCCGGTCGGCCAGCAGATGGCCGCCGCCAACCAGGGCGTCAAACCCGTGGCCGCCGTCAGCAGCGACACCCAGGCCCTGTTCACCTACGCCGACAAGGCCAAGGAGCCGCTGCGCGCCTTCCTGATGAAGCACTCGACGCCGCGCGAGCGGGCCTTCTTCCTGAAGACCGCCCAGCGCATCAACGGGCCGGAGAAGGCCCGGACGATGACCCAGCGCGACTTCATCGTGGTGGTGCCGGCCTTCACCGTCTCGGAGCTGGCGGCGGCCTTCCAGATCGGCTTCCTGATCTTCCTGCCCTTCCTGATCATCGACCTGGTGGTCTCCAACATCCTGTTGGCCATGGGGATGATGATGCTGTCGCCGACGACGGTGTCCCTGCCCTTCAAGCTGCTGCTGTTCGTGCTGATCGACGGCTGGGTGAAGCTGGCTCACGGCCTAGTCCTATCCTACACCTGAGGAGCTTCCCATGATGAACGCCCAGGCCATCGAGCTGGTGAACCAGGCCCTGTGGATGGTGCTGATGCTGTCGGCCCCGCCGATCGTCGCCGCCTCGGTGGTCGGCGTGGCCGTGGCCATCGTCCAGTCGGCCACCCAGCTGCAGGAGCAGACCCTGCAGTACGCCGCCAAGTTCTTCGCCATCGTGCTGACGATCTTCCTGACCGCAAGCCTGCTGGGCGGCACGCTCTACCGGTTCGGCGACCGGGTGTTCACCGAGTTCCCGGCCATGGTCCGCCGCTGATGCCGGAAACGGCGCCGGACTGGCTCAGCGCGATCTTCGCCAACACCCTGGTGCTGGCCGTGGGCGCCACGCGGATCGCCGCGGCGTTCATGCTGCTGCCCCTGCTGTCGCCCGAGACCGTACCGGCCCTGGTGCGCAACTCGATCTTTCTGGCCTTCGGGGTGATCGTCGTCACCCTGCAGCCGCAGATCGCCCACAGCGACCTGCCGACCGTCCAGTGGATCCTGATCTTCGGCAAGGAGGCGCTGATCGGGGTGGTGATCGGCTTCTTCTTCGGGACCATGCTGTGGGCCTTCGAGGCGGCCGGCCAGATCATCGACGCCAAGGTCGGGGCGACCATGGCCCAGGTCGTCGATCCGCTGAGCGGCCACCAGACCTCGCTGAACGGCGAGTTCCTGGCCCGGCTGGCCAATTTCGTCTTCATGTTCTCCGGCGGGCTGCTGCTGCTGGTCGGCACGGTCCTGGACAGCTACGCGGTCTGGCCGATCGGCAGCCTGACGCCGGTGCTGTCCCTGCGCAGCTTGTCGCTGTTCGAGGGCGAGTTCTCGCGGCTGATGGTGCTGGCGGTGATGCTGGCCACCCCCGCCCTGGCCATCCTCTACCTGGTCGACGGAGGCCTGGGCCTGATCAACCGCTACGCCCCGCAGTTGAACGTCTTCTCGCTGGGCCTGGCCATCAAGTCGTGGATCGCCACGGCGGTCGTCCTGGCCATGCTGACCGGCCTGGTCCAGCTGCTGCTGAACGAGATCGGCGCGCGGCCCTCGACCGTCCTGCAGGCGCTGCGGGCGATGTCGGGGAAGCCGCTCTGAAGCGCCGCTAGGGAATACCCTGATGGGGTACGCCCCAGCTAGCGGGGCCGTCGCGTCTGGAGCCAACTGTCGATCGAGGCCGCAGGACGCGGCCGGCACGATTGGACAGGGGTTGAAGGATGACCAGCATCAACACGGCCTTGGCGACCGCCGTGAACGCCAGCTTGCTGACGGAGATCGGCGCTCAGATGGGCCAGGGCCTGCGCACGTTCGGGGCCATGCAGTTCACGCTCGGCCTGATGGCCGGCGGCGCCTTCCAGGCCGCGCCCAGCCAGCCGAAGTTCACCGCCGCCATGCCCGAGAGCGGCAAGGCCGAGATCGACCTGGGCGACGGCAACACCCTGTCGATCAACGAGGCCAGCTCCGAGGTCGTCATCCGCGACGCCGACGGCAACGCCACCCGCATCTGGGGCGACCCCCACGTCAGCTACAATGGCAAGCAGGTCGGGGACTTCTGGGGCACGACCACCTTCGTGCTC
The DNA here is from genome assembly GCF_059418465.1 of Caulobacter sp. GW821-FHT09A05. Classification (NCBI taxonomy): domain Bacteria; kingdom Pseudomonadati; phylum Pseudomonadota; class Alphaproteobacteria; order Caulobacterales; family Caulobacteraceae; genus Caulobacter; species Caulobacter sp. GW821-FHT09A05. Next base: position 103,258 of record NZ_JBWKPX010000001.1, read on the forward strand.
GAAAACGGGACGAAGATCACGATCAACACCGAAACCTCCAAATGGAACAACATGACCTACGCCGAGCAGATCGTCGTCACGCGCGGCGATCAGGCCTTGGTGATCGACGGGGTCAGCGAGCAGACCAAGGGCGACTTGACGGTCTCGCTGGGCGGCGACGGCTACGCCCTCGACGCGGCCCATGATGACGGCCTGGTGATCAACGAGAACGACGGCGCCAGCAGCGGCTGGACCAGTTCGATCACCGGCGCCGCCGTCGGCCAGGCCGACTTCAACCTGACCAAGCCGGGCGCCGAGGGCCTGCGCGAGGCGCTGGAAGCCTTCAACGCCACCCTCGGGCTGATGCTCACCGGCTGGCTGCTGGGCGCCTTGGTCAAGGCGGACACCGACGTCGCCGCGACCGTCGCGGCCAAGCCCTTCGCAGCCCTGCCCCTGGTGAACGCGGCCCGGTTCTGAACCCTCGCCGAGACCGCGTCCGATCCCGGATCCGCTCACGCGGGTCCGGGACTTTTTCGTGTCCGAAAGACAGGTCCTGCCGGTGAAGCAGCGGCTCGGCGCGCCCTCTAGTCCGCGCTGGTGCGCACCACGACCGGCAGGCCCGCCGGCGGCGGGGCCAGGGCGGGGCCCGGCTCGACTCCGGCGACCATGAACCGGCGGGTCCCGGCCTTGTAGCCGAACGACCAGTACTGCCCGGCCAGGGCGGACCGCGCGGGCGGCGTCAAGGCGGGGTCGGCGACCCAGCCGCCCTCGGCGGCGGCCTTGCGATAGTAGGCGGCGATCGCCTCACGCCCCAGCCCGACGGGAGCGCGATAAACCTTGGTGCTGACGTTCGGCGTGCGCCAGATCTGCGGCTCGGCGGCCAGGCCCGTTTCGAGCACGCGATCGTAATCGCCGGCCGAGGCCTGGCTCAGGGGCAGGGTGCGGGCGTCGACGAACTGCGCCGGCGGCGCGGGGGTCCGCACCGCCGGCGCCCGGCCGCACGCGGCCAGGCCCAGGATCGTGGCGAAGGCCGCCGCCAGCAAGGGCGGGGCGAAGGCGGTCGATCGCGTCATCGGGCCTCGACGTCGACGAGTCGCGGCGTCAGGGCTTGGCCTGCCGCACGACGGTGTCCAAGGCGGTGTTGTAGGCGCTCTTGGAATTGCTGCCCACCGCCTCCTCGCCCGTGTTGCGGTCGGTCGGCACGGCGGCCAGGTCCAGGGCCTTTCCGGCGGCCGAAGGATCGTCCTGGATCGCCTTGAGCGCGGCGTTCGTGCCGATGGTCACCCACTCCTTGGCCACCGCCGCGGCCGTGCCCACGCCCCGGCCGCCCACGCCCGACTTGTCGATGATCGTCAGGCCGCTCTTGAGCACGGCGCTCAGCAGCTCGGCCTGTTCCTTGCGGTCGGTGGTGATCGAGGCGGCGGCGGCCTGCACCCCGCCCGCATAGTGGCCCAAGGCCGTGGCGTTCTCATAGCGGTCGACCTTGGTCCCGTTGGGCAGGGTGACCTGCTCGGTGGCCTCGAACCGGTTGATCGGGTTCTCGTTCTTGGTCCCGCCCACCTGCAACTGCTGCATCATGTCGGCCAGCGGTTCGGTCTGCTTGTCGTTGAGCATCTGCTTGGCGTAGGTGGCGAAGGCCGTGCCATCGCGGGTCTCGGCGTTGAACGACAGTTCGCGCATCACCCCCGACACGTCGCTCCTGAGCACCGCGGTCAGGCCCTCGGCCATGGTCCGGGTGGCCGCGTCGCGGTCCATGACGCTGACACCCAGCAGCAGGTTCTGCTGCGGGACCTCCTTCAGCACCGCCGAGCCTTCGGCAAAGAGCTTGGCCTTGAAGTCGGCGTCGGTCGACTGGGCCCCGGCCTCCAGGATCGCCTTGTAGGTCGAGGTGTCGAGCGTGGTGCTGTTGCTGTGCGCCGCGCCGCCCATCGAGACGGTCGTGGTGTCCATCTCCTCGCGGTGGATGGACGCGGACAGCACACCGCGCAGTTGTTCGGGACTGAGGGCCTTGAACGCCTGCTCGGCGACGGCCGGATTACCCTTGAGGCTGGCCAGCACCTGGCCCACGGCGGCGGCCTCGGCGTCACCATGGCTGGTCACCCGGATCGAGCCGCCCAGGGTGAACGGGCTGGTGGTGTCGGCGGCGTGGTCCAGGGTCGAGCCGGCCTGCGCCTTGACGTAGTCCAGCTTGGCGTCGGCGGTGGCGTGGGTGGCGATGGCCTTGCCCAGGGCCTCCACGTCGGCCTTGCCGTGATAGTCGCCGCCCGCCTTGGCGAAGGCGTCCGACAGCGACTTCAGTTCGGCCCCGCCCAGGTCCTTGGCCATCTCGGCGAAAAAGTCGCGCTTCTCGTCGGCCGACAGGCCGCCCAGGCCGAAACTCTTGCCGTCGTTGATCTCGGAGACCAGCTTGTCGAGCCCGCCGTCCTTGGCCAGCTCGCTGATCGCCGCCCGGGCATTGGTCGCGTCCAGATCCTTCAAGGCGCCGACCGCGTTCTTCACGTCACCGTTGGTGATCGGGTTGAAGAAGCCGCTTTCCATCGCCTTGTGGACGGTGTCGACCGCGTCCTTGGACGGCTGGAGCGAGGGCGGCGGCGGCGGGGGCGCCTGGCGAACCGTGGTCGAGGACGCGGCGTCGAGCATGGCGAAACTTCCTGACTGGCCGCCAACCTCGGCGGCGCCTGGAGTTTCGACCGTGGGGGTCACGATCGCCAGCTAGGGAATTCCCTAGTCGCGGTGATGAGCGGTCGCGCCGTCAGGTTGCGCGCGACGGCGCAGCGCGCGATGGTCGGCGCCGGCGATATCCTCGCCTCACGGAACTCATCGGGAGCGGTGGGGTTCCACTTCCAACACCAGCGCTTCCAGGTATGTCGGACTTAATGCTTTGTATGTCGGACTTAATGCTCTCTCGTCGCGTGACCGACCTGGCGCAAGCCGACCGCTTCCAGTTGCTGGTCGACGCGGTGAAGGACTACGCGATCTATCTTCTCGACGTTGATGGCCGCGTGGCGACGTGGAACACCGGCGCCCAGCTGTTCAAGGGCTATACCGCCGACGAGATCATCGGCCGACATTTCTCGACCTTCTACACAGAGGAGGACCGCGCGGCGGGCCTGCCCGAGCGTGCGTTGCACACCGCGGCGACCGATGGCCGGTTCGAGTCCGAAGGCTGGCGCGTTCGCAAGGACGGCACGCGGTTCTGGACCCACGTGGTGATCGACCCGGTGATCGAAGACGGCGAGGTGATCGGCTACGCCAAGATCACGCGCGACGTCTCCGAGCAGCGCGCGGCCGACCGGGCGCTATACGAAAGCGAACAGCGCTTTCGGCTCCTGGTCCAGGGCGTCAAGGACTACGCCATCTATATGCTCGACCCCGAGGGCAACATCACCAACTGGAACTCGGGCGCGCAGGCCATCAAGGGCTACGCCGCCGCCGAGATCATCGGTCGCCACTTTTCCCTGTTCTATACGCCGGAGGACCGTGACGCCGGGGCGCCGGCGAAGGCCCTGGCCACGGCGCTGCGCGAGGGCAAGTTCTCCGGCGAGGCCCAGCGCGTCCGCAAGAACGGTGAACGGTTCTGGGCTAGCGTCCTGATCGATCCGATCCGCGACGAAACCGGCAAGTTGCTGGGCTTCGCGAAGGTGACCCGCGACATCACGGAAAAGCGCCGCGCCGAGGAGGAACTCGAACGCTCGCGCGCGGCCCTGGTCCAGGCCCAGAAGATGGAAGCGATCGGACGGCTGACCGGCGGCGTCGCCCACGACTTCAACAATCTGCTGACCGTGATCCGCGCCTCGGCCGACTTCCTGCGGCGGCCGAATATCTCCGAAGAGAAGCGCGTGCGCTATGTCGAGGCGATCGCCGAGACCGCCGAACGGGCCGCAACCCTGACCGGGCAGCTTCTGGCCTTCGCCCGCCGCCAGCCCCTCCAGCCCGAGGTCTTCGACGTCTGCACGCGCCTGAGGGGCCTGCAGCGGATCATCGGCAGCATGATCGGTTCGTCGGTGACCATCCAGAACGACCTGGCCGAGGTCGAGCATGTCGTGGAAGCCGATCCCACCCAGTTCGACACCGCGATCCTCAACATGGTCATCAACGCCCGGGACGCGATGCCGCGCGGCGGAACGATCAGGATAGGCGCGCGGACCGTCGGCGGCGTCCCCGCGGTTCGGGGCCACGCCGGCGCGACCGGGACGTTCGTCGCCGTCGACATCTCCGACGACGGCGAGGGAATGTCGCCCGAGACGCTGCAGAAGATCTTCGAGCCCTTCTTCACCACCAAGCCGGTCGACAAGGGCACGGGCCTGGGCCTCAGCCAGGTCTACGGCTTCGCCAAGCAGTCGCGCGGTGAAATCGACGCCAGGAGCCAGCTGAACGTCGGCACGACCTTCACGCTCTACCTGCCCAGCGCCGACGGACAGGCGCCGACCGTTTCCGCCCCCACCGGCGACCTGTCGGAAGCGTCGAACGTTCCGCGGCGGCGGGTGCTGCTGGTGGAGGACAACGAGGGGGTCGGCAAGTTCGCGGCGGGCCTTCTCAAGGAGTTGGGCCAGGCGGTCACCTGGGTCGGCGACGGACAAGCCGCGCTGAAGCAGTTGAACAACGACCCCAACGGTTTCGACCTGGTGTTCACCGACGTGGTCATGCCCGGCATCAATGGCCTGGAACTGGCCCAGATGATTCAGCGGCAGCGGCCCGACCTGCAGATCGTGCTGACCAGCGGCTACAGCCACGTCATCGCCGAACAGGGCGCCCAGGGCTTTCCGCTGGTGCGCAAGCCCTATTCGATCGACGGCTTGCTGGCGATACTGGCCTCGCGGCCGGATCAGCGCGGATAGCCGCCGACCTCCTTCTCGTCGTCGATCACCCGACCGGTTCCCTCGCGGACCTCCCGGACGATACGGCGGTCGACAGCATCACGATCCCAAGGCCGGGCGCCGGCGTTGGCCAGGACCTTGCCTTCGACCCGCCGGGCGTCGATCGCCTGCAATCCCTCTGGCCATAGCGGCGGCCTGTCCAGCAGCCTGACCTTTGGCAGGGGGGCGGTCGGCAGCACGCGGACGGGCGGCATCTCGCGGCCGTCGGCATAGATCGCCAGGTTGTCGCGCGCATGGAGATCCAGGTCGCCCTGCCCCTCGACGATCAGGAACGGCAGCTTCGGATCGGTCGAGGCGCCGCCCTTGACCACGTTGCCGACCAGGGCCAGGCGTCCGGCGCGCCAGGCGTGGCCCACCCATTCCGAGGCGTTCAGCGCATAGTGCATGGCCCGCGTGCCCGGATCATAGACCAGGTTGTTGACGGAGACGGCCTCGACCGCGCCCTTGAACAGCTGGTTGCGCTCGCGGTTGTGGGCGTAGAGGTTGCCGACGATCAGCACCTGCGTGGCGTTGTCGTGGATCAGGCTGCCCTTGGAATGCTCGCCCTTGACGTGGCTGGCGTTCGACAGGCCCTCGGCGACGATGTTGTTGCTGAAGGTGATCCGGTGCGAGGTCCCCTCCCGCCAGCCCTTCGGGTCCTCGCCGCCCGTGAAGCGCGGCCCCGAGGCCGAGAGGTTCTCGTCGGTGGCCCAGCTGATCGAGCAGTGGTCGACGATCACGTCATGGGCCTTCCAGCAGGTGATGCCGTCGACCTCCCAGCCGCTGCGCGAGGCCGCGCCGTCGCGGCCCGCCCGCACCCGCAGGTGGCGGACGATGACGTCGTGGGTCTCGATCGCCAGGCCGCCCTTGATCAGCGTGACGCCGGGCGACGGCGCGGTCTCGCCGGCGATGGTCAGGAAGGGTTCGGTGACCTTGAGACCCTGTCGGCCCAGGTCGACGACGCCGGCCACGTCGAAGACCACGGTGCGCGGACCCTTGGCCGCCAGCGCCTCGCGGAACGAGCCCGGGCCGGAGCCAGCCAAGGTGGTGACCCGGATGACCGTTCCGCCGTCGCCGCCGGGCGTGCCGCTGGCCCAGCCCAGGCGTTCGAACATCCGCGGCTTGGGCGCCGCGGTCGCCACGCCGAACGTCGGAAGCGCCAGGGCGCCGCCCAGCAGCGCCCGTCGCCCGATCCTGGTCACACCCATCACGTCAGCCTCCTCAAGATCCGCGCGTCAGCCAGTCGACGGCGTTGGCCAGCCAGCGCCGCTGCAACGGGCCGGCCATGTCCGGCAACCGATGCACCAGCACCCGCATGCCGTCCCTGCGCGCGATGAAGCTGGCCGCGCCGTTCCTGCGGTCATGGTCGCGACTGTAGGCGGCGATCACCTCGACCCCGGCCCTTTCGCCCTTCGGGCCATCGATCAGCAAGCCGTTGGACGGTTGCCCCTCGACCTGGTGCAGCACGCTCAGGCCCCGGTCGACCGGCAGGCCGGCGAAGGTGGAATGGGCGCGGACATAGTTCCAGTTGCCCATCCAGGGCGCGCGCAGCCCGCCCACCTGGCCGGCGTAGTCGAACAGGCCCAGGCCGGACAGCTGCCTGGCCACGCCCTCGGCCAGGCCGTCCTCCTGCACCATGGCCAGCAGCGGCGCGCCAGCCTTGACCGCGGCTAGGACCTCGGACGGCAGCTCGCCCAGGATCACGACGGGCTTGTCGCCCTTCTTGGGCTGGGCCTCCAGGCCGGTCTGTTCCCCGACTTGGCGGCGGACGATCTCGTCGCTCTTCAGGCCCGAGGCGATGATGCCGTCGTAGCGGACGCCCGGCTTGAAGTTCTCGAGGACGAGGCCCGGCACGGCCGCCAGCTGGTCGCGCAGGCTGCGGGCGACGCCCGAGACGCCGATGCGCGCGACCTTGGCGGGCTTGGGTCCTGGCCCGGTCACCCAGATTTCGCGGTCGGAGACGATGTCGCCCAGGGCGATGCGGATCAGGTTCAGCCCCTCGCGCCGCAAGGCCGGGGTCCGCACGCTCTCGACGACCAGATAACTGAAGCGGTCGGGCGACTGGGCCGGGACCGGCCAGCGGCCCAGGGTCTCGACGCTTCCGTCCGGTCCGACCAGACTGAGCGCCATCTCGCCCGACACGGCCTTGCCGGTGTCGTTGAGCAGATAGAGATCCAGCTCGGCGCTGTCGCCCATGGCGTAGGCCAGGGCCCTTGGCTTGGCGATCGCCAGCACCGGTCGCAGGCTCTGGCTCAGCAGGGCCGGATCGGCCTTGAAGCCGCGCAGGTTGTCGACGATCCCCGAATGGTTCTCGATCGCGGTGCTTTCCCAGCCGGAGATGGCGGCCACGTCGACGGTGTCGCCGATCCGGATGTTCTCCAGATACTCGCGCCAGGCCTCGTAGGCCTTGCGGCCGACCGACAGGAACAGGCTCTCGCTGGTCGGGAAGGCCTTCTGGAACCCCCAGCGTTCGAGATAGCCGTTGGTCGAGGCGACCACCGCCCTGTGGTCCTCCAGGTCGTAACTCTTGCCGCCCTTGGCCAGGATTTCCACCACCATGGCCGAGTGGTTGTCGGCGACGGCGCAGCCCTGCATCTCGCCGAACTCGACGATGAACGGCTTGCCGGTCTGGCGGTGGATATAGTCGTCCTTGCCCTTGTAGAAGCGGTCGTACCACTGGTCGCCGGCGCCCTGGTGGTTGACCCACCAGCCGCCCCACTCGTCCTTGTCCGAACGCCAGTAGCGGTCGTCATAGGGCAGGTACAGGGCCTGGGCCGCGCCCCGCGCCACGAAGCCGTCGTTGAGGATCACCGTGCGGCTGGGATCGACGTCGTGGATCGCCTTCAGCACCGCCTGGACGTCGGGATTGGCCAGGTTGGCGCCGATCTCGTTCTGCAGGGTGTACTGCACGAGCGACGGGTGCGAACGGAAGGCCTGGGCCATGGCCTTGCACTTCTCAACCATGAAGTCGCGGCTGAAGGCGTCGGCGGGCGACAGGGTCTCGCCGGGCTTGAGGTCCCTGCCGATCGCGTGGCGGCCGCCGCCGGGCTCCATCACCCGCAGCAGGCCCATCTCGTCCATGGCCGCGAGCACCTCGGGCTTGCCGACATTGCGGTGGAAGTGGAGCGTGTTGAGGCCCAGGGTCCGGGCCGAGTTCACCTCGCGCCGCGCCAGTTCCGGCGTCGGCCACAGGCCGTTGAAGCCCCAATAACCCCAGGAGATCGCCGAATACAGCCGCACCCGCCGGCCGTTCAGGCGCAGCAGGGCGTCGGTCCCCAGGCCCTCGGGCGCGAACCAGCGGAAGCCGAAGCGCACCTCGCACGCGTCGACGGCGTCGCGCGCCTCGGCCCAGCGGAATCGCAGGCGATGCAGGTTGGGCGTGTCGAGATCCCACAGCCTGGCGCCGGGCGCATGAACCGCGAACCGTGCGCGCAGGCGGCGGTCGTCGAGCCGCTCCAGGGCTTCCAGCCGGACGTCGGCGGCGACCGGCTGGCCCGCCGCGTCGACCAGAGCGGCCGAGGCCTTGGCCTTCAGGCGGTCGAGCCCGCCCTCGGGCGCGCCCCGCTCCAGCGCGATCTCCATGAAGGCGGTGACGCGGCGTGGGTCGGGCGTGTTGAGCACCCAGGCGTCGTCGATGCGCGCGGCCAGCGGGTGGACGCTCAACGTCAGACCGCGATCCAGCCCGCCGAAGCCGTGCGACGCGAACAGCTTGGCCTTGCCCCAGGTCATCGTCGTGGAGTCGCGCCAGTCGAACCGGCCGCCGGGATTGGTGATGCGGATCGCCAGGCGGTTGGACTGGCCCGGCCGCATGGCGCCGGTCAGGTCGCAGTCGATCGGGAGCTCCGATAGGATCGAATAGCCGACCAGTTGCTCGTTCAGGAACACCTCGGCCCGCAGCCGCGCGCCGCGGATGTTCAGCCTCACCCGCTTGCCCTTGGCGGACGCCGGGATGTCGATCGCCTTCGACCACCACGACACGCCCTTGTAGGCGCCGTATTGCGGCACGTCGTCGTCCTCAGCGTAGCGGTATTCGTCGGCGCCGTAGGGCCGCGCGCCGAACTTGCCCCAGAAGTGCTGCTCGACCGTCGTCGGCAAGGTCACCGCCACCGCGTCGGGCGAGGACAGCGCGCCCCAGCCGCCGGTCGGCGGGTTGACCGGCAGCGCCGCCAGGTCGAACCGGCCAGGCAGGTGGATGTCGTCGTCCTTCCAGGACGCGGCCGTGTCGATCCACAGGCTCCAGCCCTCGTCGGCGATGGCCAGCGGGTTGGTCCCGACGGCGTTCGCCGGTTCGGGCCTCAGGACCTCAGCCAGGCTGGCGGCCACGCCCAGGCCGCCAGCGGCGAGCAGGCTTCGTCGGTCTGGGCGCATCATCCGGCTCACTGGGCTTGGATTTCGATCAGGTCTTGGAACGGAGCGTCACGGGTCACGGACGCCACCCGTCTGGTCCGGCCAGGAACGCGTCGCGCGACCAGGCCTTGGCCTCGTCCGCCGTCAGCTGGCGGCTGCGGGGCTCGCGCGTCCGGGGACTGGCCCCCTGCCCCGTGGAGGCGAACTCGGCATAGGTCGCCGTGTTCAGGGTGTCTGTCTTGCCGGGCGTCCATTCGCGCCAGCCCTCCGGATGCAAGGCCGCGTCGATCCGGGCGCGTAGAAAGACGACGGTCGCATAGGGCCGCCAGGCGCGGCCGAAATAGAGGGCTCCCACCTTAGGATCGGCGGTGATGCGGCAGCGGTCGAAGACATAGGCGCTGTCCTGGTCCGGCCTGGACTTGCTCTGGGCTGTGATCATCACCGTTTCATGGGCGATCCCATGGATCTGGCAGCGGTCGAAGAAGGCCTTGGCGTCGCCGAAGATAAAGTCGACATGGCCCTCGACATAGCAATCCTTGAAGTACTGACGGCTGGGCGCGCCCTTCTTGCTGGCGGCATAGAGGGTGTCCTGCGCGCCCAGCAGGCGGACGCGCTCCAGCACGGCGCGGTCGGCGGTGATGGCCAGGGCCACGGCCTGGGACGGCCGGGCGTCCTTCAGGTGATAGTCGTTCTGAATGGTCAGGTTGCGGGCCCGGAAGCCATCGCCCGACACGTTGACCGAGGCCGACTTGAACGTGCCGCCCGCGGTGATCGCGCCGTCGCTCCAGACCAGCACCACGTCCCGCGGACGCCTGCCCTTGCCGACCAGGCGGACATTGGGCTTGGCCACCTCGAGCTTCTCGCGATACTCGCCCGGCGCCAGTTCCAAGGTTCCGCCGTCGGCCGGCAGGGCGTCGACGGCGGCCTGGACGCTGGCATAGGCGCCGCCCTTGCCGACCCGCAGGGTCGTGGCTCCCGCGTCGAGGCCGACCGCAAGGGCGGCCAGGCCGCAGAGGAAAGCGATCAGCCTGGCCACGCTCAGGCTTTCCGCAGGACGCCGTCGCGCGACGTCAAGCGAACGCGCTGGCCCTTCTTCATGTCGAGATCGATCGCCGAGGCGCCATAGCGAACATGGTGGCGGCCATCGGCGGCGGCGGTGAGCACCGCCGCCTCCAGCTTGCCGCGCGTCCAGGTCACGTCGACGCCGACCGCCCCCCGGGCCCGCAGGCCCGTCAGCCGTCCGGTCGGCCAGGCCGACGGCAGGGCCGGCAGCAGCAGGATCTGGTCGTTGCGGCTCTGCAGGATCATCTCGGTCATGCCCGAGGTCCCGCCGAAATTGCCGTCGATCTGGAACGGCGGGTGGGCGTCGAACATGTTGGGATAGGTTCGTTCGGGACCCAGCAGCAGCGACAGGATCCTGTGGGCCCGGTCGCCGTCGCCCAGGCGCGACCACAGGTTCAGCCGCCAGGCGATCGCCCAGCCGGTGGAGATGTCGCCCCGGGTGTTCAGCGACACCTTGGCGGCCTGGGCCAGTTTCGGCGTGGTGTCGATGGCGATCTGGTCGCTGGGGAAGACACCGTACAGGTGCGAGACGTGGCGGTGGTGGATGTCGCCGGCGTCGGCGTCCCAGTCCTCCTGCCACTCCTGCAACTGGCCGTCCTTGCCGATCTTGTAGGGGGCCAACTTCTCCCGCGCGGTCGCCAGTTCGGCGCCGAACGCGGCGTCGGTCCCCAGGATGGCGCCGGCCTTGATGCAGGCGGTGAACAGGTCGCGGATGATCGCCTGGTCCATGGTCGGGCCGGCGACCAGGGACGAGCCGTGGCCGTGGTCGTTTTCCGGCGAGATCGACGGGTTGGTCACCAGCTTGCCCGACTTGGGATCGACCACCAGGGCGTCGAGGAAAAACAGCGCCGAGCCGCGCATCAGCGGATAGACCTCGGCCAGGTAGGCGCGGTCGCGATTGTAGTCGTAATGGTCCCACAGGTGCTTGCAGAGCCAGGCCCCGCCCGTCGGCCAGACCCCATACACGGCGCCGTCGATGGGCCCGCTGGCCCGCCACAGGTCGGTGTTGTGGTGAACCACCCAACCGCGAGCATTGTACATCACCTTGGCCGTGCGGGCGCCGGTGACCGACAGGTCACGGACCATGGCGATCAGCGGCTGCACGCACTCGGCCAGGCCGGTCGGTTCCGCCGGCCAGTAGTTCATCTCGGTGTTGATGTTGATCGTGTACTTGCTGCCCCAGGGCGGCGAGGTCTTGTCGTTCCAGAGGCCCTGCAGGTTGGCGGCCTGGCCACTGGGACGCGAGCAGGCGATCAGCAGGTAGCGGCCGTACTGGTAGTACAGCGCCGCCAGGGCCGGGTCGTCGGTGGTCTGCGAGGCCTTGATCCGCTCGTCGGTCGGCTTCAGCGCCGCGGCGGTGGTTCCGAAGTCGGCCTCCACGCGCCGGAACAGGGCCCGGTGATCGGCCTGGTGGGCCGCCAGCAGGGCCGTCCACGACTTGGCCGAGGCCTTGGCCAGCACCGCCTGATTGAGCGCCGTGGGATCGCCGCCCACGTCATCGAAGCGGCGGTAGCTGGTGGCGGCGGCGATCAGCAGCAGCACCTCGTCCGCCCCCGCGACCGACAGCACCCCGTCCCTGGCGCCGAGGGTCCCGCCCCTGTTGATCACCTGGACGCGGCACTCGAACTTCAGCCGGGCGGCAATCCCCTGCTGGCTCTCGTTGGCGCCGGCCAGGACCAGGGTGTCGCCTCCCTCGACCCTGGAGACGGGCTTTGAGTTCAGCGGGCTGTCGAAAGCCAGGTCCACGGTGATCGCCCGGCCCTTGTCGGCGCTCAGCCGCACGGCGATCACCCGGTCGGGATAGCTGCCAATGACCTGACGGGTGTAGCGGGTTCCGCCGAGCGCGAAGCGGGTCGTGGCGATGGCGCCGTCCAGGTCGAGTTCACGGACATAGTCGACCGCCTGGCCGCCGAGGCCCGCAAAGGCCAGCTTCAGGTCGCCGATCGTCTGGTACGCCATCTGCCGCTTGGGCGTGGCCATGAAGCGGGCCTCGGCCACCTTGGTGGCCTTGGCGTAGTCGCCGGCGTCGATCAGCGCCCGAATCTCCGGCAGGGCCTTCAGCGCCTCGGGATTGGCCGGATCGTAGGGGCCGCCCGCCCACAGGGTGTCCTCGTTCAGCTGCAGCCGCTCGGCCGCCACGCCGCCGAACACCATCGCCCCCATGCGGCCCGACCCGACCGGCAGGGCTTCCACCCATTCCTGGGCCGGCTGGCGGTACCAGAGCCGCAACGGCGAGGCCGGAGCGGCCGTCGCCGGCGCCAGGCCGCCGGTCGCGGCTCCGGCCGCCAGGGCCAGGGTGGTTCTACGGGTCAGGCGCACGGCGAAAGTCCTTGTGATGCAAACTACGGGATAAGGAACCTGCGCAGGACCGGGACGGCCCCGGCGAGATCAGCCGTGACCATGGTGGCGAAATAGTCGGCGCCTGTCTCGCCGAGATGGGTGTAGTCGAACGACAGCTTGGCCTGGCCCATCGGCTCGACGGCGGCGTTGTTCTGCCCCGCATTGGCGGGGCCGGCGGGAGCGACCCCGGCGCTGGCGGCGACCGTCGTGCCCGTGCGCGCGGCGGCCAGCACCTCGGGCGATGGCGGTTTCTGGGCGAAGCGCGTCGCCTCGGCCGCGCCCATGGCCTGGACGGCGGCGGCGCTGTCGGCATGCAGGTCGACCAGCGGCGTCCCGGTCTCGGCGGCCACCTTGCGGACCGCCTCCGCCCAGGGCCCCAGGTCGTCGACCAGCTTGCCGTCCTTGAACTGCCGGCGGGTCAGCGGGGTCACTAGCACGGGCTTGGCGCCGGCGGCGCGGACGTCCTCGACATAGAGCTTCATGTTGGCCGGGAATTCCGTGGCCAGGTCCGTCGACCGGCCCGGCTTGCCCGGCTGATCGTTGTGCCCGAACTGGATCAGAACATAGGTGTCTTTGAAGCCGCCCGACCTGATCTCGTCCATCGCCAAGGCCCACGAGCCTTCGGTCCGGTAGTTGCCGCTGCTGCGGCCGCCGCGCGCCAGATTGATGCAGGCGGCGAACGAGGTCACGTGCTTGGCGCAGAAGCTGGGCCCCCAGCCGCCCTGCACGGCCGTCGTGGAGTCGCCGACCAGCACGATCTTGATCGCATTGAAGCGCGGCGGCGGCGCGGCGACCGGCGTCTGGGCCCGGGCGCCCGCGACGGCGGTCAGGACGCCGGCCGTCAGGCAGGACGCGAGGACAAGGGCTCTGAAACGCATCCGTCGTCTCCCGAAAGGGAACTGAAGAAAGGTGGCGGACGACCGGGAAGGCCAGCCGTCCGCCGAAGTCGCCGCGGGAGGCGGCTTGACGACCGCGGACGCCGGCTCGCCGCGCGAACCGACACCCCGCGGGTCGGCCGTGATCGCCCGGCGCGAACGCCGGCCGACCACGGCCGAAGGGGATCAGTACTTGTAGCGAATGCCGATCCGGTAGTTCGGACCCGTACCGCCGTAGGACTGGATGACCGGGTCGGCGTAGCTGAACCGTTCGGCCATCTCGTTGGTGATGTTCAGCGCCTCGAAGGTGATGCTGACCTGCTTGAGCGGCTGGTAGCGCATCGAGAAATCGACGTTGGTGGTCGACTTGGCGCCGTTGAACTCGTTGATCAGCGGGCTGTCGCAGGCGGAGCCGTTGGCCTGCAGCCCCGGATCACAGTTGCCCGCCGTGATCGGGTAGGTCGTGTAGTACTGGCTGCGATGCGCCACCGAAACCCGGGCGTTGAACTTGTCGGTCTCGTAGTAGAGCGTGAAGTTCACGCCCTTCGGCGAGGCGCCCAGCCACGGCCCTTTGCCATAGACCGGCGCCTTGGTGACCGCGCCGGTGGTGGCGTTCACCGAGCCCGGATCGAGGATGTAGGTCAGCTCGGTGTCGAGCTTGGTCATGTTGAACTGGACGCCCAGGTTCTTGAAATACCAGGGCAGGAAGGTCAGGTCCTGCTGGTAGTTGAATTCCCAGCCCTGCAGGACGCCGCCCGGCGCGTCGCGGACCTGGCGCGCGAGCACGGGATTGTCGGCGTCGATATAGGCGCGGCGGAAGACGTCGCCGCCGGTCGCGCCCGGGAACTGCGCCTTTAGCTGTTCGATCGCCGCCGGATCGAGGAAGTCCGACAGCGGCGCCTCGTAGAAGATCGTCTGCGGATACGAGGCGATGTCCTTGCGGAAGTAGCCCAGGCTGATCAGGCCGCCCGGCGTGAAGTACCATTCGGCCGCGATGTCGTAGGCCTCGCCGCGGAAGGGCGAGAGTTTGGGATTGCCCACGGTCAGCGTCGCCCCCGTGCTCGAGCCGTCGCTGGGAATGCTGATGCCGGTCACCGCCGGCGACAGGTTGCCCAGCAGCGGCCGGGCCATGACCTTGGCCGCCGCGGCTCGGACGTAGAAGTTATGGAAGGCCTCGAACGTCACGTTGCCGGCCGGCAAGGTGTCGTCATAGCTGTTCTTGCCATAGATCGCCCGGCCGGCGGTGGTTTCGCCCTGGGAGTCCACGGCCGTGTGAGCCTGGCGGATCCCGACGTTGCCCGACAGCCGGCGGCCGTCCAGGACGTCGTAGTTGAAGTTGAACTGGGCGTAGTAGGCCAGGTTCTCCTCGGTCACGCCGAACGAGGTCGAGCGGTTGCGCTTCCGGGTGATGCGGAAATCGCCGTACTTGTTGATGCAGTTGCAGGTGAAGCCGAAGACGTTGTCGAACGCTTCCAGGCTGGGCGCGAAGAAGCTGGTGGTCGTGCCTTCCGGTACCTCCAGGCCCTGGCCGAACTCGATGACCTGGCCCAGCGACGCGATACTGACCCCGGCCTCCTTCTCGGTCGGGTTCAGGATGTCGCTGTTGCGCTCGAACTGGTTGGTGGTGAACTTGAACCTGCGGCCCGTGCCGCCGAACTTGATCGTCCAGTGGTCGTCCACCTCGTAGGTGAAGTCGGCCTTCAGGCCCTTGTAGGTGTTGACCGTCTCGCGCTCGTAATTGCGCATGGCCGAGAAACCCTTGACGATCCCCCACTTCTTGGGATCAGCGGCGTCGAAGCCCGCGTCGAACCTGGGCATGCCGGTCGCGCCGCGCTCGTCGAAGATGAACGGCTCAGGGGCGTCCATGTAGTTGAACTCGACCAGGGTGCCCTGGTTCTTGTTCGTCGATTCCGACAGGCCGGCGCTGAACTGGCCCCGGAACCGGTCGCTGAACTCGTGCGTCAGGTCCAGCGACACCTGGCGGAAGTCGGTGGTGTAGGCGCCACGGTCGGCGGCCGAGCGCCAGTCGACATTGCCCAGCTTCAGATATTCGGCGTTCTGGCCCACCACCTCGGCGTCGAGCAGCTTGACCGACGGACGGCCGATCAGGTCGCCGCGGAACGGCAAGGACGAGCCCGGGCCGGCGTAACCGGGCGAGGCCGGGTTGGTGTAGTACTCGTACGGATCCAGATTGTACGGGTTGTAGCTGAAGCTGTAGCCGCTGACCGGCGCGGTCCCGTTCAATGACTGGCCGCAATCCTGGCCGGGGTTCAGTTCGGTTTCCTCCGCGAAGGTGCAACTGCCGGGATAGAGCGCCCGGCGCTGGGCGGCGGTCATGGCCGTGCCGTTGCGGGCGGTCGCGGTGGGCACGTTGGCCCCATAGGAATAGCTGGCGTTGGTGTTGTTGCGGTTCAGGCCGACCGGCGAGAGGCCGTAGTTCGTGGTCACGCTCTTGAAGCGCGAATAGAGCGCATCGACCGTCAGCCGGGTGCGATCGCTGATCTGGACCTGGAACGCGCCGGTCAGGCCCAGGCGCTCGGTGTCGACGTCCTTCTGGTTCAGCGTCGGCAGGGCCGGGAAGCGGATCAGCGAGTCGTTGCAGCCCGCCGTGGTCGGGGTCAGGGACGCCACCGGCTGGGCGGCCGTGGCGGCGCAGTTCGGATAGAGCTTGGCGTAGGCGGCCGGATCCGAACCGGTCATCTCGGCATAGGCGTCCGGATTGGCCAGCGGGTTGTAGTAATTGGCCGGATTGGCCTTGTAGGCGTCGAGCGCGGCGCCGGTCAGGTTGGTGGGGATCAGGGCGCGGAACACCGTGCCGGTCGGCGCGGCGAAGCCGGCGCGGCCGGGCAGCTCGTCGCCGGTCCAGGTCGAGCCGCGATAGGTGTAGTCGGACGATCCGCCGCCTCGGCCATAGTTGTCGTCGACCGACTTGCGCTTGGCGTAGGCGCCCGACAGCAGCAGGCCCACCTTGCCGTCGAACCAGCGGTCCGACGCCAGGACGGTCAGGCGCGGGCTGTGGGTCTTGCCGTTCTCGTAATAGGAGTCCTCGGCCGAGGCCGCGAAGGCGCGGCGCTTGTAATCGAACGGCTTGCCGGTGATCAGGTCGACCGTGGCGCCCAGCGAGCCCTCGTCGGCTTCGGCCGACGACGACTTGCGCACCCGCACCGAGCTGAACAGCTCCGAGGCGAAGGCGTTGAAGTCGAAGGCCCGCGAGCGGTTGGGGCTGGCGCCGGCGTCGTTGTTGGCGCCGGTGGACAGCGCCTCCATGTTGTTGATCCGCACGCGGCTGAAGTCGCCGCTCAGGCCGCGAACGCTGATCGTGCGGCCTTCGCCGTTGTCACGGTCGATCGAGATGCCGGGCAGGCGCTGCAGGGATTCGGCGAGGTTCGAATCCGGGAAGTCGGCGATGTCCTCGGCGTTGATGGCGTCGAGCATGACGTCCGAGGTCTTCTTGGTCTCCATCGCGCTGCGCAGCGAGGCGCGATAGCCCGTGACGACCACTTCCTCGACCACGTCGGGCCCGCTGGCGGTCGCCACGGGGACGTCCTGGGCTTGGGCGCCCCCTGCCGCGAGGCCGATTGAAAACGTGGCAGTGAGCGCCGCCGTCAGCGCCAGGCGCGACGTGTCGCGCAGCAGGGCGCAGGTGCGCGGATGCATGGACGTGGTCATGGACTTTTCCTCCCCAGTCAGTCCCGGGCGGTTCGTGACCGCCTTTCTCCTTCCGGCCTTTTGTCACCGGTGTCATAAGGATAGACATGGCGATAACCGCGAGAAAAGAGGAAAAGTTAGCGCTATCATGTGAAAAACGTTGAATATTTTTCCCTTGCGAAGGCTGACTGAGAACGACGATTTCGACCCACCGATCCGCACAAGAAAGTTCGGATCAGCCGCATATTTTTCGCTTTCGGTTGATCGCGGCCCCGTTCCCTCCCATCGTCGCCGCCTCAAGAAAACGACCGACGTGACTGGGGAGCACCGGTGTTCGAGGCGAAGACGCCCAAGCTTCGAATCGTCAAGCCGAGCGGCGTCGAGCCTGGCGCCGCCAGGTCAGGCGGCGCGGGAACGGGCCGATGGCGTGATCGTCCGTCCTATTCGGCGACCTACGCCCGCGAATGGCGCGACGTGTGCGCCTTCCTGCGCGCGCGGTTCGGTCCGGGACCGCCCGACCCCGAGGACGTGGCCCAGCAGGCCTTCTTCAAGCTGGGCGAGCTGGAAGGCGCCGAGCGGATCGAGAGTCCCCGGGCCTTCGTGTTCCGCGTGGCGATCAACCTGATGCTGGACGAGCGCCGCAGCCAGGCGCGTGTCAGCCGCACCCTGGACGCCTCGGCCCCGCTGCTGGCGATCGACAGCGAGGAGGCCCCCGACCTGGAGCGCAGCCTGATCGCCAAGCAGCAGATGGGCCTGCTGGAGAAGGTCGTGCAGGGACTGCCCGACCGGCACCGCCGGTACCTGCTGGCCAACCGGCTGGAGGGCCAGAGCTTCGTGGCGATCGCCGAGCGCTTCGGCGTCTCGCCGTCGCTGGTGCGCAAGACCGTCGAGGAGGCCTTGGCCGTCTGCCAGCGCGCCCTGATCCATGGAACCGCCGACTATCGAGGACTGTCGCGTGAACGAAGCCGTCGATCCTGACTCGCCGCTCGGCCAGACCGCTCGTGCCTGGGCCCTGGCGGTGATGGGCGAAGACTTCCCGCCCGAGCGCTCGCGGCGGTTCGGCGCCTGGCTGGACGCCGACCCACGGCACCGTCACGCCTATGAACAGGCCGAGGCGGTCGTCATGATGCTGGGCGCCCTGCGGACACCGACGGCCGTCGAACCCGTCCGGCGCCCGGCGGCGCGATGGCGCGTCCCGGCCATGGCCGCCGCCGGCGGCCTGCTGGCGGCGTGCCTGGCCCTGGCCGTCCTCGCCCTCCCCGGCCCGGCCTACGAGACGCGGCCGGGCGAGAGCCGTCAGGTCGCGCTGAGCGACGGCAGCCAGATCATCCTCGCCCCCGCCTCGCGCCTGCGCGCGGCCTCGCGCTGGCGGCCGCGCACGCTGTCGCTGGAGCGGGGTGAAGCCTTCTTCGTCGTCGCCCACCAGAGCGGCCAGCCGTTCACGGTCCAGGCGGGTGACGCGCTGGTCCGCGTCGTCGGCACGCGCTTCAATGTCCACCGCGGCGTCGGGCGCGCCATGCGGGTCGAGGTCGAGCAGGGCGTGGTCCAGGTCTCGGATCCACACAGCCAGGATCGCGCGGTCACGCTGCACGCCGGCCAGACCGTGGTCGCCGATGGGCGCGGCCTGACCGTCGGGACGCTGGCCCAGGCGGACCTGGCCGGCGCTTGGCGACAAGGTCGCCTGGCCTATGACGACGCGCCCCTGGCCGAGGTGGTGGCCGACCTCAACCGCTACAGCCAGCGGCCTCTGGCGATCGGCTCCCCCGCCACCGCCCGGCTCAAGGTCACCGCCGCTTTCGATGTCGCCCAGGCCGACCGCTTCGTCGCCGAACTGCCGCGCGTGCTGCCCGTGCGCCTGACCTCGGACGGTCGCGGCGGCCGGATCCTGGTCCCCGCCGATCCGAAACGCGCGCCGGAGCCTCATGCCCCGTGAGGTCCGCGCCGCCGAGCGCGGCCTTCGGCTGACCTGCCTCGCGGCGTTGCTGGCCGGGAGCCTCGCGCCGACAACGGTCCGGGCCGCCGCGACGCGCCCTGTCGATGTCCCCGCCCAGCCTCTGTCGACCGCCCTGCTGGCCCTGTCGCGCCAGACGGGGGCGATCATCATCGCGCCGGCCGGCCTGGTCCGGGGCCGCGCGGCGCCGGCCGTACGCGGCCGCCTGGAGCCGGCCGAGGCGGTGCGACGCCTCCTTCGCGGCTCGGGTCTTGGCCTGTCGGTCAGCGCCGACGGGGTGATCAGCATCAGGGTCGTCGCCCCGCTCGCCGCAGCTCCGCCCGCCCGCCCCCGGCTGCTGCCGCCGGAGGACAGCGAGCCCGCCGCCCTGAGCACCGTGCAGGTCGTGGCGCGCGACCTCGGCGGCGAAGCCCTGCGCATGAAGCGCCTTTCGGCCGACGCCAGTGACATCCTGCTGGGCGACGACCTGCGCGGCCTGGCCGATCCCAACCTGGGCGGCGCCATGCAGTTGCTGCCCGGCGTCGCGGTCACCAACGACGGCGGCGAGGGCCGGCAGGTCAGCGTGCGGGGCGTGGGCAGCGAATTCACCCGGGTGCGCATCAACGGCATGGAGACCCTGGCGACGTTCGGCGGAACGAACGCGGGCGGCGGCACCAATCGCGGTCGGGCCTTCGACTTCAACGTCTTCGCCGCCGATCTCTTCGACCAGATCCGCGTGCGGAAGACGCCGTCGGCCGACGTCGACGAGGGCTCGCTGGGCGCCACTGTCGACCTCCAGACCCGCTCACCCCTCGACGGACCACGCTCCCGGGTCCAGCTGACAGTCGAGGGCGCGTACAATTTCGGCGCCGACAAGGCGGTCCCGCGCCTGTCGGCCATCGTCTCTCGCCGCAGCCGCGACGACCGGTTCGGCATCCTGGTCTCCGCCGCCTACAGCAAGCGGACGGTCGAGGACGTCGGCGCCAACGCCGGGCAGTGGCAGGCCGGCGACACGGTCTATCCTGGCTTTGGAGCCTCGGCGCCGGGCGCGCCCGACCTGGCCGTGCTGAACGCCGCCCTGCACCCGCGCATCCCCCGCCTGGAGGTGTTCCGGATCGAGCAGGAGCGCCTGGGCCTGACCGGCGGCCTGCAGTGGCGACCGTCCGACCGCACCCAGGTCGCCCTGGACGTCCTCTATTCCGAACTGTCCTCGGAACGGCGCGAGGACCTGCTGGAAACCTTCACGCTCCGCACGGCAGGGCCCTGCCGCACGCCGCTGAACGCCGACTGCGGCATCGCCGCCGTCAAGGTGCGGGACGCCACGATCATCACCCCGCGACCGGGCCTGCCGGTGCTGATCGCCGGCACGTTCGACAATGTCGACGTCCGCGCCGAGTCGCGGCTCGATCGGCTGAAGACCATCTTCCGCCAGACCACCCTGTCGATCAGCCAGCGCCTTTCGGACCGGCTGACCCTGAAGGCCCTGGCCGGCTACAGCCGCTCCGATTTCGGCAATCCGCTGCAGGCCACGGTCCAGCTCGACCAGTACGACGTCCAGGGCTTCACCTACGACTTTCGCGACCGCCGGCGGCCGCTGATCGGCTTCGGCTCGGCCGACCTGACGACGCCGACGAACTGGACCCTGGCCGAGCTGCGGTCCGAACCCAACTGGGTCGACAACAGCTTCAAGACCGTCGGCGCCGACTTGGAATGGACGCCTCGCGAGGGCCTGACGCTGCGGGGCGGGCTGCAGCACAAGACCTATGTCACCGAGGCGACGGCGAAGGGGCGGTCCAACGGCTCCATCGCCAACCTCAACGCCGACATCCCGCCCGAGTTCGCGACGATCCCGCCATCGACCTACCTGCGGCAAACCTGGTCGAACCGCTTCGCGACCGCCGCCGGCACGCCGGACGCCTGGCTGGCTCCGGACGTCGCCAAGGCCTTCGCCCTCTTCCAGGCCGCCTGCGCATCCAGCGCTTGCGACTCGTTGGCGTTGGGCCCCGAGCCGCTTCTGGGCCTGAACTATGGCGTCGAGGAACACGACAGCTCCGCCTACCTGCAGGCCGCCTTCACCATGCCCTGGCCCTGGTCCCCGCGCGGCGACCTGGGCCTGCGCTACGCCCACACCCGCCAAGCGTCGCGCGGGTACACCATCGACCCCGACGCGTCCGGCTTCGTGTCCCCGGTCACAGCGACGCGGGCCTACGACGACCTTCTGCCGTCGTTCAACCTGGCCCTGGAACCGCGGGAGGATCTGCTGCTGCGGTTCGCCGCCGCGCGGGTGATGGCGCGGCCGGACCTGCGCAGCCTGCGCCCCGGGTTCAATATCGCGACGGGCGGCTTGCGGGCGGTCTCGGCCGGAGACCCGTTCCTGCGCCCCGTGCGGGCCGACACCCTGGACGCCGCCGCCGAATGGTACTTCGCGCCCGGCTCGATCCTGTCGATCGCCGCCTTCCACAAGACGATCCGGTCCAACGTCCTGACCACCGCCACCGCCCCGACGGTGTTCGCCGACAACCCGTTCGGTCTGCCCGACAGCCTGGCGGTGATCGCCTGCGGACGACTGCCAGGTTGCGCGCCGGAACTGCCGATCTGGCAGTTCCTGAACCGGACCGATCGCGGCGGCGGTCATCTGGACGGGCTGGAGCTGGCGCTTCAGGCCCCCCTCGACCTGGCCACGCCGGCCCTGCGCGGCTGGAGCGTCCGCGCCGGCCTGACCTATACCCGCTCGCGCATGCGCTTCTGGGGTCTAGACGGCGCGCCGTTCATCGCCCACGACAGCCTGGGCTCGCCGCGCCTCGTAGGCACGATCTCCACCGCCTATCGCCGCAAGGGCCTGGACCTGCGCGCGACCCTGTCCCACCGCGGCCGCTACCTCACCGCCATCCCGGCTCCGACCGGGGCCGATGTCGACGGCGTCAACGGCTACACCAGCCTGGACCTGTCCGCCCGCTACCGGCTCGCGCCCGGCTGGTGGCTGACGGCGGCGGGCGGCAACCTGTTCAACGCCGCCCAGCGCCAGTTCTCCGACACCAGCGGCCTAGCGAACTACCAGCACCACACCGGTCGCGAAATCCGCATGGGGCTGGAGATGCGGTACTAGAGCCTCGCGCGATGCGACGCCTTAGCGTTCCGGACCCGGCCGCGCGGGGTTGAAGCCCAGGGCCGTGCCGATCTCCAGGGCGGCGGCCTTGACCCGCGGGGTCAGCTCGACCATCCGCGCCTCGTCCATATACTGGGGCACGCTGGACAGGCTGACGGCGGCGACGATCGCGCCGCTGGCATCGCGGATCGGGGCGGCGATGCAGCGGATGCTGTCCAGGCCGTCATCGAGGTGCAGCGCGTGGCCGACCTGGCGCGCCGTCTCCATCTCGCGGAAGAACGCCGCCGCCGCCGGCGATCGCGGATCGTCGAGGAACAGTTGCGCCCACCGCTCGGGCGGCGCGTCGATCAGGAGGGCCCGGCCCAGGGCGGTGTCGCGGACGCGGTTGCGGTCACCGACCCGGTGGCGGACTTCCAGCCGCCGCCGCCCCGGCGCCTGGCCGACATAGAGGACCTCGTCGCCGGCGATCGTGCCCAGGTTGGTGGCGTCCTGGGTCTCGGCCGACAGTGCGGCCAGGACGGGCCTCGCCACATCCGCCAGCCCCAGCCGCTCGCGCGCCTGATGGCCCAGTTGCACCAGGCGCCCGCCCAGGCGGTAGTCGCGGCCCACCGCCGACAGCAGGCCGCGATCGACCAGGGCCGAGGCCAGGCGGTGGGTGGTGCTGCGGGTCAGGCCGACCCGCGCCTCGAACGCCTTCAGGCTATGGGCGCCCTCGGCGACGGCCTCCAGGATGTCCAGCGCCCGGTGCAGGGTCTGGCTGGCCCGATCCGAGACGGCGGAGGCTTGAGGCGCGACTGTATCTGACAAGGGGGCATCCTATCCCGAACACGCTCCTAGATAGCATCGGAACGCCGATTCCGAAGATCCCTCGTGGCGGATGCGGAATCGAAATCTTCGAGCCGGCGGGCAAGCTGGACGC
Source organism: Caulobacter sp. GW821-FHT09A05 (assembly GCF_059418465.1). Classification (NCBI taxonomy): domain Bacteria; kingdom Pseudomonadati; phylum Pseudomonadota; class Alphaproteobacteria; order Caulobacterales; family Caulobacteraceae; genus Caulobacter; species Caulobacter sp. GW821-FHT09A05. The sequence goes on from NZ_JBWKPX010000001.1 coordinate 126,320, forward strand.
TGGGAACGCCCACCTCTCCGATCGGTTTGACTGGGGCAGACATGGAGGAAACCAATGTCCAAAGCCCCGCCCATTCCGCCGGAACAGCGCGCCTTCACGGGCCAGAAGCCGGCGATCGAAGGTGAAGGCGGTCGCGACGACCTGCAGTCGCCCGACCCCGGCAACGCCGACGTGAACCTCAAGGCGCAGGGCCGTCACGGCAACCTCGCCCAGAACACGTCTCACGCCGGCAACGTACAGGATCGTTGACCATGCCCGACAAGAACCCCGCCGCCGACCGCTGGGGCGGCCCCGGCGCCAGTCACGAGAACGCCAAGTCGCCGCACCCCGACCCTACCGTCAAGGATCCGGACGATCCGGATCGCTACAGCCGCCACAGCAAGGTCTCCGGCGGCGGCGGCGAGTCCGACGTGCATCACGCCCACGACCCGGACCGCAAGGACGACTTCCAGGCGAACGACGCCCAGAAAAAGAAGCATTGAGCTTCACAGGGACACCGCTCATCCCGGCCGAGGCCGGAATGAGCGGTGGTTCCTAGGCCGCCCGGCTCATCTCCGGCGCGAACTCCGGATAATAGCCCGCCATCATCCGTTCGGCGTAGCCCACCAGGTTGGGCAGGCTCTCGGCGCGGCGGCGCAGCGGCGAGTCGAAGAACGGCGTCAGGATCTGGGCCAGCATGGCGAAGGTGATGGCGTCGACGCTGGTGGGCCGGTGGCCCATCATGAACGACTTGTCGCCCAGCATCTCCGACAGGGCCGTCAGCGACCAGGCGCCCAGCTCCACGATCTCGTCCGGCGCATGACGGCCGATGCCGACCGCCTTGAGGGTGGTCTGCACCGTGCCCAGCAGGCCGTCGATGGCGTCGGCCCGCGCCTCGCCCGGCAGGCCGTCGAACCAGCGGGCCGGCCCCTTGGCGAAGTTGGCGTCGTCGAAGAACCGGAAGTGGCAGCTGGCCCAGCCCAGGTGGTTCTCGACCATCCGCTCGATCGCCCAGGCCTGGCCGCGCTGGGCCTTGCTGAGGCCCGCGTCCAGGTCGACGCCGTAGCTGCGCTCGACATAGGCGCGGATGAAGGTGGAATCGGCGACCTTGACGCCGTCGTCGTCGATCCACGGCAGCTGCCCCTTGGGCGAGGTCTCGGGATGGGCCGGGACCTTCTGGTACCAGAGGCCGGCCATCTTCAGGTGGATCTCGGTCTTGGTGACATAGGGGCTGCCTTCGGGGAGGCCGAAGGCGGGTCCGGCGGCGTAGAGCGTGATCATGGTGGTCTCTCCCTGCTGAGCCGCCGTTCGATGTCCCTCGAAGACCTCGTGTTGCGACAATCGGACGCTACCGCCATCCTGCTGCCAGCATGCTGTCAGCATCGGTCGAGCAGAGTGGCCCCATGAGACGCGCCGAACGCCTTTTCCAGATCATCCAGATCCTCCGCCGCAGCCGGCAGCCGGTGACGGCCGACGCCATGGCGGCCGAGCTGGAGACCTCCAAACGCAGCGTCTATCGCGACATCGCCGCCTTGATCGGCCAGAGGGCGCCCATCCGCGGCGAGGCGGGCGTCGGCTACGTGCTGGAGGCCGGATACGACATGCCGCCCCTGATGCTGACACCCGACGAGATCGAAGCCGCCGTGCTGGGGGCCCAGTGGGTCGCCGGTCGCGGCGATCCCGTGCTCGCCACCGCCGCCAACGACCTGATCGCCAAGATCGCCGCCGCCGTGCCCGAACAGCTGCGCCCCTACGTGCTGACTCCCGCCACGGGAACCGGCATGAACTGGAAGGCCCTGCCCGACGGCATCGACATCGCCCAGACCCGGGCCTGGATCCACGCCGGCCGCAAGATCCGCCTGGACTATCGCGACGAGAAGGGCGCGGTCAGCCAGCGGGTCGTCTGGCCGGTGACGGTGGGCTATCTGGAGACCGTGCGCCTGCTGATCGCCTGGTGCGAGCTGCGCAACGATTTCCGCAACTTCCGCACGGACCGCATCGAGGGCGCCGAATTCCTCGACGAACGCCACGGCCAGCGGCCCGGCGTGCTGCGGACGCGCTGGCAGCGGGCGCTGGAGGAGGAGCGCAAGCGGTGGCGCGATTGCGAGAAGCCGGCGGCGACCTGAAGCCCGCGCCTCCGACGCCGCCCGCACCGGCCTTCGCCAAGACGGACGAGCGACGGCCTCAGATCCCGTGCCGCTTGGCGAAGGTCTCGAACAGGGTCGGCCAGGCGGCGACCGGCTTGCCGTCGATCGAGCGCAGGCCAAAGCCATGGCCGCCCTCCTCGAAGACGTGCAGCTCGGCGGGGACGGCCTTGGCCTTCAGGGCGGTGAACATCATCAGGCTGTTGGCCACCGGCACGGTCCTGTCGTCGGCGGCGTGCAGCAGGAACACCGGCGGAACCCGATCGGTGACGTTCTGGTCGGGCGAATAGAGGGCGACTTGCTCGGGCGTCGGCGACGGGCCCAGCAGTTGCTTGCGCGAGCCGGCGTGGGCCGGCCCTTCCGCCATCGAGACCACCGGATAGATCAGGGCAGACAGGTCGGGCCGGGCCGACAGGTCGTCGGCGGCGTCGACGCGGTCATAGACCTTGGCGTCGAAGCGGGTGGTCAGGCTGGCCGCCAGGTGGCCGCCAGCCGAGAAGCCCATGATCGACACCCGGGCCGGGTCGAACCGCATCGCCGCCGCCTTCGACCGAGCCAGGCGCACGGCGCGCTGGGCGTCCTGCAGGGGCGCGTCCGGGCCCGCGCCCCAGTGGTCGCCCGGCAGGCGGTACAGCAGGACGAAGCAGGTGTAGCCGCGGTCGGCCAGCCAGCGGGCCGTCTCGAACCCCTCCTTGTCGCTGACCACGCGCTCGTAGCCGCCGCCGGGCATCAGCACCGCCGCCGCGCCGTTGGCGCGGGCCGGACGGAACACGGTCAGGGTGGGCTTGCGGGTGTGGGTGGTGGCGCGGTCGCGCAGGCCCCCGGGAACGGTGCGGTCAAGGACGGTCTCGACGGCCGTGACGCCGGCCGAGCCCGGCGGGTCGCCGGGCCACAGGGGCAGGACTTCGGTCGGGTCCATCGGGGCCTTCGCGGGCTGGGAGGTCTGGACGGTCTGGGCCGTCGCGGCGCCGGCCAGCAGCGATGTCAGCAGGCCGCCCGTCAAGGTGGCCAGTGTTCCCCGGCGATTGAACATGCGACCTCCCTAAGCGACGCGAAGGGACCCTAGGGCGGGGCTCCGGTCCCGGCAAGCTACCGGTGTCATTCCCCGCGGCTCAAGCCCGCGCGAACCTCAGGTGATGCAGCACGATCCCGCTGGTGGTGGCCACGTTCAGCGAATCGAAGCCGTTCGCCATCGGAATGCCGACGGTGCGCGCCCGGTCCATGACAGCCTGGGACAGTCCCGGCCCCTCCGCGCCCAGCAGCACCGCCGCCCGGGCCGGCGGATCGAGCTCGGCCAGGGTCTCGCCGGCCGACGGGCTCAGGGCCAGCCCCTGAAAGCCATGACGCGCCAGCAGGGCGACCACCTCCTCGCCCGGCGCCAGCCAGGCGGTCGGCACGCTGAGCGTGGCGCCGATCGAGACCCGGATGGCCTTGCGGTAGAACGGATCGCAGCAGTCGCTGTCCAGGATCACCCCGTCGACGCCGAACGCGGCGGCGTTGCGGAAGATGCCGCCCAGATTGTCGTGGTTGGCGACGCCCATCAGCACCAGGACCACGGCGCGCGAACCCACGCCGGCCAGGAGCGCGTCGGCGGACGGCGGTTCGGGCTTTTCCCCGACGGCCAGGACGCCGCGATGCAGGTGGAAGCCGGCGATGGCGTCGAGCACCGCCTGACCAACGACATAGACCGGCGCGCCCAGGGGCAGCCCCGCGAACACCTCGCCCAGCTTGTCGGCGCGCTTGCCGTCGATCAGCATCGACCGGACCCGCTGCGGCGCGTCACGGACGAAGGCCCGCAGCACGGTCTCGCCCTCGGCGATGAACAGCCCCTGGCGGCCGACTAGGTCGCGCTCCTTGATGTCGCGATAGGCCGCGACGCGCGGGTCGCTCGGGTCGTCTATGGAGATCAGTTCGGGCACGAGGTTCTCTGGAAGGCTAGAGCGTGGCAGCCGAAAGCTGTGAGCGGTTTCGGCGCCCGCCACGCTCTAAATGTTTGATTTAGAGCCTTTTTTAGACGCCTCACATGATTCCATGTGAGGCGTCTAAAAAAGGCTCTAGCGCACGCCCCGTATCGGAAGGATGGCCAGACCGCCAGCCGCCGCCAGTCCGGCGGCCACCAGATAGAGGGCGTGATAGTTCACATGGGTCGGGCCCAGAACCCACATCGCCAGGATCGGCGCCATGGCCTGGGGCAGGGTGTTGGCCAGGTTGATCACTCCCAGGTCCTTGCCCGCGTCCTTCTGCGAGGGCAGCACCTGGCTGACCAGGGCGATGTCGACGGCGTAGTAGCAGCCGACCGCGCATCCAAAGATCACGAAGCCCGCCACCACAACGGGCCAGCCCGGCACCAGCGAGAAGACCACCATCGCCACCGCCAGGCCCATGGCCGCGCCGGCCGCGAACAGCTTTCGGCGCTTGAGACGGTCCGACAGCATGCCGCCCAGCATGCCGCAGGCGACGTTGGCGCAGGTGGCCACGGTGGTCAGCAGGGCCATGCCCTGCTCGGCGCGGCGGCCCGGGAACAGGTCCGAATAGTGCAGCGCGTCCTGCAGGTAGAACAGCATGTAGCACTGGGTCAGGGTGATCGCGACCAGCACCATGAACCGGCTGACCCAGGCCAGGGCGAAGTCCGGATGGGCCCGCGGATTGATCCAGAACCCCGCCAGGAAACTGCGCCAGTCGAAGGGCGGCCGCTCGCCCGGCGGCAGCGGCGGATCGTTCAGGGCCAGGGCGAAGGGCGCGATCGCCACCAGCAGCACCACGCCGATGGCCAGGTAGCGCGAGGCCTCGCCGACCAGCAGGCCGCCGACCAGGATCGCGCCGGCCATGGCCCCGATCGGATGACCCAGGCTGAGAAAGGCCGCCACCCTGCCCTTCTGGGCGTCGGGCACCCGGTCGGGCAGCACCGCCAGCAGGGCCGCGAACAGCAGGTTGAAGGCCAGCTGGAAGCAGACGATCCCCGCCATCAGTTGGACCGCGCTGTGGGCCATCATGATCAGGAAATAGGAGGCCACCGTGCCCAGCGCGCCGACCACCATCCACGGCCGCCGCCGCCCGAACCGCGAGGTGGTCCGGTCGCTGATCGCCCCGGCCAGCAGGTTGGCGAGGCTGGCGCTGATCGCGCCCAGGATGGCCACCTGGCTCAGCACCACCGCCTTGCCGGCCGAATCGATGGCCTCGGCCTTCAGCGGCAGCAGCACCTGGAACAGAGGCATGAAACTGACATAGGCCCCGATCTGGGCCAGGGTGAAGGCGGCGATGAAGCTGGGCTTCACGGCGGTCGTCGGCCTTGCCCTGTCGATTCCCACAGCCTCCACCGTCGTCATCATCCCTCCCCTGACGCACGCGGTCTCCGCCGCGATTGGCTTGGACACTGGCCTTCCGCGTCGGGCGACACAAGGCGCGAGCGACGACAAAGCCCACATTGTGGCTGTCCCTCGTGCTTTTTTGGATTCCGAGCGTCGCCTTATGGCGCGCAGTTGCACTAGGCTGGCCGCATGAAGATGAGTCCAATCCATCAGGACCCAGGCGAGCGGGCAGGCCCATGGCGTCGGTGACGATCTATGACGTGGCGGCGCGGGCCGACGTGTCCATCAAGACCGTCTCGCGCGTGATGAACAACGAGCCCAACGTGCGGCCGCAGATGCGCGAGCGCGTGCTCGAGGCCGCCGGCGCCCTGGGCTATGCGCCCAACCTGTCGGCCCGCAGCCTGGCCGGCTCGCGCTCGTTCGTGATCGCCGTCTTCGTCGATGCCTCCCTGACCCTGGATCACTGGCGCAGCGAGCGCGGCTCCGACTACCTGCAGCGCATCCAGCTGGGCGCCACGGTCGAGACCCGGGGCGCGGGCTACCACCTGCTGGTCGAGCTGGTGGATCACGACGGCCCGCGCGTGCGCCAGGAGGTCGGCGCCCTGCTGGCGGCCCTCAAGCCGGACGGCGTGATCCTGACCCCGCCCTCCTGCGACAACGAGGTGGTGCTGGAGCTGCTGGACAAGGCCGGCACGCCCTATGTGCGGCTGGGTCCGGAAAAGCCCGAGGGCCTGGGTCCCCGCGTGCACATGGACGATGTCGCCGCCGCGCGCGAGATGACCGATCACCTGATCGGGCTGGGCCACAAGCGGATCGGCTTCATCACCGGCGACCAGCGCTACGGCGCCAGCCAGGCCCGCCGCGAGGGCTACGTCGCCGCCATGGAGACGCGCGGCCTGAAGGTCGACAAGGCCTGGATCCGCCAGGGCGACTTCACCTTCGAGTCCGCCCACAAGGCCACCACGGCCCTGCTGGCCCTCGACGAGCGGCCGACGGCGATCTTCGCCAGCTCCGACGAAATGGCCCTGGGCGCCCTGGCGGCGGCCGCCGAAGCCGAGCTTTCGTGCCCGGGCGACATCTCGGTGGCCGGTTTCGACGACAGCCCTGTCTCGCGCCTCAGCCGCCCGCAGTTGACCACCATCCGCCAGCCCCTGGTGGAGATGTCGACCCTGGCCACCAGGATGCTGATCAACGGCGTGGCCCGCAAGGCCGAGGCCGGGGCCCGTCCACGGGACGAACTCATCCCCTTCACGCTGATCCACCGAGCCTCGACGGCCGCGCCGAAAGGGTGAGCCTCAGTCCTGGAGGCCGACCTTCCAGGTGTCGAGGGTGGCGCCCAGCTGCTGGTCCAGCGTGGTCAGGGCGTTGAGGTAGTTGATCGAGGCGTTCAGCGCCTGCAGGTCGGCCGAGCGCAGGTTCGCCTCGAAGGTCAGCAGTTCGAAGTTCGACGCCCGGCCGGCGCTCAGCTTCTCGCGCTCCAGCTCCAGGGTCTTGGCCGCCAGGTCGCGCGACAGCCGCGTGGCCTCCACCTGGCGCCAGGCCAGTTCCACGCCCTGGACGGCGTCGCGCACCTGGGCCTCGACGGCCTGGCGCAGGTCGTCCAGACGCAGCTCCTGGGTCCGCACGAGGGTTTCGGCCTGGATCTCGGCCTGGCGCGGGCGGTAGTCACCCAGGGGGATGCGGAACTGCACCCCCACCCCGCCGCTGGTGCGCGGCAGCCCGGTCCCGGCCAGGGGCGCCCCGGTGATCGGGTCGTCGAACAGATCGCCGCGCTCGGTCTGGCGTTGCACCGAGCCGTAGACCGACACGTCCCACAGGCGGTTGTTGCGCGCCAGGATCAGGCCCTGTCGCGCCTGCTCGACGGCGCGCTTCTGCGACAGGAAGTCGGGGCGGTTGTCCAGGGCCGTGGCGATCGCCTGGTCGAGATCGACCGCGACCGGCCTGGCCTCCAGGGCGTCGGCGGCGACCACGTCGGTGTGAAGGTCGACGGCCAGCAAGACCAGCAACGCGATCTGGGCGCTGTTGCGCTGTTGCTCGGCCTGCAGCAGGGCCACCTGCTGGGCCGCGATGTCGGCCTGGGTCTGGACGATGTCGGCGGCGGCCATCCGCCCGGCGTCGATCAGCGCCTGGTTGGTGGCCAGCTGGACGCGGGAGCGCTCCAGCGACTGGCGGGCGATCACCAGCTGCTGCTCGCTCTGCACCAGGCCGCGGTAGGTCAGGATGATCCGGCTGACGGTGTCCGACACCGTCGCCTTCAGGGTCAGGCGGTCGATGGACTCCTGAAGGCGGGCCAGGCGCACGGGAGCGGTGTTGACGGCCAGGCCGGCGCCGCGCAGCAGCGGCTGGCTGACGCCGAGGGTCGCCACCTCGGTGGTCAGGTCGTTCCCGCCGCTGCGCACGGTCTGGCGCGCCCAGCCGAAGTCGAACTGCGCCCCGGTCGGGACCAGCCATGAGGCGCTTGGGTTCAGTTGCAGGGTCGAACCGCGCAGGTCGCCGGCCCGCGTGGCCTCGGCCGAGCCGATGATCGCGCCGATCGGGCGAAAGCGGGTTTCGGCGACGAACAGGTCGTATTTCTCGGCCGCGCGGACCACATAGGCCGACTTGATCGTGCGGTTGTCGCGCAGACCCAGGAACACCGCGTCGGCCAGGCTGAGCGTCAGGCGCGGACCGACCGCCGCGGGCGGTGGCCGGGCCGGCGAGGCGACTGGAGCCTGCGCCCGGGCCGGCGAGGCCAGGGCCGACGCCGACATCGCCAGGACGAGCAGCCAATCCGGAAACCGACGGGACGAGCGAGGTTCGGCAACCCGATACGCAGACATCCTCGCGCCACCCGACGAACGATATTGACACTAAAGTCAACAAAACACGCCCTGGGCTCTTGTTCAAGTTGCGCCGCCGCGCGCAAGATGGGCGGGTGCTGGAAGTCCTCGACCTGACCAAGACCTACGGCCCGCCCGACCAGGCCACGTCCGTGCTGCGCGGCGTCAGCTTCAAGGTCGCGGCGGGGTCGTTCTGCGCGGTCGTCGGCCCGTCCGGCTCGGGCAAGAGCACGTTGATGAACATCATCGGCCTGCTGGACCGGCCCACCAGCGGCGTCCTGCGCCTGGACGGCCGGGACGTGGCGTTCGGCGACCGCGGACAGGAGGCCCGGTTTCGCGGCGCGACGATCGGCTTCGTCTTCCAGTCGTTCAATCTGTTGCCGCGCCTCAGCGCCTGGGAGAACGTGGCCCTGCCCCTGGTCTATGCCGGCGCCGCCGCCCGCGAGCGCGAACAGAGCGCCCTGGCCATGCTCGAGCGGGTGGGTCTGTCGCATCGCGCCCAGGCCCGGCCGGCGGAAATGTCGGGCGGCCAGCGCCAGCGCGTGGCCCTGGCCCGCGCCCTGATCCGCCAGCCCCGCCTGGTCCTGGCCGACGAGCCGACCGGCAGCCTCGACAGCGTCACGGCCGGCGAGGTCATGACCCTGCTGCGCGATCTCAACCAGCGCCTGGGCGTGACCGTCCTGATGGTCACCCATGACAAGGACCTGGCCGCGCGCTGCGCGCGGCGGATCGAGGTGCTGGACGGTCAGGTCGTGGCCGACACGGGCGCGACGGCGTGACCGCGCTCGCCCCACCTTCGCCGCGCGAGATCCTTCGCGCCTGGGCCCGGTCGGGAGCCCAGGCGGGCGCCGAGGCCCTGGCCAATCTCCTGGCCCAGCGGCAACGTTCGGCCCTGGCCTTGCTGGGCATCCTGATCGGCGCCGCCTCGATCGTGGCCATGCTGACCATCGGGCACATGGCCCAGCGCGAGACCCTGAAACTGTTCGCGCACATGGGCGTGGACATTCTGCAGATCCACGCCAACCCCGTCGGGCCTTTTCCGGCGACCATGGATCGGGCGACGATCGAAGCCCTGCCCCGCACGGACCCCGACATCGAGGCGGCCGTCCCCCTGGCGGTCGACCGGGCCAAGGTGGCGATCGGTCCGGCCAGCCAGGACGCCGGGATCATCGCCGTCGCCCCCAACCTGCCCGACCTGGTCCGCCTGTCTCCGGCCGACGGACGGCTGTTCGCCCCGACCGACGACGGCAATCTGGTGGCCGTGCTGGGCGCCGACGCCGCCGCGGCGCTCTCAACGCCCGGCGCGCCGGCGGGACCGGGCTCGCGGGTCCGCATCCGGGGCTATGTGTTCACGGTGATCGGCGTGCTGGCGCCGGTGGCGTTCACGGCCATGGACCCGACCGACTACAACACCGCCGTGCTCGTGCCGTTGGGCGACGCCGCTCGGATCATGGCCGCGCCGGAGCCCAGCACCGCGCTGCTGCGCCTGCGTCCGGGCGCCGACGCCAAGGCCGTGGGAGAACGCCTGGTCGTCCAGCTCGCCAACCCGACCTCGGCCCCGCAGGCCCTGAGCGCCCAGGAGCTGATCCAGAGCCTGAACGCCCAGAAGGCCATCCATAGCCGCCTGCTGACGGCGATCGGAGCGATCTCGCTGCTGGTCGGCGGCATCGGGGTAATGAACGTCATGATGATGGGCGTGATGGAACGGCGGCGCGAGATCGGCCTGCGGGCGGCCCTGGGCGCGACCCCGCGCGATATCCAGGCGATGTTCCTGATCGAGGCGGGGGTCCTGGCCCTGATGGGCGGGGTCGTCGGCCTGGCGTTCGGCCTGCTGGCCGCCTTCGTGGCCGCCAGGGCCTCGGGATGGTCGTTCAGCCTGTCGCTGTACGTCCTGCCGCTGGGACCGGGCCTGGCCGCGGCGGTTGGGGTGGCTTTCGGCTTCTATCCGGCCCTCAGAGCTTCGCGACTGGACCCGATCGTGGCGCTGCGCGACGAATGAGCCGTCGGGATCGCCAGCTACTGACATTGTTGTAGACGGCGGCGCGGCGTCGATCCTAAGGTTGAGCCATGGCGGCGCGCGGACAGGCCCTGGCGATCTGGCGGTCTCGGAGATGGACGGTCGTGGCGGCCGTGTCCGGGGTCGCGATCCTCGGGCTGTGCCTGGCCCTGGCGCCGCGCCGCGCCCCCGGTCCCGACCCGGCCGCGCTCCAGACCCAGACGCTGTCTCCCCGCCCCTTCGCCGCCACGCTGGACCTGGTCGGCTCGGTGGTCCCAGGCGACAGCGTCGACATCGTCGCCCCGTTCGACGGCGTCGTGCGGCGCCTGGGCTTCGAATACGGAGCCGGCGTCGCGGCGGGTCAGGTCCTGGTCGAGCTGGATCCGGCCGAGATCGGCCAGCGCCGAAACGAGGCGGAAGCGGCCTATCTGAAGGCGTCAAGGGCCGCCGAGACCCTGGCCGGCTGGTCCAGCGGGACCGAGGTCGCGCGCGCGCGCCGAGCGGTGGACGCCGCCGCCCTCGACCTCGCCGATCTCGAGCGCAAGCTTGCCGAGACCAAGGGACTGCTCGACCGGGGACTGGTGGCGCGCGGCGAATATGACGGCCTGGTCCAGCAGAAGCGGAACCAGGAGATGGTGCTGGCCGGCGCCCGGCAGGACCTGGCCGCCGTGCTGGCCCAGGGCGCGGGTTCCAATCGCCGTGTCGCGGCCCTGGATCTCGCCAACGCCCGCGCCCAGCTGGCCCGCCTGGACGACCAGGCGGCCGGAGCGATCATCCGCGCGCCCGAAGCGGGGGTCATCGTGCGGCCGGTCGGCAAGGGCGAGGACGCCGAACCGCTTCACGCCGGCCAGGCCGTGACCCGGGGCCAGCTGATCGGCTCGATCGCCCGGGCCGGGGGGCTGGCGGTGGCCTTCCAGCTCAGCGAGACCGACGCCAACCGCGTGCGGCCCGGCATGGCCGTGACGGTCACGGGTCCAGGCTTCGGCGGCCTGGCGGTCGCGGGCCACGTGACCTCGGTCGCCGGCCAGGCCGCCGCCCCGGCCATGGCCGGCGGACCGCTGGCCAGCTTCCCGGCCGTGGCGCGTCTCGACGCCCTGACGGCCGAGCAGGCGAGCGCCATCCGCATCGGCATGACCGCCAACGTCACCGTGGACGTCTATCGCAATCCCGCCGCCCTGGTGGCGCCGGCGGCCGCCATCCAGGGCGCGGCGCCCGCCGCCTGGGTCAAGGTGCGAGATCCGCGTGGCGGCGCCCCGCGCACCGTCCCGGTCAGGTTGGGCCGGGTCGCGCCCGACGGCGTCGAGATCGTCTCGGGGGTCAGGACCGGCGACGTGCTGGTGTGGTCGGCGCCCGCCGCGGGGGTCGCCGCTCCCGCGTCCTGAACCGCCTCGCCGCGCGGTTCCAGGCCCTGCGCCCAAAGAAACGCCCTGACGACGGGGTCGTCAGGGCAAGACCGGTCGTGCGTCGCTGGGGTAGGGGGAAGGCGACGTCTCCGGGATCGGCGTGCTTAGGGGACGATGGTCAGGGCCGGGCTGGTCTGGACCGAGCCGTTGATGGCGCAGTTCGGGCTCAGGGTCTGGTTGTTGAAGGTGATCAGGCCGGTCGCGCTGACCGTGATGTTCACGGTGCTCGGACCGCAGGTGCCGAACAGCGAGGCCGTCACCGCAACGCCGGTGATGCTGGCCGTGCCGGCGCCGGTGCCCGAGGCCGAGGTGGCCGTGGCGTTCCAGGTGCCGGTCTTGTGGATCAGGGCGCACAGGCCGCCACCGCCGCTGAAGGTCGCGGTGTCGATCACGCCGACGCCGCCGGTGGTGTGGCCGGTGAAGTTGGCCGTGCAGGGGATGGTCAGCGAACCCTTGGTCAGGCTGGTGGTGCCGGTGCCGGTGAAGGTGCCGTTGGCCGGGCTGAACGAGGCGGCCGAGGCCGAGGCGGCGAAGGCGGCCGTGGCCAGCAGAGCAACGGCGGAAGCAAAGATTTTCATGGCGGTTCCCTAGTATTATGAGGCGCTACGGCGCCGTTCGGGTGATTACCTCACCCGATGTACTAGACGCCCCAGAATAAAATACGGGGGGTATGTATCCTAAAAATATTCGATGACAGGTTACACAACCTTTTCTTGAGAACATTGTTGAAATCAGGACGCAGAATGGCGCCGCCAGGCTTGCAAGGCCTTTCGGTCCGAGATCGACTATGCCCCCTCACGGAAAAGGTCTCGCCGCGAATGGCGGCGGATCAGGCGCCTTTCAAGGCCTGGTCGAGATGGGCGTGGGCGCGTCGCAGGAGCTCCTTGACGGAGTCCTTCGAGATTCCCATGCGCTCGGCGACCGCGCCGTAGCTGAGATCCTCCATACGGTTGAGCCGAAAGGCCATGCGGGTGCGGGGCGGCAGGCGCTCGATGACGGCCATGACGCGGGCGTAGTCCTGCCGCGCGCCGACGATACGTTCGGGCGACAGGTCCTCGGCGGCTTCGGACCATTCCGCGAACGAGCGCTGCAGCTCGGCCGCGCGCACGCCCAGCCGCCTGACCCGGCTGACCAGGACGTTGTGCGCGACAGTGAACAGGTAGCGTTCGACCTCGACGATCGGCTTGTCCAGCTGGGCGGCCTGTACGCGCAGGAAAACGTCCTGGACCAGGTCCTCGGCCTCGGCGCGCGGGGCCCGGCGCGTAAAATAGCGGCGCAACCGGGGCCCGTGGACAGCCATCCAGGCTCCCAGGTCAGGCCGGGCCGGTGCGGAATCCGCCGGGGGCGCGGGCGCGCGGGGTAATGCCATCGTAGGAACTCCGGCACGACAGCGGCGCCCGCCCCGCGGCCGGGACGGGCGCCGCGGGGTTTGGATCAAAAACGCTTGCGAACGCTGGCGCCGATCATTCGGGGGTCCAGCGTGAAGACGTTGGTGGTCAGGGCGGTGTCGTCGCTGTTGATGAAGGCCCCGGTGATGGGCGTGTCATCCAGCAGGTTCTTGGCGTAGAGCTCGAACTCCAGGCCGTCGTCCGGCTTGGCCAGGGTCAGGCGCAGGTTGACGTTGTACCAGCCGTGCAGCTTGTCGATCGCGTCCTCGTAGACCCGGGCCCAGGACTGGGACTGGTGGTAGACGTCGCCGTGCACGCCGCCGACCCAGCCGCCCGACAGCGGCAGGGCGTAGTCGATGCTGATCGACTGGGTCCACTTGGGCTGGTTGGGCAGGCTGTGGCCTGAAAGGTCGGCATAGAACCCGCGGCCGCCGTTGGGCAGATCGGCCTCGGTCGGGGCCGGGAACAGGAACAGGCCGAGGATCGAGCCGGGACAAACGGCGCTGAGATTGGCGTAGTCGGGCATGCCAAAGGCGGCGTTGGTGGCCAGCAGGCTGGCCACGTAGCTCTTGGAGACGACGCAGTTGGACGGCAGGAACGGACTGCCCTTCATCACCGTGAAGTCCGAATTGCCCTGGGTGCGGTTCTCGACATCGATCGACCTGGACCCGTCGGCCAGCTTGCTGTCCTGGTAGCCCAGGTTCAGGGTCAGGCGCAGGTCGCGGGTCGGCCGCCAGGCGGATTCGAGTTCGAGCCCCCAGATCCTGGCGTCGAAGTTCTCGTTGATCGCGGTGCGATCCTGGATCTGCGAAACTTGGTAGCCCTTGTAGTCATAATAGAACGCCGCGCCGTTCAGCGTCAGCGCGCCGCCCAGCAGGGTGTTCTTCGTGCCCAGCTCGAAGGCGTTGACGTACTCGGGCTTGAAGGTGTCGGGATAGGAGGTCAGTTGCACCAGCGGCGGCAGGCCCGGCAGGAACGGCTCGTCGCTGTAGCCGATGGCCGGTGGATTGGCGCCGCCGCCCTTGTAGCCCCGGTTGTAGAACGCATAGACCAGGGTCTGTTCGGTGAACGACAGCGTCGGCGACCAGTCCAGGCCCAGGCGCCCGGTCACCGCCCCCCACTTCTGCTTGATGTCCTCGCCGATCGGATAGCCGCCGTCGACCGTGCCGCCATTCGAGGACGACAGCAGCACCTGGGTCGGCACCGGGGTGAAGGTCTTGCGGTCGCGGGTATAGCGCAGGCCGGCCGTCAGCTTCAGGTCGGGCGTCAGCTCGTAATAGAGCTCGCCGAACACCGCGGCCGACTTGACCTTGTAGATGTTCTTGCTGCGGAAGTAGTTGTGGCCCAGGCCGTCGATCTGGTCCAGCGGATGGGGGTCGATATAGATGCAGCCGGTGGTCCCGTCGGGCGTGATCGTCGGGGTCGAACCGTCGAAACTGGCGCCGCACTTGGTCGGGTCGAGGCTGTTGTTGCCATAGCCGCTGCTCTGGGCGATGGCCGAGACGATGTTGAAGAAGACGTAATAGTCCTCGGTCGTGCGATAGTCGGTGTAGTTGCCGCCGAGGCTGAAATTGACCGGCCCATCGAAAGCCGACGATAGGCGCAGCTCCTGCGAGAACTGGCGGCTCTTGGCGCGCACCTGGTCCAGGCCGGCGATCGTGCTGGAGCAGCCCAACTGCGGATCGCAATAGACGCCGCCCGGCGTCAGGTTCGGAGCCGGGGCGCCGGGCACCACCGCGTTGATCAGGCCCGTGGAGTCGTTGAACACCCCGGGCAGGGTGTTGAAGCGGTTGTAGTCCTGGCTCGAGAAGTAGCGGTCGCGGTTGTAGGCCGTCTGCGAGGTCAGGGTCAGGTTCGGCGCCACGTCGATGTCGACGTTCAGCTCCAGCACGTCGGCCTTGGCGCGATACTTCGGATCGAAGATCGACGAGATGCGCCGCAGGTCCTTGGACTGCATCATGCCGCCGTAGGGGTCGGCCACCTTCATCAGGTTGACCGGACCCGACACGCCGTCGGGATTGAGGCCCAGCACGGCGGTGTTGGTCACCGAGGCCAGGACGAACGGGATCGACAGGCCGTTGGGGGTGCCGTAGGCGGCGTCGTCATAGAGCGAGGCGTTCAGGCAACCCTGGCTGAAGAAGGCGCTGGCCTGCGGGCTGAGCGCGATGCCCTCCATGGTCTGGGGGCCAGGATCGCGGGTGCACAGCTGCTTGGTGCTGCGCGCCCGGCTGTCGTTTTCGCTGAAGTGTTCCCAGATCAAGGCGCCGCGCACCGCCTCGACCGGCTTGAAGCCCAGGGTGACGCGGGTGGAGTAGAGATCGCGGCTGTCGATCTTGGCGCCGGTGACGTCGTTCTCGGCGAAGCCGTCGCGGGTGGTCGAGGCGCCGGCCAGCCGCAGGTCCAGCTTGTCGCCCGACAGCGGGATGTTGACGAAACCGCTGAGCCGGCGGCTGTTGTAATCGCCGACCTCGCCCTTGATCTCGCCCTCGAAGACGTCGGTGGGACGGGCCGAGAGGATGTTGACCGCCCCGGCCGTGGCGTTGCGGCCGTACAGCGTGCCCTGCGGGCCGCGCAGCACCTCCACCCGCTCGACGTCGAAGAACTCCTGCTCGAAGAAGCGGTTGCGGATGAAGGCCGTGCCGTTGAAATTGATCGACACGCCGGGGTCGGTCGAAACCGACACCGCCTGGGTGCCGATGCCGCGGATCGTCAGGTTGACGCCGCTGAAATTGGTCTTGGTGAAGCTGACGTTCGGGATCGCCTTCAGCAGGTCGGGCCCGCCCTCGATCTTCGCCGCGTCCAGGGCCTCCTGCGAGAAGGCCGAAATGGCGATCGGCACGTCCTGCGCCGCTTCTTCCTTGCGCTGGGCGGTGACCACCACCTCGTCGACGAGGTTGGACTTGGTCGACGCCGCCGCCTGTCCCTGAACCTGGGCCTGCGCCAAACCCGCCGACAGGACGACGGCCATGGCGGAGGCTCCGGCGATCCAAAAGGCGCGCGCGCGGATGCGTTGAGACATATCCCCTCCCAAGGGTCCTCTCCCCGGTCGGGGCGGACTTCAAAAAGCGTTTCCTCGCCGCACTTTTTTGTTGGAGTCGCCAGCGGCCGGGCGAGCTCCTCACCCTAAGGATGCGTCTATTCACCTAGGTGTCAATACTTATTGACGCCGGTGTTGATTATTCAATCAGGGCCGGGAGCAAATTAGCCGCCAGGCGGCGCACGGCGTCGCGGTCGCGCCCCAGCATTCCGCGCAACGGACCGCCGATCACCGCGTCGCCGAACGCGCACAGGGTGATCAGCAGCAGGGCCGAAGGAATGTGCCGCGGCGGGTCGTCGCCGGCGGTCAGGACCTTCTCGCTCAGGGCCGCGACGAGGTCGACGACCGCCTCGCGCACGGGCTCCAGGTGCTCATAGCGATTGGACAGGGCGATCCAGGCCGCCAGGTGCCCCGCCCCGCCCTCGTCGAACGCCGTGAACACGATGTCCACAACGGTTCTCGGCGCTCGCTCGTCGGAACGGACATGGGCCACGGCCGATTCCAGCGCCGTCGCCAGGTCGCGGACCATGGCGCCCATCAGAGCGGACTGAAGCTCGGCGGCCGAGCCGAAATGATGGATCAGGGTGCCGTGGGTGACGCCGATGTCCTGGGCCACGGCCTGCAGGGTCAGGCCGTTGGGACCGCTGGCGATCAGCAGCTTGCGGGCGCTGACCAGGGCCTGGGCGCGGGCCTCGTCCGGGGAGCGTCGCCGCCTGACGGCCTGTTCGACCTTCGCCTTGCCCGCCCCCGCCATAACCGTCACTATTTATATTGAAGTCAACGACAGCATGGGCGACATCCGCATAGGATGTAAACCCGTCACGGTTGACTGGACGTCAACCTCCCCCAGGCGGGGTCAGAACAGGAAGGTCGGCAGCAGCCGGGCCACGATCTTGCGGCCCGCGTCGTCCTCGCGGTCGAGCATGTCGCGCAGCGGCGCGCCGATCACCGCATCGCCGAACGCATACAGCGCGATGAACAGCACCGCCGAGGTGACGCGGTGATGGGTCTGCTCGCCTTCGGCGGCGAAGGTCTCGCAGATGGCGTCGACCAGGTCACGCACGGCGGCCCGGACGGGCTCCAGGTGCTGGAGGTCGCCGGACAGGGCGATCCAGGCGGCCAGGCGCCCCGCCCCGCCCTGGTCGAAGGCGTCGAACACCGCGTCCACCAGGGCCCGGGGCGCCCCGGGGTTCGAGCGCAGCTGTTCCACGGCCGCGCCCAGGGCGTCTGTCAGGTCGCGGACCATCGATTCCATCAGCGCCGACTGCAGGCCCGCCGCGGAACCGAAGTGATGGATCAGGTTGGCGTGGGTCACGCCGATCTCGTCGCCCACGGCCTTCAAGGTCACCGCCGTCGGTCCCGAAGTGATCAGCAACTGCCGCGCCGAGGCCAGGGCCTCGCGGCGCGCGACCTCGGGCACGCGGCGGCGACGCTTGGCGGCTGTCCCGATTTCAGGACCATCTATTGACATCGATGTAACTTACATGCATGTAGATATCGTCGGGCGTCGATATATTCCGCGGTCCGACGGCGACCTGGGTTGTCCAGAATCGTCGCCTTATTGACAGGCAGTTTAGGAGAAGTTGCCGCCATGGCCCAGGCCTTTCCACGCCATGCCGTCGCGACGACGCCGGCGAGGTCGCCAAGCCGGACGGTCCGCGGCGCGCCTCGCGACCTCCGATCCCGCCCTTTTCGCCTCGCCCGGGGCCCCGTCACGCCAGGCGCGTGACACCCCCGAGCCCTCAAACGCAGCCGCCGTCGGAGATGGCGCGCCAGGAGCCCCCTTCATGAGCAAGTTGGACAAGACCCCGCCGGATCTCGACATCCGCGCCCGTGACATGGCCTTCGGCCGCGAGACGCCCGCCAGCCGCTGGTGGCTGGGCGGGGATCCAGTGGGCACCGCCTTCTACAACGCGCTGTCGGTGACCTTCCCCCAGGGCGAGCGGTTCTTCATGGACGCGGTCCGCCATTACCGCAACGTGGCCCCGCCGGAACTTCGCCAGCAGATCGCCGGCTTCCTGGCCCAGGAGGCGATGCACACCCGCGAGCACCTGTTCTTCAACAAGCAGGTCGCCGACCACGGCTTCGACGTCGCGGCGATGGAGCAGCGCACGCGCGACCGCCTGGCCTTCGCCCGCACCCGGCCGCCGCTGCAGCAGCTGGGCGCGACCGTCGCGCTGGAACACTTCACGGCCATCCTGGCCCACGCCCTGCTGGCCGATCCGCGCCACCTGGACGGCGCCTCCGACGAAGCCAAGGCCATGTGGCGCTGGCATGCGATCGAGGAGGTCGAGCACAAGGCGGTCGCCTACGACACCTTCATGCTGGCCGCCGCGCGGCTGCCGGCCTGGCGGCGCTGGACCCTGCGCACCATGACCATGATCGCCGCCACCCGCCTGCTGTTCGCCACGGTCGGCGGCAACATCGGCGACATCTTCACCGCCGACGGCGTCAACAACGCCCGCAGCTGGCGGCGGCTGCTGCGCTTCATGCTGGTCAAGCCCGGCATGCTGAGGCAGGTGCTGGGGGCCTATTTCTCGTACTTCCGGCCGGGCTTCCACCCCTGGCAGCATGACGACCGGGCCCTGATGCAGGAGGCCGAGCGCGACCTTTCGGCGGCCTACGCGCCCGTGGAGGCGGTGGCGTGATCGCGACCCTGGCGCTGGCCGCGACGGTGAGCGCGGCCCCCGCCGACGTCACCGGCCTGTGGAACGCGCCCGGCGACGGCGGCTCGACCGTGCGGCTGGAACGCTGCGGCGACGGGCTGTGCGGCTACATCGTCACCTCGCCGCACATCCAGGCCGATCCCGGCCAGAAGGACGTCCGCAACCGCGACGCCGCCCAGCGCGGCCGCCCCCTGCGCAACCTGATGTTCATGAAGGTCCGGGCGATCGGTCCGGGCCGCTGGGGCGACGGCTGGGTCTACAACCCCGAGGACGGCGGCACCTATCAGGGCGTCATGACCCTGCGGCCGGACGGCCTGCTGAGCCTGAAGGGCTGCATCGTCGCCCCCTTCTGCAAGACCCAGACCTGGCGCCGCGCGAGCCGAGGTGGCGTCTCGGCCGCCGCGCCGCCGGTGTAATCATGTAACGCGTTCTCAAGTCGAACGCCCGAAGCTATAGGACGACCATGCGGCGAACGATGACATGGTGGCGGAACCTGGGGGCCCTGATGGCCGCCTGCGTCCTGGCGCTGCTCGTCGTCGCGCCCTCGGTGAGCCTGGCCGCCTGCACTTGCGACGACGCCGCCTCCGTCGCCGGCGTCGAGACGCGCGTGGCCGGCGGCCAGGCCGTCCAGGGCGACCTGCAGGACCACGGCGCGCCTTGCGAGGCCGCGTGTTGCGTGGGCGGCCACTGCCATCACGGCGGCGCCATGCTCGATACGCCCGTCGCGGCGGTTTCCGCGCCTGTTCCCGTCGTGTCCGAGCACGCCTTGGCGTCCGCCCCGGCGCTCGCCTCGCGTCCGATCTCCGGCCCCGACCGACCGCCTCGCGCCTGAACGGCCCGCGCGCCATCCGCGCGCCGTCGTTCATCCATCGCGAGGAATCTCCATGTCATCGAACCGATGGCCGCTGCGCGCGGCCTTGGCCTGCGTCGCGTCCGGGGTGCTTGGCGCCTCGGCCGGGGCTCAGACCGCGCCGGCCTTCCCGGCCCTGCTGAAACAGGCCCAGGCCTCAGCGCCCCGCCTGGCGCTGGGGATCGCCGAAACCCGCGCCGCCGAGGGCCTGGCGGCCCAGGCCGCCGCCCGACCTAATCCGACCCTTGGCCTGGTGGTCGAGAACGCCGCCGGATCGGGGCCCTACAAGGACTTCGACGGCGCCGAGACCACCCTGTCGATCGAGCAGCCGCTCGAGCTGGGCGGCAAGCGCGCCGCGCGGACCTCGGCGGCGCAGGCCGACCTTGCCGCCGCCCGGGCGCGCGCCGCCCAGGGGCAGGTCGACTTCGCCCGCGACCTGGCGCTGGCCTACGCCGAGGCCGAGGCGGCGCAGCAGCGCCTGACGATCGCGCGGGACAGCGTCGACCTGGCTCAGGCCGACGCCAGGGTCGCCCGCCTGCTGGTCGACAACGGCAAGGAGGCCCAGGTCCGGGCCGTGCAGGCCGAGGCGGGGCTGGCCGCGGCGCGAGCCGAACTGGGCAGCGCCCAGGCGGAAGCCGAAACGGCCCTGGCCCGCTTGAGCGCCCTGGCCGGGTCGCCCGCCGCCTACACCGCCGTGGCTGGCGGCCTGCTGGACATCGTCCCGGCGGCCACGCCACAGCCGCCGGCCTTCAGCCCGGCCATCGCCGTCGCGCGCGCCGAACGCGAAGCCGCCCAGCGCCGGATCGCCCTGGAGCGGGCGCGACGCACGCCCGACCTGGCCGTCAGCTTCGGGGTCCGCCGGTTCCAGGACGAGGACGCCACGGCGGCGGTGTTCGGCATCTCCGTCCCCCTGCCGCTGTTCGACCGCAACCGCGGCGCGGTCGCGGCCGCCACGGCCAACGCCCAGGCGGCCGAGGCTCGGCTGGCCATGGCCCAGGCCGAACAGGACGGCGACCGGCGCGCCGCGACCGCCCAGGCCGCCGCCGCCGACCAGACGCTGGACGCTTCCCGGCAGTCCGAAGCCGCCGCCGCCGAGGTCTATCGCCTGGCCCGCATCGGCTACGACGCCGGCCGCCTGCCGCTGTCCGAACTGCTGGCCGCTCGCCGCGACCTAGTCGCCGCCCGGAGCCGGGCCGTCGACACCAAGCTGGCCCGCGTCAAGGCGCTGGCCGATCTGGCCCGCGCCCAGGGCCGCATGCCTTTCGGAGATCAGCCGTGATCGCTCGTCGTTCCCTCATCGCCTCGGCGGTCGCGCTCATCGCCGCCGCGGGGCTCGGCTACGGCGCCGCCCAGCTAATCGAAAACCGCTCCACCGCGCCCGCCCACGAGGAGGAAGGCGCGGAGCACGAGGTCCATGGCGAGGCGGACCTCGTGCCGCTGAAACTCGCCGACGCGGCGGCGGCCGGGGTTTCGGTCATCACCCCGGGACGCGGCGGCGGCGGCGACATCCTGCTGCCCGGACGCGTGACCCTGGCCGCCAACGCCCTGGCCGCCCTGGGCGCGCCGGTGTCGGGCGTGGTGGAACGGGTCCATGTCTCGGCGGGCGCGGCCGTCGCCGCGGGATCGCCCATCGCCACCTTGCGCAGCGCCGACGCCGCCTCGGGTCGCGCCAGCCTCGACGCCGCCGCCGCCGCGGCCAGGGCCGCCCAGGCCGCCGCCACCCGGGACCGCCGCCTGTTCGACGCCGGCGTCGTCGCCCGCCAGGACTGGGAAGCCAGCCAGGCCGCCGCCGAGAAGACCCAGGCCGACCAGCGCGCCGCCCAGGCCCAGGTTCGCGCCATGGGCGGGCCGGGCGCCAATGGCGTCACGGTCCTGCGCAGCCCGATCAGGGGCGTGGTCACGCGGCTCGACACCCAGGTCGGCGGCTTCCTGACCCAGGGCGCTCTGGTGGCCGAGGTCGCCGACCAGAGCCACGCCGAGTACGTCTTCGACGCCCCGGCGGCCGCGGCCGGCTCGATCCGGCTGGGACAGGTGATCCAGGTGCAGACCCCCGACGGCCAACAGGCGCCGGCCACGATCAGCGCCGTGGCGCCGGGCGCGTCAGGAGGCAACACCGCCACCGTGCGGGCGACGCCCTCGGGCCGGACCGCGCCCGTCGGGTCCGTCGTCTCGGCGCGGGTCATGACGGGCGCCGAGGCCGCCGGCGCGATCATCGTGCCCAGCGAGGCGGTCCAGACCGTCGGCGGGCGTCCGGTCGTGTTCGTGGTCGAGCCGGGTGGCTTCCGCGCCAAGCCGGTGACCCCCGGCCGGGTCGCCGCCGGCTCCACCGAGATCCTGCGCGGCCTGGCCGGAACCGAACGCATCGCCGGCAAGGGCGCCTTCCTGCTCAAGGCCGAACTCGGCAAGGGCGAAGCCGGACACGAGGACTGAGAGCATGCTCGCACGCCTGATCGACCTTTCCGTCCGCTTCCGCTGGATCGTCGCCCTGCTGGCCGTCGCCCTGCTGGCCTATGGCGGAAGCCAGCTGGCCGGCCTGCCCATCGACGCGGTCCCCGACATCACCAACCGCCAGGTGCAGATCAACACCATCGCCCCGGCCCTCGGCCCCGAGGAGGTCGAGCGCCAGGTCACCTTCCCGGTCGAGACGGCTCTGGCCGGCATTCCGGGGCTGGTCGAGACCCGCTCGCTGTCGCGGCACGGCTTCTCGCAGATCACCGCCGTCTTCACCGACGCCACCGACCTCTATTTCGCCCGTAACCTGATCAACGAGCGGCTGCAGGCCGCCCGCGCCGACCTGCCCGACGGCCTGGAGCCCGCCATGGGGCCACCGGTCACGGGGTTGGGCGAGGTCTATATCTGGACGGTCGAACTGGCGGGTCCGGCCGCGCGGCCCGGCGCGGTCTATGTCACCCCCGAGGGCGACCGCCTGACCACCGACGTCGAGAAGGCCACCTACCTGCGCACGGTCCAGGACTGGATCGTCGCCCCGCAGCTGAAGACGCTGAAGGGCGTGGCGGGGATCGACGTGCTGGGCGGCTACGTCAAGCAGTATGTCGTCCAGCCCGACCCGGCCAAGCTGTCGGCCTTCGGCATCAGCCTGCCGCAGCTGATCGAGGCGCTCGAGCACGCCAACCGCGTTGAGGGCGCGGGCTATGTCCAGCGCGGCGGCGAGGCCTATATCGTGCGCGCCGACGCCCGGGTGAAGACCCTGGCCGAACTGGCCGAGACCCCGGTCGGGCGACGCGGCGGATCGGTGGTCCGCGTCTCCGACGTCGCCACCGTCGTGACCGGCCAGGCCCCGCGCCTGGGCTCGGCCAGCGAGGCGGGCCGCGAAGTGGTGATCGGCACCGCCTTGATGCTGGCGGGCGAGAACAGCCGGACCGTCGCCGCGCGGGTCGGCGAACGCCTGAAGACGATCCAGGCCAGCCTGCCGGCCGGCGTGGTGGTCAAGCCGGTGCTGGACCGCACCGACCTGGTCGACGCCACCATCGCCACCGTCGAGCACAACCTGGCCTTCGGCGCCCTGCTGGTCATCGCGGTGCTGTTCGTGGCCCTGGGCAACATCCGGGCGGCGATCATCACCGCCCTGGTCATTCCGCTGTCGTTCCTGTTCGCCGCCATCGCCATGCGGCGGTTCGGGATCAGCGGCAACCTGATGAGCCTGGGGGCCCTGGACTTCGGCCTGATCGTCGATGGCGCCGTGGTGGTGATCGAGAACACCCTGGGCCGGCTGGCGCTCCGCCGGCGGGACCTGGGCCGGCCGCTGGAGGCCCGCGAGCGGATCGAGATCGCCGCGTCCTCGGCCCGGGAGATGGCCCGGCCGGCGGCCTTCGGCCAGGCCATCATCCTGATGGTCTATGCGCCGCTGCTGGCCTTCGAGGGGGTGGAGGGCAAGATGTTCGGCCCCATGGCGGCGACGGTGATGTTCGCCCTGGCCGGCGCCTTCCTGCTGTCCCTGACCTTCGTGCCCGCCATGGCCGCCCTGCTGATCGGCGAGCCCAGGGGGCATGGGGAGACCCGGGTCATGACCGCCGCCCGCGCGCGGTTCGAGCCCCTGCTGCGCCGCCTCGTCGCCCGGCCGGTCGCGGTGGCGGCGGGCGCGGGCGTCGCTCTGCTGGTTGGCCTCGTCGCCTTCCTGAGCCTGGGCCGCGAGTTCATCCCGACGCTCGACGAGGGCGACCTGATGGTCCAGGCCTCGCGCGTGCCGTCGATCTCGCTGGAGCAGAGCCAGGCCATGCAGTTCCGGGTCGAGAAGACCCTGGCGGCCATGCCGGAGGTCGCCCTGGTCTTCACCCGCACGGGCACCGCCGAGATCGCCTCCGACCCCATGCCGCCCAGCGCCTCGGACACCTTCGTCATCCTCAAGCCGCGCAAGCAGTGGCCCGACCCGCGCCTGCCCAAGACGGAGCTGGTCTCGCGCATGGAGGCGGCGCTGGGCCAGCACCTGGGCAACGCCTACGAGTTCACCCAGCCGATCCAGATGCGGTTCAACGAGCTGATCGCGGGGGTCCGCTCAGACGTCGCCGTCAGCGTCCATGGCGACGACTTCGCGGTCATGGACCAGACGGCCCAGAAGGTGGCCAAGGCCCTGCGCGGGGTGCGGGGCGCGGCCGACGTCAAGGTCGAACAGGTCTCGGGCCAGCCGACGATCACCGCCACGGTGGACCGTACGGCGGCCGCCGCCCTGGGCGTCCACGCCAGCGACGCCGCCGACGCCCTGGCCATCGGCCTGGGCGGACGCGAGGCGGGTCACATCCTCGAGGGCGACCGGCGGTTCGACGTGGTCGTGCGCCTGGACGAGCAGCGCCGCAACGACCCGGCCGTCATGGGCCAGCTGCCGGTCATGCCGGAAGGCGCGCCGCCCGGCACGGCGGCCATCCCGCTCTCGACCGTGGCCCGCTTCGACGCCGCCGAGGGGCCCAACCAGATCAGCCGCGAGAACGGCAAGCGGCGCATCGTCGTCCAGGCCAATGTCCGGGGCCGCGACCTGGGCGGCTTCGTCGCCGACGCCAAGGTCGCGGTCCGCGATCAGGTTCCCCTGCCCGCCGGCTCCTGGCTGGACTGGGGGGGACAGTTCGAGAACCTGGAGCGGGCCTCGGCCCGCCTCATGGTGATCGTGCCGGTCGTGTTCCTGGTGATCGCCGTCCTGCTCTATTTCGCCCTGGGCTCGGCGGCGGAGGCGGCGCTGGTCTTCGCCTGCGTGCCCCTGGCCCTGGTCGGCGGCGCGGCGGCCCTGGCGCTGCGCGGCATGCCGTTCTCGATCTCGGCGGCCGTCGGCTTCATCGCGGTGTCGGGGGTGGCGACCTTGAACGGCCTGGTGCTGATGCAGAGCATCCGGCAGCAGCTGGCCATGGGGCTCGCCCCCGTCGAGGCGGTGGTCACCGGTACGGCGGGTCGCCTCCGGGCGGTCCTGACCACCGCCCTGGTCGCCATGCTGGGCTTCCTGCCCATGGCGATCGCCATCGGCGCCGGGGCTGAGGTGCAGAAGCCGCTGGCCACGGTCGTCATCGGCGGCCTGCTGACCTCCACGGCCCTGACCCTGCTGGCCCTGCCCGTCTTCGCGGCCTCGCTGGCGTCGCGGAGCAGGCCGCCCGGATGACCCGGCGGCGGCCCCTTCCACGCAAAAAAGCGCCGCCCCGAAGGGCGGCGCAGCAGGGGGAGGATACGTGACCGGGCTAGCCGCCAAACTTGTAGCGGAGGCTCACCCCGTAGATGCGGCCGTTCATGAAGGCCTGGCGCAGGATGTCGGTGTCGTAGCCGTTGTCGGGCTCGCCCACATAGCGCTGGGGCGCCTTGTTGGTGATGTTCGACGCCGTCAGCGACAGGGTCAGGTCCTTGCGCAGGTTGAAGTTCACCGACGCATCGAGCAGGCCGTAGCCCTTTAGGTAACGGCCGTCGATCGGGTTGGCCGAGACCCCGAACAGCACGAAATCCGAGCGGTAGGTGTAGACCAGGCGGGCCGACATGAAGCCGTTCTCGTAGAGGCCGGCGATGCTGTAGTTGTTGTCCGACTGGAAGGGCTGGCGAACGTTGGTGACCGGACCCGAGGCGCCGGTCAGCTTCAGCGGCAGTTCGGTCTTGACGTAGGTGTAGGAGCCCTGGACGCCGAAGTTCTTCAGTACATCCGGCAGGAAGCCGTAGTCGAAGAAGGTCTGGAAGGCCAGTTCCACGCCCTTGGCGTAACCCGGCTGGGCGTTGACCGGCTTGGTGACCCGATACTGGCCGGTGGGGCAGCTGTTCGGCGTGGTTCCCGAATAGGGCGCGGCGATCGCCACGGTCTGGCATTCCTCGACGCCCAGGACGAAGCCCTTGACGTCCTTGTAGAACACCGCGGCGGACACATAGCTGGTGTTGTTGAAGTACTTCTCGAACGACAGGTCGTAGCTGTCGGCCCGCAGCGGCGCCAGGTCGGCGTTGCCCTGCGATCCGGTGCCGTTGGTGGTGTTGACCGAGATCGTCGGATTGATGTCGCCGACGCTGGGGCGCGTCAGGCCCTGGCCATAGCCGAACCGCACCAGGGTGTCGGGCGTGATGTAGCCGGTGACGTTGAAGGTCGGCAGGATGTCCGTATAGGCGTTGCTGCTCTTGTTGGGGACGATCGCACCGGTGGCGTCGAAGATTCGGGCCTCGGCGTCCAGTTCGGTGCGGACCACCCGGGCGCCGATGTTGCCGCGGATCTTGTCGTTCAGGAACGAGAAGTCGGCGACGCCATAGCCGGCGAAGGTCTGCTCGGTCGCCAGGCGGCGCGACTGGACGATCTCGGGCAGGGAGTCCTCGGCCGGGATGCCGGCCAGGGGGAAGCGGTTGCGGACGTTGTCGCCGAGCAGCGCGTCCGGGTTGAAGGTCAGGAAGCCGCCGCCGTAGCCGGCGTCGCCGTCCAGCCAGTTGGTGTGCGAGCCGTTGACCAGGTCTGCGGCGCTGGTGGCGAAGATGGCGTTCGACTGATTGGCCGCCAGACCCAGGCCGTCGGTCGTCAGGTTCTTGCCGCTGAACGAGTAGTTATAGAACTTCGACTTCTTGCGATAATATCGCGTGCCGAACTTGATGGCCTCGATGAAGCTGTCGTGCAGCTTGTACTTGCCGTCGAACTGGGCGGCCAGGCCAGCATCGTCATAGACGTTGTTGGTGCCGTTGGCGTAGTTCTGGAACACCCAGGTGCTCGGGCTGCCAAGATCCGGACCCGAGATCGAGACCTGTTGCGGCATGCCGATGGCGCGGGTGGTGTTCCAGGTCAGGCCGGCCCGGGGAGTCATGACGACCGCACGGTTGTCCTGATGCTGGTCGGCCTTGACGTAGGAGAGGTCGAACTTCAGGTCCAGGTCGTCGGTCGGGCTCCACTTGCTGCCGCCGGCCAGGATCCAGGTCTTGTAGAGCCGGTGCTCTTCGCCGCCAGTGCTGCTGAAGGTCGAGCCGACGAACGTGCCGCCGGCGAAGCGCTGCCCGGCCAGGATCGCGTCCTCGCCGCCGTTGGCGTTACGGCTCGCCAGGCCCTCGTTGGTGCTGAACGGCGTGGTCGTCAGGTTCTGGACGTAGCGGCTGTCGCTGGAATTCAGGAACCGGTAGCTCTGGTGGTAGAGGTACGAGTTGTAGTTGCCGTCGATGTAGAATTCGAGGTTCGACTTCGGCTTCCACTGGAACGCGCCGTTGACACCCTTGCGGGTGCGCTGGATGTCTTCCTCGTTCTGGTTGATCTGCACGCCGGCGAAATTGACCAGGTTGGCGCGTTGGGCCGGCGTCATGGCCAAGGCGTCGGCGTTGGTGACGGTCAGCAGGCAGTTGAGATCCGAACGGCCGGCCAGGGTCGCATTATAGGCCGAGCCCAGGTTGGCGGCGCTGCAGTCGCTGCTGTTGGCCGCCGCCACCCGGCGCAGGTTCGTGCCGCCGGGGCCGGGAGCGTTGTCCGAACGGTTCCAGCTCTTCTGGTAGTTGGCGGCCAGCAGCAGTCCCATCTCGCCGTCGCCGACGTTCCAGCGATTGGCGACCAGGCCGAAGTATTCGGGCTGCAGGCTCTTGACCATGTCGTTGTACTTGCCGCTGATCGCGGCGCTGGCGGTGAAGCCCTTCAGGTCCAGCGGGCGGCGGGTGCGGACATCCACCAGGCCGCCGATGCCGCCCTCGATGTGCTCGGCCGACGGGTTCTTGTAGACGTCGAGCCCGGCGATCATGCCCGGGATGGCCGCCTCGATGTTGAACTCGCTGCCGCCGGCGGTGAAGTAGGCGCGGCCGTCGACCTGCGACGCCGTCTGGCCCGACAGGCCGCGGATGGTCAGGCCCGAGCCGACGCCGACCGGCGAGGCGCCTTCGCCGCCGTAGCGGTAGCCCTGCACGCCCGGCACGCGGGTCAGGGTCTCGGCGACGTTGGGATCGGGCAGCTTGCCGATGTCCTCGGCGCGGATGGAGTCCACCACCTCCATGGTGTTCTTCTTCATCGACACCGCCGACTGCAGGCTCTGGCGAATGCCGGTGACCACCACCTCCTCGACGGCCGTGTCGTTGGCGGGCGCGGACGCCGTCTGGGCGCTGGCCGCCGTCCAGCCGGCCGCCAGCAGGGCGGTCATCGACGCGGTGGCCAGGAGTCGGCCGTGGGCCGATCGGTTGCGGGTTGGCTTCGACATGGTGTTCCCCTCCGGATTGTCTCGTTGCGCCGCCCGGTCGGGGCGACGGTAGCGCAGCGCGCGCCCGGCTCTGCCGTGACGCTCGGACGCAGTTGCGGTTAGCCTCTTCGTTTCGCTCCTGAACGGCCCGCGGCGACGCCGAGGCCATTTCGTTTTCGTTCTGGCGACCGTGTCCGCCGCTGAAGTACTGTTATCGATATCAAGCCGAATGGCAATATGTCAATTGTCCTACTATTGGCGAATTGTCGGTCAGCTGAGACAAAATGACGCCCTTTGCGCGCCGTGGCGCACGCAGGAGTAGTTATCGATATCATTCCCGTGGCGCTTGGCCGGAGCGGGTCAGGGCGTGACGTCGAACGAGTCGATGTCGGTCCATCCGATCCGCGTGGCGGTATAGGCCGGTCGCCCCGCGGCGGCCTGGGAGAAGACGCCCATCTGCGCGCCCACCCATCGCCCCGGCTTGCTGATGAACGGATCGCCGAGCGGCGTATAGGACACGCCGTCTAGGCTGTAGCTGAACACGACCCGGGCATGGGTCGAACGCAGCATCGACGGCGCATAGTGCGGAAAGCTCGGCGGCGGGTCGGCGACGGTGACCGGCGAGGCGCTGAGCTTCAGATAGATACTGGCCGGCGCCGAGGTCAGGCCGACGGTGACGCGCTCGGGCTGGAAGGCGTCGGCGCCGATGCGGTCCACCCGGACCAGGCGCACGCCGTCGGCCGTCTTCTCCAGGCCGATCCAGGCGTAGTCGGCGCCGAACATCACCAGGCCGGCGCGCTCGCCGACCGCCTTGGGCGCGAAATCGATCCTGGTCGTCGCGCTGAAGGTCGGGCCGGGCAGCTTCTGGGTCAGCAACGTGCCGGCTTCCCAAAGGTTTTCCGGCGAGGAGATCGATTTCAGGCGCAGGGCGCCGGGCCTGGCCGTCAGGCTGGCCCAGTCGTCGCCGGGATTGGCGTTCCACTGCCAGGCCAGGGACAAGGCGCCGTCGAACCCGTCGCTGGCCTGGACCACGGACGGCGTCACGGGCTTGTCGACCTTAGGCTTGCGCCACCGCAGCGCCGGCTCGCCCCGGCCGTCGCCGTCGAGGTCCTCGCCGATCACCGGCCAGCCGTCTTTCCAGACCATGGGCTCCAGCCAGACCCGCCGGCCGTAGGAGTCGGTGTCCTGGAAGTGCAGGAACCAGTCCTCGCCCTTGGGCGTGGTCACCCAGGCGCCCTGGTGGGGTCCGTTGATCTGGGTCTTGCCCTGGTCGAGGACGTTGCGGCCTTCGTAGGGGCCCAGCAGCGCGCGCGACCGGAAGACGCCCTGCCAGCCGCCCTTCACGCTGCCGGACGGGGCGAAGATGTAGTACCAGCCGTCGCGCTTGTAGAGCTTGGGCCCCTCGGTGGTGAACCAGGGCGACGGTCCGAACGTGGTGGCCACCTCCGGGAGCTTGGCGCCGTCGATCAGGGTCACTGGCTCGCCGACCGTCCTGTCGCCGGCCGCGTTCAGGCGCCGCGCGGTGATGACGTTGCTGAACCCCGCCCGGCTGCCGGCCCAGGCGTGCACCAGCCAGCCCTGGCCGTCGTCGTCCCAGAAGGGCGCCGGGTCGATCGCGCCCTTGCTGTCGTCGACCAGCACCGGCGCGCTCCACGGCCCGGCCGGGTCGGTCGCCGTGACCAGGAAGATCCCGAAGTCCGGATCGGGATAGTAGATCATGAACCTGCCGCCGCGGTGGCGGATGGCCGGCGCCCAGACGCCGCCGCCGCGCCGCGGCGTCGCGTGATGGGCCACGGGGGTGATCCGCGGCAGGGCGTGGCCGATCAGCGTCCAGTTGACCAGGTCGGTCGACTTCAGGATCGGCAGGCCCGGCACGTTGGTAAACGACGAGGCCACCAGATAATAGGCCTCGCCCACCCGGACGACGTCCGGATCGGAATAGTCGCCAGCCAGCACGGGGTTGCGATAGGTCCCGTCCCCCTGGTCGGCGGCGAAGGGCGGAGGGCCAGGCTGGGCCAGGGCCGAGGCGCCGGTGACGCAGGCCAGGAGCGCGCCGACGATGGATTGGGTCCAGGGCACGGGCGTCTCCGCTACAGGGGCTCGAACAGGATGGCCTGGCCGCCGCTGGGCGCCAGGGCCAGCGACAGCACCGTCGCGGCGGTGACCGGAACCTTGCGGATGACCACCGGCGTCTCGAACGCCGCGCCCGCGCGAGGACCGTCGGCGAACACCGTCGCCATCCATCGTCCACGCCCCAGGAACCCCAGCGACGCCTTCAGGACACGTGGCGCCTCATTGGTCATCGCCCCCAGGAACCAGCGCTTGCCGTGGCGGCGGGCGACCATCACGTGCTCGCCGATGGCGCCGGACAGGGCCCGGGTCTCGTCCCAGGTGGTCGGGCACTCGTCGAACCATCGCAAGTCGGGCCAGGGCCGGCCGGCGTACTTGTCCGGCGTGTCGTACCAATAGAGGAAGGTCAGCGGATTGTAGTAGACCGCCGCCATCGCCAGTTGGTGGGCGTTGGTCGTCTGGTTCTTCGGATGGGCGTAGCAGATCGTATAGTCGATCGGCCCGGCCACCGCGCGGGTGAACGGCAGGGTGACGTTGTGGCGGGCGGTCGGGAACTGCTCGTTGCCGCGCACGCCTTCCAGGGCGACATAGTTGGGCAGGGTCCGTTCCAGGCCGGCCGGGCGCAGGTTGTCGTGCAGATTGACCAGCAGCCGGTGCTCGCCGCAGGCCTTGACCAGGTCGAAGATGAAGTCGTTGTCGGCCTGCCGGCCTTCCCAGACGAAGCCGAACTTTATCCCCGCCACGCCCCAGCGCCGGTAGGTGTCCAGGATCGCGTCCCGCTGGCGCATGGCCGGCACGCGGTCGACATAGAGGATCATGCCGATCCCCTTGGCGCGGGCCGCGTCGATGATGCGCTGCAGATCCAGCCCCGCGATCGGCACGGTGGCGTCGCCCGGATCGGTGCCGTCGCCGTACCAGTGGGCGTCGAACTCGACATAGTCGAGCTTCCGCGCGGCCGCGAACTCCACCACCTTCAGGCTGGCCTCGGTGCTGTAGGGCTTGCGGATCCGCACCGCCCTGCCCGGCTTCACCCAGCTGACGTCCCCCAGGATGTTGGGCGTGGCCAGGGTCGGGATCAGGTCGGCGCGCTCGATCAGGCCCGCGACGTCGTCGGCCAGGATCAGGACGCGCCAGGGCGTGGCCTGGCCCACGTCGAGCCGGAAGGTCGGGGCCGGCGGCGTGTCGCCCGGTCCCGACCAGCCGGTGGCGCGGCCCGGATAGTGCATCAGGTGGACCGCCAGCCCGTCAGCCTGGTCGGCGGCCGGACGCAGCATGGCGCGCGGATAGTGCAGGCGATCGGACTCGGCGATCAGCACCGCGCCCCCATCGGCCGCCACGGCGGTGACCGGCAGGTCGGCCAGGGGACCGACGTCGGAGCTTGCCGTCAGGTCCGGGTGCACGACCGGCGCCAAGGCGGCCGGCGTGGAGCGCTGGTACTCGCCTTCGTCCCGGCTGGAATAGACCTCGACACCGTCGGGCAGGTTGAAGCCGGTGGCCTCGCCGACCAGGGTCACGCCCCGTCCGCCCGGCGCCTGGCGAAGGACGTAGCGAACCGCGCAGCCGGCGTCATAGACCCTGGCCACCACGGCGAAGGCGATCCCGGTCTTGGGATCCCGCAGCTCGACGGTGATCTCCTCGCAGGCCTGGCTGTAGGCGGCCTTCACGCCGAAGGTCGGCGTCCAGGTTCCCGTCAATCGTCGCCGCGACACCGAGACGATCGTCGCGCCCGCCCCGAGCTTGTCGCCATCGGCCAGGACCAGTCCCAATCGGCTCGGGCGAAGAACCGGGCGGCCCTCGCGCAGGACGCTCCAGGACAGGTCGCCGTCCCCCAGCCTCAGGTCCAGCCGCACCCGGCCGTCGGGCGAGACCACCCGCGAGGGCGCGGAACCTTCGCGCGGCGCGGCCAGGGCGGCGCTCGCCAGGCCAAGCGGCGCGGCCGCGGCGGCGGCCAGGAGCACGAAGCGACGACGATCGACGGGCCGGCGGACCATCAGCACGCTCCGGGTCCATGCGCGGGGCGAACGCGAACGCGCTTGAAGAGCGGGCTGATCATCGACGCCTCCCAGACGGCCTGGCCTTCGGCGCCTTGGCCGCGACCTGTTTTCTCGTCGGCGACATTTCGTGACGCGACGTTTGATATCGATATCATCACCCCTTCCGGGGCGTCAATCACGACCACGCGCCCCGGCCCGCCGCGCCAACCGGCGTCGAGGAGAACACGCTTCAGCTGGCTGGCGGCGCGGTTGACTGGCGGACGACCAGGGTCAGTTCGGCCAGGATGTGCTTGCGCCCCTGGTCATTGTCGGACTCGCGCCGCGCCAACCCCGCCGCCAGGTCCACCGCCGTGGCGGCCATGTCGGCGATCGGCTGATGGATGGTCGTCAGCTGCGGCCAGATCGTGGAGGCGACGGGCGTGTCGTCGAAGCCGGCGATGCTGAGTTCGGTCGGCACGGCGATGCCCATGCCATGGGCGACGGCGCTGACGGCGGCGGCCATGTCGTCGTTGCTGGCGAAGATCGCCGAGGGCCGGCGGCGCAGGCCCAGCAACTGGCTGGCCGCCGTCAGGCCCGAGCGGTAGGTGAAGGCGCCCTCGACGACATAGGTGTCGGCCACGGCCAGGCCCGCCTGGGCCATGGTCGCCCGAAAGCCCTCCTCGCGCCGCGTCGAGGTCGAGTGCGAGGGATCCCCCCGGACGAAGGCGATGTCGACGTGCCCCAGCTCGATCAGGTGCCGGGTCATCATCGCCGCCCCTTCGAAGTCGTCGATCGCGACCGAGGTCACGCCCGGCGACGGTCTGGCGGTGGCGAAGCTGACGGGCTCGACGCCAGCGGCGGCCAGCAGCTTGAGGATCTTGGCGTCGTCGCACAGCGGCGGCGGCAGGACCACCGCCCCGACGCCCGCGTCGATCAGCTTGACCACCGCCCTGGCCGAGGTGGGATGGGCCGCCGTGGGCTCGATCAGGAGCTGGCAGCCGATCTCTCCGGCCTTGCGGAAGGCGCCCATCAGGAACGCGCTGAGATTGGACGAATTGGGATTGGAGTACAGCACCCCCACCTGGGCCACGCCGGTGCGCGTGGCGCGCGCCACGGCGTTGGGGCGGTAGCCCAGCTCGTCGATCGACTTCAGCACCTTGGCCCGCGCCGCCTCGCTGATGAAGGCGTAGTCGTTGATCACCCGCGAGACGGTCATCGAGGAGACGCCAGCGTGCTTGGCCACATCGTGAAGGGTCACGCTGGGTCGTCGTTTGCCGCTCAAGAAGATCTCCCACGGGCTGCCGCGCGAACGGTTCCGAGGAGCATTCTAGCCAAGATTTGCCGTCGGCCGCCTAGGCTAAATCGACGACCGCGGCGGCGGGGGCCTACTTGAAGGAAAGCCCGCTCACATGGGGACCGACCTCGAGGACCTCCGGCGCCGGCCCGGTCAACCTGCGGCCAGCGATGGTGACGTTGTCGAAGGTCACGTTGCGCACGGGCCGGTCCGGGGCGTAGCCGGCGATGATCGACGGCCCGGCCCAGCCCGATCCCGTATAGCTGACGTTCCTGAAGTGGACGCCGTCGACCAGCAGGCCCGGACTGGTGCTGTACTTGGCGTTATAGACCACCCGCAGATTGATCAGCTTGCCTTCCTCGATGTGGTCCACGCGGATGTTGCTGAACGTGACGTCGCGGACGGTGTTGGTGTCGCCGGCGCTGATGGCCATCGCCCCCTCATATTCCGGGTCGTCCTCGTCGAGGTTGAGGACGTCGATGTCGTCGAAGGAGATGTCCTGCAGCGTGTTGGGCTTGGCGCTGTCGCCATGCAGCCCGACGAACATGGCATGCGCGACGTCGGGCCAGAAGATCGAGCGGCTCACCCGGACGCGGCGCGTGTCGCCCACGCCGTTCTTGCGGGTGGCGTAGATCGCTACGCTGTCGTCCGAGGTGCGGATGAAGGCCCCTTCGATATTGACGTCCTGGCAGGCGAAGACATTGATCCCGTCCGACCAGGGGCCCTTGCCGAACGCCTTGATGTCGTGGAACCGCACCTGGCTGGACGAGCTGCAGGCCAGCGAGCCGTGGATGGGGTTGAGGAAGGTCGGCCCCTGGATCAGCACGTTCTTCGAGTCCTGGACCACCAGCTGGTCGGACTCCAGGAACATTCCATGGCCGATGATCTTGAGGTTCTCGACCTTGGTCGGCTGAAACACGCCCTGCATCAGCGCGCCGCCGGCGAGATAGATCGTCTGGTTGGAAGCCGCCGGGAACGAGGTCGCGCCCTCCGGCGGGACGTGCAGGCCGGGCCCGTAGACGACGACGCCGGGGCCCGGCGCCGGCGAGGCGATCGGCTCGCCCGCCAGGATGTGCAGATTGCCCAGGCGGTCGCCGTCGAACTCCACCGAAAGGTTCCGCGGCCGGTCCAGGGTGAAGAAGACCACCCCGTCCTTCACCATGGTCTTGATCGCGTTCCGTCCGGGGCGGACCTCGACCCTCTTGAAGTCGCCGTTGTTCTTCTGCACGGCGACCTCGACGGTCCCGCGGAAATCGAACTGGACCAGCGAAGCGTCGTGCGGGCGATCCTGGTCGACCTTGATGTTGTACTCGTAGAGATCGCGCCAGGGCCCGCCCGGACGCCTCACCCGCACCGTGAAATCGTCGTTGTGCAGGCTGTAGACGAGCTTGGCGGGCGGCGTGGCGTAGATCTGCAGGTTGGGGTCGACCCGCGCGGCCGCGCCCTGGTCGGTGTCGCTCTGCGCGACGGCCGCGCTCGAAAGCCCCATTCCCGCGAGCACGGACCCGACCAGCGCCCCGGCCGCCGCGGATCGGGAAATTCTGTGTCTGCGCATGGCGTCGCTCCCTGGAGGACGGCTGGGACGCCGTCACTTGATATCGATATCACAACAGTCTTAGCCAACTCGGCGGGGCGTGTCACTATCCGCCCCGCTCGAGATCGCCGTCGGCTGGAATGGATCGCGCCGCTTCCTGCGCCAGGCCCGCCGCCGGGGGCGTGGCGACCGCCCCGCCGAATCGAAAAACGCGGGGCGCCGGCTAGGCCCGGCGCCCCGTTCTCGGAGTCAGGAGGAATCCACCCGAGAAAATTCGCAGGACAGGGCTTAAACGGCCCGCCGCCTCTGTTATCGATATCATCATCGGTTGGCAAGCAATTTCCATTGTGCATCGGCGCGGAGGATTTTGTTTGGTATCGATATCTCTTTCGATTATCACAAGGCGACCCGTGCGGCTCCAGAGCCGCGTCGCCGCCTGGCGCAAAACGGGGGGAGGAGTTGCTCGAGGCCATGAAAAAGAAGAACTACGCGCTGCTCAGCGCCTTCCTGTTCCTCTACTTCTTCGCCCAGGCGATGAGCATCTCGCTGCTGGCCCTGTGGCTCAAGCGCACCCTTGGCCTGACCGGCGCCGAGACCGGCGTGGTGTTCTCGGCCAACTTCATCTTCGCCATGGCCTCGCAGCCGATCTACGGCTTCCTGTCCGACAAGGTCGGCTTCCGGAAGACCATCCTGTGGGTCATCGCCGCCCTGGTGATGCTGTCGGGCGCCTTCTTCGCCTTCGTCTACGGTCCGCTGCTGAAGACCAACATCCTGCTGGGCGCGGTCCTGGGCGGGCTGTATCTGGGCGTCACCTTCATCGCTGGCAGCTACGCCCTGGAGTCCTACGTCGATCGCGTCGGCCGCAAGGACGGGTTCGAGTACAGCCGCGCCCGGCTGTGGGGCTCGCTAGGCTTCGCCTTCGCGGCGTTCTTCTCGGGCCGGCTCTACAACATCGATCCGCTGATCAACTTCTCCCTGGCCTCGCTGGCCGGCCTGCTGCTGCTGCCGATCCTGGCCATGACCCGGATAGAGGGCGCCGCCGACGAGCAGGCCCGCTCGGAAAGCCTCAAGCCGCTGGACGCCCTGGCGATCCTGAAGCTGCCCAAGTTCTGGGGCTTCATGGTCCTGATCCTGGGGGTGACCAACCTCTACCTGGTCTTCGACCAGCAGTTTCCCGCCTACTACGCCTCGCAGTTCGCCGACCCCAAGCACGGGGCGGCGATGTTCGGCTACCTGAACTCGGCCCAGATCTTCGTCGAGGCGGGGATGTTGTTCGTGGCCCCGTTCATCGTCAACCGCACGGGCGCCAAGAACGGCCTCCTGCTGGCGGCCGCGATCATGATCTTCCGCATCACCGGATCGGGTCTGGTCGAGGGGCCGGTGGCGATCTCGGCGATGAAGATGCTCCATTCGCTGGAGCTGCCGATCCTGGCGGTGTCGATCTTCCGCTACATCGCCGCCCATTTCGAGGCCCGGCTGGCCTCGACCCTCTATCTGGTGGGCGTCAGCTTCGGCCACTCCCTGGGCCTGGCGATCCTCTCGCCGATCGTTGGCAAGTCGTACGACCTGATCGGCTTTCCCAACACCTACCTGCTGATCGCCCTGGGCGCGGCGCTGTTCTGGACCGCCTCGCTGTTCGCCCTGTCGCCGACGCCCGCGTCCGCGGGCCGGGCCGACGCGGCGCTCAAGACCGCCCTCCCCGACGCCGATCTCGCCAAGGTCGACTGATCCATGCTCCCGACTTCCTCGATGCCCAACGCCCAACCCGCGAACCGCGAACCGCTGAAGCTGCGAAGCGCCCTGGAAGGCCGCGCGCCCGACCGCGGCGCCCTCGACGCCATCCTGGCGGCGGTGCTCGAGCGCATCGACGCCAATCTGGCGGTGTTCACGGACGCCTTCCCGGCGCCGTCCAGCACCGGCGGGGTCTATCCCGCCATGGACAATGTCGAATGGACCAACGGTTTCTGGACCGGCATGCTGTGGCTGGCCTACGAGGTCAGCGGCGAGGCGCGCTACCGCCAGGCCGCCGAACGCCAGGTGCTGAGCTTCAAGGACCGCGTCGACCGTCGGGTCAACGTCGACCACCACGACCTGGGCTTCCTCTATTCGCTGTCCTGCGTGGCGGCCTACAAGCTGACCGGCGACACCGTCGCGCGCGACGCCGCGCTGGAGGCCGCCCGCCTGCTGCTGGCCCGCTACCTGCCGCAGGCCGGCATCATCCAGGCCTGGGGCGACCTCAACGATCCCGCCCAGGCCGGCCGGATGATCATCGACTGCAACCTGAACCTGCCCCTGCTCTACTGGGCCAGCCAGACGACCGGCGACCGGACCTTCGCCGACGCGGCGGACCGCCATATCGAACAGGCCGCGCGCCATATCGTGCGGCCCGACAGCTCGACCTTCCACACCTTCTTTATGGATCCGGTCACCGGCGCCCCGCGGATGGGCAAGACCCACCAAGGCTACAGCGACAGCTCGTGCTGGGCGCGGGGTCAGGCCTGGGGGATCAGCGGCTTTCCGCTGGTCCACCGCTACAAGGCCGATCCGTCGCTGCTGGCGCTGAGCGCCCGTCTCGCCAACTACTACCTCAACCGCCTGCCGGCCGACCGGATCTGCTGCTGGGACCTGGTGTTCACCGCCGCGCCGCACGAGCGCGACAGTTCCGCGGCGGCGATCGCCGCCTGCGGCCTGCTGGAACTGGCCCGCGGCCTGCCGCTGACCGACCCCGACCGCGCCGCCTACGAGGGCGCGGCCCTGGCGACCGTCGAGACCCTGGGAACGCGCTACCTGCTGCCCCCCGGACCGCCCGGCACGGGCGTCCTGGCCCATGCGGTCTACCACATGCCCAACGGCGTGGGCGTCGACGAGGCCTGCATCTGGGGCGACTACTTCTTCCTGGAGGCCCTGGTCCGGCTGACGCGCGCCTGGGAGCCCTACTGGTGATCCAGGTCGGCATTGATTTCGGCGGGACCAAGGTCGAGGCCGCCGCCCTGGACGCCCAGGGCAACTATCTGGCCCGCGTGCGCGCCCCCAATCCCGGCGCCTACGACGCCGCGATCGAGACCGTGCGCGACCTGATCGCCCAGGTCGAGCAGCAGGCCGGCGGCCGCGGCACGATCGGCATTGGCGCGCCCGGCTCGATCTCGCCGAGCACCGGGGTGATGCGCAATTCCAACTCGGTCTATCTGAACGGCCGCACCTTCCGGGAGGACCTGACCACCGCCCTGGGCCGCGAGGTGCGCCTGGCCAACGACGCCAATTGCCTGGCGCTGTCCGAAGCGGTCGATGGCGCCGCCGCCGGCGCGCGCGTCGCCTTCGCCATCATCCTGGGCACCGGGTGCGGCGGGGGCCTGGCCGTGGACGGCCGCCTGGTCGAGGGGCCCAACGGCGTCGCCGGCGAATGGGGACACATCCCCCTGCCCTGGCCGACGCCGCGGGAAACCCCGGGTCCGCGATGCTGGTGCGGCCAGCACGGCTGCCTGGAGATGTGGATCTCGGGCACCGGCCTGCAGCACGACTTCACGGCCACCACTGGCGTCCAGGCCAGCGGCGAGGCGATCATCGCCCGGTTCCGCCAGGGCGAGCCGGAAGCCGTCGCGGCGTTCGAGCGCTATGTCGACCGGCTGGGCCGGGCCATCGCCGTGCTCGTCAACATCGCCGATCCCGACGTGCTGGTGCTCGGCGGCGGCCTGTCCAATGTCGGCGAGATCTACGAGCGCCTGCCAACCCTGATCGCGCCCCGGGTGTTCTCCGACCGCTGGTCGGCCCGCATCGCCCCGGCCCGCTGGGGCGACGCCTCGGGCGTGCGTGGAGCCGCGCGACTGTGGAACGTCCTAGCCGACGCCCAGGCGGCCCCGCGCGCCCTGGTTTAGGTCAGGCCTTCGCGGTCCGCCGACGCTGCGGGGCCTTGGCCGGCGCCGGGCCCGAGGAGCCGCGCTTGACCAGGGTGAACTTCATCAGCTGGTGGGTCGGACCGCGCGCGTTTCCGGCCCGCTCGGCCTTGATCTCCTCGACGATCAGCGACACCGCCGCCCGGCCCATGGCGCTGATCGGCTGATGGATGGTGGTCAGCTCGGGCCAGACGGTGCTGGCGATCGGCGTGTCGTCGAAGCCAACGACGGTCAGCGCCTCGGGCACGGCGATCTGCAGCCCGTGGGCCACGGCCAGGGCGGCCGCGGCCATGTCGTCGTTGCTGGCGAAGATGGCCGTGGGCCGCTCGTCCGAGCTGAGCAGCAGTTCGGCCGCCGCCAGGCCCGAGCGGTAGGTGAACTGGCCCTGGACCACCCAGTCGGGGTCGATCGGCAGGCCGGCGGCGGTCATGGCGTCGACGAAGCCCTCGTAGCGCAGCTGGGTGGGGGTGTGCTGCGGGTCGCCCTTGATGAAGCCGATCCGGGAATGCCCCAGCTCGATCAGATGGCGGGTCATGGCCACCGCGCCCTGGTAGTCGTCGATGCGCACCGAC
The DNA here is from genome assembly GCF_059418465.1 of Caulobacter sp. GW821-FHT09A05. Taxonomy (NCBI): domain Bacteria; kingdom Pseudomonadati; phylum Pseudomonadota; class Alphaproteobacteria; order Caulobacterales; family Caulobacteraceae; genus Caulobacter; species Caulobacter sp. GW821-FHT09A05. The sequence continues at coordinate 165,837 of NZ_JBWKPX010000001.1, forward strand.
GAGACGTCGTGCATCGGCCGGGCCGTGGCCAGGGCCAGGACCTTCACACCGGCGGCGTGCAGCATGTTGATGGTCGGGCGGGAGTCGCACAGCGGCGGCGGCAGGATGACGCCGTCCACGCCCTGGTCCAGCAGACGGCGCACGGCGGCCTTCTGGCTGGCCAGGCCGGTCGATCTTTCCAGGACCAACTGGGTGCCCAGCTTGGAGCTCTGCTCGATGCCGCCCAGCATGACCTCGCTGAGATAGGAGGCGCTGGGATTGCTGTAGAGCACGCCGACCCGCGGCCCGGTGCTGCCGGCCCGCGTGTTGCGCGCCGCCAGGTTGGGCGAGTAGTTCAGCGCCTTGACCGCCGCCTGCACGCGCTCGCGCATGGCGTCGCTGACATAGCTGTTGCCGTTGACGACGCGCGAAACGGTCATCGAGGCGACGCCGGCGTAGCGCGCCACGTCGTGAATGGTCACCGCCCGCCCGGACTCCGGCGCCAGGGGCGTTTCGACTTTGGTCTTGCCCTTGGCCAAGTGCGGGCTCCTTGAGCGTTGAGGACGAAAGGATCGCCGCCGTGACCTTGGCCGCATCGCGCCCTCTCGGCGTCGATCCAGGCCCCGTCGGGGGAACGGCCGGTCGCGCCAGGCCGGCGACCGATTCCGACGTCTCTCGTCGTTATCGATAACTTCTCAGTCCTGGAAGGCCTTGGCAAGTTTCGTCGTGCGCCGGACGGGCCCATGGAGCGACTTCAGCGCGTCGCGTTGGTTCGCCGCGCCAGCGCGACGTCGCGCTCGCAGGCCTTGGGCGCGCCATCCACGGTGATCGACCGCGCGCCGTCGCAGGCCAGGCGGATCGCGTAGACGGGCTGGCCGTCGATGCTGGCCTCGACGCCCTGCCCGCCCACCGTCTTGACGACGAAGGCCTTGGACAGGGAATCCAGTTCGACCCGACCGTCGCGACGCAGATAGCTGCCGTCCGCGACGAACCAGCGCCGGGGCTTCTGCGCCCCGCCGCCCTCGGGATAGGTCAGCGCCAGGAGATAGGCGTCGGTCTCCCATCCACCGAGATTGGCGTTGGCGTTGCGGTGGCGAACGCGCCCGTCGGCCAGCAGGTTGAAATAGACGTCGGTGACCAGCCCCTTCTGGTGGACCCTGACCAGCAGGTAGTCCTTGGTCTCGAAGCGTTCGATCCTGGGCGCGCTGGCCGGACCGTTGGGCGTCAGGGCGACGATGAACTTCATGCGGTCGGACACGCCCGGCGCCTGCAGCCGCAGATAGGGCTGGGCTTCGTCAGGCGCGTGGTCCTTCAGGCCCTCGCCCTGGGCCATGCGCAGCAGCTCCGGATAGTCGGTGGGGAGGCCGCCGTCGGGCAGGGTCTGCGGAAACAGCGGCTGGACCGCCACCTCGGCGTCGCCGTTCCTGACCGTGATCACCTGGCCCTGCCGCTTGGCCTCGCCCTCGTAGTGCAGCAGCCACTCGAACTGGCCCGGCCGCCAGCCCTTCAGGTCGTCGATCACCAGGACCACGTCGCCCACCCACAGAAAGCTGCGGTACTTGCGCTCGAAGACGCTGGCGTTCGGCCCCGTGGCGTCGGCCCAGACGAAGCGCAGGTCGCCCGCGTCGACCAGATGGTCGACCCGCCCGGGGAAGTGCGAGCCATCATAGGTGTTGCTGGGGGGCTCGGCCTTGCCGTCCAGGGTGACGACGTTGTGGGCCACGCTCTGGCGGTAGTAGCCGTCGTATTCGGGCCGCGAATAGCTGCTGTTGCCGGAGTCGATCAGCAACTGCTTGCCCTTGTGCCACAGGATGAAGCCGCCAGCGTCGGCGTGGTTGTGGTTCCAGGTGAAGCCCGAGCGGAGCGCCAGAAAGGTCGCGTCCCGATCCCAGGACGAGCGCATCGTCGCCGAGCCCAGGTCCCGGTCGATCCAGCGGGTCGGCAGGCCGGGCCCGCGCGCCGCGTCCGCCCGCGCCTTGGCGGAGGGCCACTGCAGCATGTTTTCGGGCTCGTTCCAGACATCCTGGCCGGGATTGGATCGCACCTTGTCCAGGTACCAGAGATAGCGGGGCTGCTGGTCGCCGATGGCCCACAGGTTGACGAGGGCGTGCGCCCCGCTGGCGGTGGGATTGCCGTCGCCGAAGTTGGACGACAGCGCGCCCGACCCCGTCGGATAGAGGTTCTGGATGAACAGGTCGCCGACCCCGGCCAGGCGGGGCGTCGGCGCGGGCTTTTCGGTGAAGGCGTCGAGCCAGGCCCGCTTGAACCTCAGATAGCCTTCGACGGCGAAGTCGGCGTAGTTGATGCTTTCGACGAAGGCGCCGTTGGCGGCGAAATGCTGGGGCTTGGTCTCGATCGCGCTGCCGTCGTAGGCGGCCCATTCCTCGGCGGCCTCGTCGATCCGCCGGATCCAGGCGTCGGCCTGGGGCTCCTCCGTCTTGACCGCGATCGCCGCCACGCCCGCGCCGAACACGATGTGGCTGAACCAGTTGTGGCCCATGGTGTCGAGGCTGTGGATCCGCTCGGCGCCGTCGACCCAGTCGCCCAGGATCGGCTTGATGGCGCCCTTGGTCAGGGCCTTGGCCAGCCGGTCGCGCTCGGCCGAGGTCAGGGCGTCGTGGATCGCGTCGAACGTCAGGCCGTAGACATAGGCGCTGGTCCCCATGCCCAGGTCGGAGTTCCAGACCGGCGCGCGGGCCAGCAGCGGCTTGTCGGTGACCCAGTTGGGCCGGGCCGCATAGACGTCCAGCAGGGCCTTGGCGCGATCGGCGTAGCGGCGCTCGCCGGTCATGCGATAGGCCAGGGCCAGGTCCATCAGGGCGGCGTTGAGTTCGCGGTCGTTGGCCGGCTTGCGGGTCAAGGCCTCGTCGGCCTGGCCGTGCGCGCGTGTCCAGGCCGCTTTGGCGTCCGGATCCTCGGCCATTCGGGCGCGGAATTGCGCCACGTGCCTGTCGCTGAAGGCCAGGTAGGGATGGCCCGAGCGCAAGGTCTGGCCCTGGGCCGCCCCGCTGATCAGGCACGCCGCCAGGGCCAGGCCGGAAACCCGCCGCATCACGCCTCGCACCACGTGCCTCCTCCCCGCCGTTGTCATTGTGCCTTTCGGCCTCGTTGATGATATCGATATCAGTTCTCACCGCCTAGGCCAGGGCGAGATTGACCGCGATGCTCCGGCGCACGCCCGGGCTCTTGAACGGATAGACGCAGTGCAGCATCCATGACGGCCACAGGTAGAACTCGCCCACGACCGGCTTGACGACGAACAGGTTGCGCACGCCCACGGCGCTGCGGCTGTCGATGAACTGCAGGCACCCGGCGGTGTTCTGGCGCGCCTTGTCGGCCTGGAATTCCGCCTCGTAGCCGGGCGGCACGCGAAGATAGCCGACGCTGCTGAACAGGCAGCCCTGGTGGAAATGGGCCGGGTTGTAGTCGCCGGCGACCATGTCGTTGATCCAGCCTTCCTTGATCTGGATCTGCAGCTTCTTGTCCGCCAGCTCCTCGGTCCGCTCGTAGTCACCATAGTGCATGAGGGCGTTTTCGCAGCGATAGGCGTAGGTGCGCGCGACATCGTAGAGGAAGTCGGTGACCTCGGGCGTCCGCCGGATCATGTCGGTGAACCGCAATTCGGTGCTGACCGCGCCCGCCAGGTGGGCGGACCAGTCGCGGGCCGCGACCTCGTCCTCGCGCTGGACCAGGTCGTCGATGCGCGCGTTCAGCCGCTCGACCATCCCGTCCGGCATCGTCGCCTTGAGGATGGTCGGGCTGAACGGCGCGACAAGCTTCAGGTCGTGGTTGCTGGTCATCATCCCCCCTTGAGCGATCGCGGGATCGACGAAGGCGCAGGGCCGGCCAGGCCGATCCCTCCGCCAACCGCCTAGAACTCCTTGCGGACCGTCAGCCAGACCGACCGCGGCGCGTTGCGCTTGAGCAGGTATCCCGACTCCGGCAGCTGGGCGACGACGTCATAGACCTGGACGTTGGCGGGCAGGTTGCTGCTGATCATCGGGTCGTAGGCCGAGACGTACTGCGTGTCGAACAGGTTGCGGACATCGACGGTGATCCTGGTCTTGGCCAGGCCCTCGTACTGCACCGAGACGTCCACATTGTCCTGCTTGGGCAGGAAACGGTGATCCAGGGCGTTGGTGTTGAGCTTGCGCTCGTCCATCCAGCGGTGACGGACATTGAAGCGGAAGTCCTTGTATCGATAGGAAAGCGTGTTGCTCACCGTCCATTTCGGCGACCGGGCCAGGATCCCCGAGTCGACGCGGAGGACGTCGTCATCCACGCCCAGGCCGTTGGCGCCGGTGTTGAGCCAGTTGTAGGCCTCGGTGGTCTTGCCGTTGAGGTAGGTCACGGATGGCGACCATTCCAGGTTCCGCGTGATCCGCCACTTCGCCCAGGATTCGATCCCGCGCGTGAAGTATTTGTTGAAGTTTTCTGGCAGCAGGTAGGTCGAGACATTGTCCTTGTCGACCGCCGTCGGGTAGTCGTTCACGGCGAAGTTCTGGTAGAAGTAGGTGATCTGGCCATTGAACTTGCGATCGCCGAACGTATAGGCCAGCTCATGGCCCTTGATGAAGGCGGTCGGGCCGAGCGGGCGCACCAGGGTGGCCACGGTCGAATAGCGGTTGATGACTCCCGCCGCCGGCTGCTTGGCGTCGGTGTACCGGTAGTAGACCTTGTGCTTGTCGTTGAAATTGTATCCGACGGAGACGCTGTAATCGACGACGCCGAGGGCCCGGTCGGCGCGGATGACCTTCGACGCCGTCTGGGTCATGTAGAGGTTGTCGTAGACGGTCAGCGGATCGCCATCCAGCCCGCCGTTGGTCAGCGAGGGGGCCCCGGAATTGCGCGTGTCCCAGGTCTCCGAATACGTCTTGGCGTTGAAGTGCTGGTACTTGACGCTGCCGTTGAAGTCCCAGTGCTTGCCCGGCGACCAGCTGAAGCCGGCGTAGGGCGAGGTTTCCAGGATCCTGGCGCGCTGCGACACCGTGGTGAACAGGCCGCTGCCATAGGAGCCCCAACCGCCGGCGTCGGTCAGCTGATAGGTCGTTCCCGACGCCGTGACGTATTTGACGTTCAGGTTCTGAACCTGGCCGTCGGCCCAGGCCGACACGCCCAGGCCGTTGGCCCAGTTGTCATTGGCCTGGTTGGACCGGGCCACGTAGACGCCGAAATTCAGGTTGTAGGACTCGCCGTGATAGCTGGCGGTGAAATTGCCCATGGAGTCCTTCGACCCGCGGTCGTTGTCTTCGGCCCGGGTCAGCAACACCAGGTCCTGCGAGGCGCTGGCGACCGGCACGACCCCGGAATTGAAGGTTCCGTTGGCGCTCGGGATCGTGGCGGTGACCAGTCCCCCGCGCATGTCGATGTCGCGATTGGGCAGGCTGTTGCCCACGATGCAGAGGCTGTTGGTCTGCCAGGTGGTCGCCGTGACGCGCGGACAGGCCGCGCCGGTGCGGTAGTTCGTCCCCAGCTGCGAGCCCGCGACATTGTTGGCGACGCGGGCGACCAGGGCGCCGGCCGAATTGTAGAGCTCGTAGTAGCCGGGCGTGCGGTCCAGGTTGTTGACGTTCAGGCCGAAGCGTTCGCGCGTCGCCGCCGCCGAAGCCAATGACGCCAGGCCCTGGGGCTTGTAGGACTGGCCCCGATAGTCGGACTTCTGCAGGCGCAGCGCGCCCGTGAAGCCCCAGGCGCCGTCGGTGTCGTGACGCCAGTTGAGCGAAATGGCGTCCTGCTTGTAGCGATAGCCGGCCGACGGATCGAGCGTGTGGCTGCCGGGCTTGAAGTAGTTTGGAACGGTCTGCCGGCCGCCGTTCATGAACAGGTTCACGTCACGGCCGAAGCCGGGGATCTCCTGGGCGTCCTGGTAGCCGTAGGTCGGCTGCTGGAAGGTCGTCAGTTCGGCGTTCGTGTCGTCCAGGTGCTTGAGGATCACGTTGAACGAGCCCGATCCGCCGCCGCCCTGGTACTGCTTGTAGAGGTTCACCTTGAACTGGCCGCCGTGGTTCAGGTCCCATCCCGGGTCCACCTGCCCGTTCGACCGGCGATAGAAGCCGCTGACGCCGATCCCCGCGTCGCCGGCCTTGTTGACCCAGCCATACGACCCGTCGACCTGCTTCCACGACAGGTGAAGGTCCTCGCCCTCGAAGCCGAGGCGGGTCTGGATGACCCCGCCCGGCCTGACCGCGCCGGTGATGTAGTTGAAGGTGGAGCCCACGGAGGTGGTCACGCCGGTCGCCGACGAACCGCCGCGGACCGACTCGACCCGGCTGGTCGAAATATCCGCGCGATAGAAGTAGCCGTCCTGGAAGCCGCTGAACTTGAAGGGGACCACCGGCAGGCCGTCTTCCAGGATGGTCGTCCAGAAATAGCCGGAGGTGTTGGCGCCCGTCCCGATCGTCATGCCGCGCGTAAACACCTCGTTGCGGGCGACGCCGTCGTTGGATTCGACCACCACCCCGGGCATGTCGCGCAGCATGTCGTCGGCGCTGATGGGGGTGAACTTCGACATGTCGTCTTCGTTCAGCACCGAGAACGACACATTGGCCTTCCTGGCCTGGGTGTTGGCCATGACGCCGGTGACGATCACCTCGTCGACCGCGTTGACCTCGGCGTCCGCGCGGTCCGGCGCCGGCGTCGATTGAGCCTGGGCCGCGGTCGCCGCCAGGGCGCTCGCGCCGACGGCCAGGGCCAGCGCCATGCGAGAAACCCGCAGGGCGCGCATGCGGATGCGCGCGGTGCTTTGAACACCCATTCCTTCCTCCCCTTCGGGCTTTGGCCCGACCTTGTTCGACGCGAGACTCGAAGCCCGCTTGACCGACCGCGTTGTCGAAACCGAAGGCGCCTTGAAGCGTCGCGGTCGGCCCATTGTTATCGATATCAATGTAATTCGAAAGCTGTCAACGGCTTTCGACGGCCACGCTTCCCGCCAGACCTCCCCCTGCTCCGCCGCTAGAAAGGCCCAAGCTTCGGGCTGACAAGCGCAGGACTCCCTGTCGAGGCCCGTTACCGCCGACCTACGGAAGGCCGGGACTGGCGCCCCATTTGTTCACGATATCATTCGACAGATGCAATCGGCGCTCGCCATGCGGCGACGGACGCGGGATCACCCCCGCACGAAGATGTTCCGCAACCACTGCGACCCCGCCTTGGCGGCCTGGCCCCAGTCTTCGCTGTCGTCCAGCGCCTCGGGCTTGTAGCCCCAGGGATTGAACAGCTTCAGCCGGTTGACCTTGAAGGCCGCGACATTGCGGGTGACCAGGGTCAGGCCGTGCTCAAGGGCCGTGGCCGCCAGCAGGGCGTCGCGGGCGTCGGTCAGCGGCAGGCGGCCCCGTCCCCGGACGACGGCGGCGTCGACCGGCAGGATGCGGCCCTCGAAGGCGACGGCGACCTGGTCGTTCAGCCAGGCGCGCAGGGCCAGGCCCGCCGCCTTGTCCTTGCGCTCGACGCGCGCCACGCCGGTTTCCAGTTCCAGCAGGGTGATCGCCGAGATGAACAGGCTGGATCGGGCCTGGCCCGCGGCCCAGCCGGCCAGGCCCGGATCGGTCCCCCCGCCCTTGGCGTTGCGCAGCTCGAAGACGATGTCGGTGTCGAGCAGGTACATCAGCCGCGCCAGTTCACGGGGTTGTCCCACGCGTCGTCCGACCGGGTGTCGGCGACATCCAGGACGACCGGCGCGGCCAGGGCCAGCAGGTCGACGATCGTCTCGGCCTGGCCCGATAGCTTGCGATAGGCCTCGATGCTCATCAGCACATGGGTGGTCCGGCCGCGGTCGGTGACGAACACCGGCTCGATCCGCGCGGCGCGCTTGGCCTGGCTGACATCCTGGTTGAAGTCACGGCTCGAGATGACCTTCATGTACCTACATTGACAAGGCTGTCTTGTAGGTATGTTACTACATTGTGGCGTTCGAGCAACAGGGAATTCGCCAGCAAAAACAATCTTCTGGGCCAGTCCACCAAAAACGAAAATTCGACTTGCGGCGAAAAGCCAAGTCTGCGCGGCATGGCCTCAACGGCGGGCAACGCCGAGAAGGATTCACAAAGGGGGGACGCTTTGTCCGACATCATATCCAGCGTCATCAGCACGGTGACGGGCATACTCGGCCCGCACGGTCCGGCCACCGCCACCGGCGCGCACAGCTACGCGCCGGCCGATTTCAGCGTGCACTTCTTCCTGCAGCTGGCCGTGATCGTGCTGGCCTGCCGCGTGGTCGGCTGGCTGGGCCAGAAGGTCGGCCAGCCGCAGGTGGTGGGCGAGATGGTCGCCGGCGTCATCCTGGGCCCGTCGCTGCTGGGCCTGCTGTTCCCGCACTTCCAGGGCCTGCTGTTCCCCAAGGAAACCAAGAACGTCCTCTATGTCGGCGCCCAGCTCGGCGTCGGGCTCTACATGTTCATGGTCGGCACCAGCTTCCACGCCGATCACTTCAAGGCCAAGGCCAAAAGCGCCATGAGCGTGTCGTTCGCCGGCATCGCCGCCCCGTTCCTGATCGCCGCGATCATCACGCCGTTCCTGCTGAAGGTCCCAGGCCTGTTCGCCCCGACCATCAGCCAGGGCGCCGCCACCCTGTTCATGGGCGCCTGCATCGCCCTGACCGCCTTCCCGATGCTGGCCCGCATTATCAATGAGCGCGGCTTGGCCAAGACCTCGCTGGGCACCCTGTCCCTGACCGCCGGCGCCTTCGACGACGCCGTCTCGTGGTGCGTGCTGGCCGTGGTGCTGGCGACCTTCGGCGGCGGCCCCGGCGTGGCGATCCTGGCCATCGGCGGCGGCCTGGCCTGGGTGCTGTTCGTCACCCTGGTCGGCCCCAGGATCCTGGCGCCGCTGGGCCGCATGGTCGAGCGCGAGGGCCAGATGAGCACCTCGGTCCTGGCCCTGATCATCCTGGCCTTCTGCGTCTCGGTCTTCCTGATGGACGCCGTCGGCATCCACGCCATCTTCGGCGGCTTCATCCTGGGCGTGGTCATGCCGCGCGGCCTGCTGGTGGAGGAGCTGAAGAAGAAGGTCGAACCGATCGCCGTCGTGCTGCTGCTGCCGATGTTCTTCACCTATTCGGGCCTGAACACCCGGATGGACATGGTCAACTCGCCCCAGCTGCTGCTGATCGCCCTGGGCATCCTGGCCTGCTCGATCCTGGCCAAGTGGGGCGCCTGCTACGCCGCCGCCCGACTCACCGGCGAGAACCACAGCACCGCCATGGGCATCGGCGCCCTGATGAACTCGCGCGGCCTGATGGAGCTGATTATCATCAACATCGGCCTGCAGAAGGGCATCATCGGCCCGACCCTGTTCTCGATGCTGGTGCTGATGGCCATCGTCACCACGGTGATGGCCAGCCCGTTGTTCGAGGTGGTCTACGGCAAGAAGGCCCGGGAAACCGGTGAGCTGGACGCCATCGACAGCGCGGTCGCCAAGGCCGCCGCCTAACTTCCACAAGTCGCTTCCCTAAGCCCTCGCTCTCCTGCCGGAGCGAGGGCTTTCTTGTGCGAGGTCAGCGCCGCTCAGCGGGTGTCGGCCCAATTGTTGAAGTCGTTGTAGGCCCTGACGATGTCCTGATAGTCGTCGGCCAGTTCCGAGCCGATCCCCGGATTGCGGCTCTGCTGTTCGTACAGGGTCACGGTCGCGGCGGTCAGGCCGTCCTGCGCGGTGTAGGCGTCCAGCAGCTGCGCCTCGGAAGGCGTCGCATGGTCGGTGAGCCAGGTCTTGGCCTCGTCCGTCAGGCGGCCCGTGCCGGCGTCCACCAACTGGCCCGAGAAGTCCTTCAGCGCCGTGGCGATCGGTCCCGCGCCGAACAGGTCGCCCAGCGCGCCCGTCACCGCGTCGTTGGCCTTGCTGGGCAGAGGCAGGGCGGCCAGGGCCAGGTCGACGGTGAAGCCGATCAATTCCTCGCGCTCGGCCTTCTCGGCGGCGATGTCGTCCTGGATGTTGCGCACCGACTCCACGGTCGTGGCGCTCAGCAGGGCGATGCGCTCCTCGGCCTGGTTGCCGGGATTCTTACCGCTCTCGACGATCTGACGCTGGTCGCCGATATAGTCCAGGACCTTGTCGCGCACCGCGGCCCCGCCGATCACGTCGGACGAGAACATCGTCCGCTGCAGGAAGCCCGAGAACGTGTCGAGATTGTACTGCCACTGGTTCATGTTCGTGCCGCGATAGTTCTCGGACACCACCTCGGGATTGGTGAAGCGGTCCAGCACCGCGTCGGAATGGCTGATGAACGCGCCGGTGATCGCCTGGGTCCGCTCGGTGGTGGCCAGGCTTTCGTGGGTGTTGGACAGCTCGGGCGGGTCGGCGACCAGGCCCGTCAGCTCGGCGGCCAGCCAGTCCGAGGCCTTGGTGGCCAGCGGCGACACCAGGTGGGTCGGCACGTTGCCGCGATAGCCGTCGGCCGCCTGGGCCAGGGCGATCACCGGATCGTCGACGGCGTAGCGGCTGGCCTGCTCGTCGCCGCCCCACATGTCGGTGATGTTCTGCAGATAGGCCTCGGACGTGTAGAGGCCGCCCTGGGCCGCGTACTGGGCGAAGGCGCGGAAGTCGTCCGGCTTGGCGCCGTAGCGGTCGTACAGGACCTGTGAGGCCAGTTCGCGGGGCGCGGCCTTGTCCGCCAGGATCTGGGTCGCGAAGTGGGCGGCGGCGTCGCGCACGTCGTAGTTCTGCTGCTTGGGATTCTCGACATAGGTGTCGATCAGGTGATTGGCGTAGTTGGTCCGGAACGCGGTGACCTCGGGACTGGGCGAGGACCCGAAGAACTCCAGGAACTGGTTGATGTTGTCGGCGTACTGGTAGGCCGCCGGCAGGCCGTCGACCTCCAGGTGGGGCGCCAGGCCGGTGTTCTGGACCGGGATCCGGTCGAAGGCCAGGCTGGTGGTGATCGAATAGGCGGCCTGGCCCGGCTCCACCGGAATGGCGCCGTGGTTGAACCCCATGGCGACGGCCTCGGCCAGGCCCGCCCGCTCGTTGTCGGTCAGCCAGCCGTCCTTCACCAGCGTGTTGACGCTTTCGGGATTGAGCCAGCCGTTCAGCGCCTCGGGGTCCTTGGCGAACACTTCCCGCACCAGAGCCTCGCGCTGGTCGGCGGGGGCGGCGTTGTAGGCCGTGGCGAAGGCCTGGGCCTTGGCCCGGTCGTCGGCCTGGCCCGTGACGCGCTCAGCCTCGCTCTGCGGGGTGACCTGGGTCGCGACCTGGCTCGCGATCTGGGCCGAGGCGGTGTGATCGACATGGGTCGTCTGGGATGTGGCGGTGACCGAGCCGCCGCCGTCCGCGCTCAACATGGATAGGCTCCTTCCACGGAAGGCGACGAGCCTGCGCGCTTCGGCCGGGAAGAAACAGCTGGGGAATTCCCTAGTATCCCCGCTCGGCCTCAGGCCGGCGCGAGCGAACGGTCGAAGCCGAAGCGGTTGATCTGGGCGATCAGGTCGCGGTGGCTGGGCAGGTCGTGGGTGGCGCGTTCGCCGAAGTTGCGGATCTTGGCGAACAGCTTCTCGGCCGCCGCCACGTCCGGAAACTCGCTGCGTCCCGGCGACAGGTCGGTTTTGAAGCCCATGCCGTACAGGATGTACTGGTAGTTGAAGAAGGCGAAGGTCTCCAGGTCCAGGATGAAGTCGTAGCGGGTGGGCGGACGCCAGCGCCACTGCTCCAGGAGATCGACCAGGCGTTCGGGCATCGAGGCCGGGTCGGCGTTCTCGCGCCAGAACGGTTCGGTGCGCTGGCTGAGGCAGTAGTGCAGCTTCAGGAAGGTGATGATGTTGTCGAAGCGGGCCGTCATCAGCTCGTTGAAGCGCAAGGCCGGGGCGCTGATCGGGCCGTTGTGCGGGAACAGCTCGGCGATGATCGCCACCGCCGCCTCGATCAGCACCACCCCGGTCGACTCCAGGGGCTCCAGGAACCCCGCCGACAGGCCCACGGCCACGCAGTTCTTGATCCACTGCTTGGTGCGATAGCCGGCTTCGAACGACAGCACCCGGGGGGTGATCTCGACGCCCCGCCCCACATAGTCGCGCAGGATCGCCTCGGCCCGGCCGTCGTCGACGTGGTCGCTGGAATAGACGCAGCCGACGCCGCGCGCGCCGTTCAGGCCGATGTCCCAGGTCCAGCCGGCCTCGTGGGCGGTGGCGACCGTGAAGCTCTCGATCGGGGCGTCGGGACGGTCGTAGGGGATCTTGCAGGCCAGGGCCCGGTCGGCGAACAGGATCGGCCGCGCCGACTTGAACGGAGCCTTCAGGGCCTGGCCGATCAGCTCGGCGTGGAAGCCGGTGCAGTCGATGTAGAGTTCGGCCTCCAGACGGCCGTGCTCGGCGCAGACCACGTGGTCGATGGCCCCGGTCGCGTCCAGCTCAACCTGGGTCAGCCGCCCCTGCAGGTGGCGCACGCCCAGTTCGCGGGCCCGCTCGGCCAGCACCTGGGCCAGCTTGGCGGCGTCGAAATGATAGGCGTAGTTCAGCGGGCCAGAAAAGTTGCCCTCGTGCGGGCGCTTGGGCGCGCGCTGGGCGTCGGCGACCCGCGCCTGGATGGTCATGGCCTCGGCGAACGGCGCGCGGGTCGCCTCGTTCTGCAGCAACCAGTAGGGCGCCAGGCTCGTGCCGTCGGTCGAGAACGGGGCCTCGAACGGATGGAAGTACTGGTGGCGCTCGCCGCCCCCGCCTTCGCCTTCCTTCGGCGCCCAGGCCCAGTCGTTGAAACGGATGCCCTGCTTGAAGGTGGCCGAGGTCTCGCGGATGAACCGGGCCTCGTCGACGCCCAGGAACTGCAGGGTCGCGCGGATGGTGGGAAACGTCGCCTCGCCCACGCCGATGATGCCCACGTCGGGCGACTCGAGCAGGGTGATCTCCAGATGCGCCTGCTCGGCGATCCGCAGCGACTTGGCCAGATAGGCGGCCGTCAGCCAACCGGCCGTGCCGCCCCCGACGATCAGGATTCTGCGTCTACGATCCATGCCGCCTTGATAGCGCCCTCCGCGCGGAAAGCGGAAAGCAAAGTTCGCGGCGGGGGCCGGCGCATGCGCCCCTCCCGCGCCATCGTCACCGCCCCGGTCGCGCGAACGCGGCCACGCGGGCGTGCTGCTGGTGGACCGGATTCTCCGCCGCGTAGGACGCCGGCCCCGTCCGGAACCCGCCCACGTGGTTGGACAGGTCCGCGGCCTCGGCGCGCAGGGCGTGGGTGGCCTCGGTCGACTGCTGGACCATGGCCGTGTTGCGCTGGGTCACCTGGTCCAGCTGGTTGACCGCCACATTGACCTGGCCGAGCGCGGACGCCTGCTCGTTGGCCGAGGCGGCGATCTCGTCGACCAGGGTGTCGATCACGCCCACCTTGTCGACGATGCCCCGCAGGGCCTGGTTGGTCTGGGCGACGAGGTCGACGCCCTCGCCCACCTGGCGGCTGGAGTCGGCGATCAGGGTCTTGATCTCCTTGGCCGCGTCCGCCGAGCGCTGGGCCAGGGCCCGCACTTCCTGGGCGACCACCGCGAAGCCGCGGCCGGCGTCGCCGGCCCGGGCCGCTTCAACACCGGCGTTCAGGGCCAGCAGGTTGGTCTGGAAGGCGATCTCGTCGATGACGCCCAGGATCTGCGAGACCTTGGCCGACGAGCTCTCGATCTGGGTCATGGCCTCGGCGGCGCGGGTCACGATCGCGCCCGAGCGCTGGGCGTCGGCGGCGGCTTCGCTGACCTGGGCCGAGACGGCCTTGGCGCTCTTGGCGGTGCGGTCGACCGTGGCGGTCAGCTGCTCGACGGCGGCGGCGGTCTCTTCCAGGGTCGCGGCCTGCTGCTCGGTGCGCTGGGCCAGGTCGTCAGCGGCGTGGGCGATGTCGTCGGCGCCCGAGCGGATGCCCGAGGTGGCGCGTTCCACGGCCTTGATGGTGTCGGCCAGGGCGGCCGCGGCGTGGTCGAAGTCGGCCTTCAGGCTCATGAATTCGGGCGACAGTTCACCCTCGACCCGGGCCGAGAGATCGCCCGCCGCCAGCCGCGCCAGGGCCTGGCCCACGGCGGCCACGGCGGCGGCCTGGCGCTGGTCGGCGGCCTGGCGCTCGGCGGCCATCCGCTCGCGTTCTTCCTGCAGGGTCTCCAGATAGCTGGAGATGGCCAGGTCCATGTCCAGGAAGGTGGCCTTGACCAGGGCCACGACCTGGTCGGAGACCTCGCCCCCGCCCTTGCCGCCGAAAAGGCCGCCCTTCGCGCGCTTGGCCAGGACGGCGCGGACCAGATGCTCGACCACCAGGGCGTAGCCGCCGATGTACCAGCGCGGCTCCAGGCCGGCGCGGACATGGGCCTGGCCGACGCGCCGCACGTCGGCGGCGTAGTCGGGGCCGAACTCGGCGGTCGCCATCTTGCGCCAGTGGTCGCCCTGGCGGGCCTGGGCCCCGTCCATCTGGGCGCGGCTGGCGAACAGCTCGCGCATCTGGGGATAGGCGCGGACCTGGTCGTAGAAGCTGTCGAGCGCGGCGTGGATTTCGCCATCGACCACCGGCTTGGCCGCCTTCAGGGCCGCCCGCGCGCGATCGTCGAACCGCATGAAGGCCATGCGCTGGTCGAGTTGCTGGTTGACGCTCATGCCGCTGCCCCGAGTCACGAAATCCACAAGGCCCAGAGAGGTGACCGGATTAGGTTAACCGAGCTTGAAATCCAGGCCCCTTAAGGGTTCGCGCGTCCGCCGCCGCCGACCAAGGCGAGCAGCCGCTCGGCGGCCGCCATCGCCCCGTCCGGACGCATGGAAGCGGCCACGGCGCCGGCCCGTGCGCGGGTCTCGGGCGCCAGGGCCGTTCCGAGCGCGGCCGACAGGGACGGGACGCTCGGCGTGGGGCCGTCGTGCGCGACACCAAGGCCGAGCTCCGCCACCCGGCCGGCGAAATACGGCTGGTCGGCGATCTGCGGAACCACCACCTGCGGCGCGCCGGCCCGGGCGGCCGTCGTCGTGGTTCCCGCGCCACCGTGGTGGATGACCGCGGCCACGCGGGCGAACAGCGCCTGCTGGTTGACCTCGCCGACCGCGAGACCGTCGCCCCGGTCGTCGGCCAGGGCCAGGTCGGCCCAGCCGTGGGCGAGGAGCACCCGGCGGCCCTGCGCGCGAGCCGCCTCGACGGCGGCCCGCCCCGTATCGTTCAGGGTCTGCATGGGCATGCTGCCGAAACCCACATAGACCGGCGGCGGGCCGGCGCTCAGGAAGGCGTCCAGCGCCGGCGGCAGCGGACGGTCGTCCGGCAGGATCCAGGCGCCGGTCTGCACCACCTCGCGCAGGTCCGTCGGACGCCACGGGCTCAGGACCGGATCCGACGCCAGCCAGGGCCGATCGGTGAAGACGTGGTCGCGCACATTGTCCACCGGCGGCAGGCCGTTCTCGGCGCGGAGGGCTCCGAACGCCGCCCCGAAGATGGCGTTCATGGCCTCCGCGTTCCGCGCCCACAGCACCCGGTTGTCGGTCACGTCCGCCGGAACCGGGTGACCGGGAAACGGGAGCGGCCGGTAGTGGATCGACGGCAGGAAGACCGGACAATAGGCCGCGTAGACGTACGGGACGCCCCGCAGCTCGGCCACGCATCGCGCCGCGGCGGTGGACGGGAACAGGCCGGCGGCCAGGATCGCGTCGCAGCCTTCTGCCGCCGCCGAGATGGCCTCGAACTGGGCGGTCAGAACCCCCGCCGCGCGCTGGGACAGGTCCATGGGCGGCCGGCTCTCCAGCGCCGAGGCCACCCACCGGCGCACCGGCGTGAAGGCGGGCGCCAGCGACGCGCCGGCTCGCGACACCAGCTCGGCGAGTTCCGGGTCCGGCGGGGCGCACACCACCGCCTCCGCGCCCAGCGCCCGCAGGGCCGCGGCCAGGCCCGCCATCGGCTCGACGTCCCCGCGCGATCCAAAGGTCGACAACAGCACCCGCATTTCGTCCTCCCCTTGCGTTGAGGACTCTACAAACTGCGCATAAATCGCCGCCCGCCAATTCTTGAACGAAACTGTTTCGTCCCCAGATCCCTGTCAGGCGGGGGGCTCTGAGGGCTTGTGGAGGCCGAAACCCACCCAAGGCGGACGCTCGAACCCTTGGCCCTTCGCCCCGGGCTAAAGCGCCGACAGCGGCTCGGCCACGTCGCCGTAGCCGGCGTCGGGCTGGATCCGCAACGACGCCCCCTCGATCCAGGGCTCGACGGTGACCAGCGGCCGGGCCCGCGCCGTCTCGATCGCCGCCGCCGCGCTGGCGCTCTGCGCCAGCAGTCGCAGGTTCATGCGGGTGGGGAAGATCACCTTGCGCTGGCCCGACGCGGCCAGGTCCAGGGCCTCGCCCGGCGCGATCCATTCGGCGTCGACCGCCTCGTGGCCGTCGCAGATCGCCAGTTGGGCCAGGGGCGCGTGGGCGGCGTAGAACCAGGTGTCGAACCGCTTGGCCGTCAGCGGCGGGGTGATCCAGCGGGCGAAGAGGGTCAGGGCCGCCAGGTCCAGCCTCAGGCCCAGGTCGCGCACCACGTCGAGGAAGGCCAGGCGGTCCTCGGCCACCGCCGCCCGCACGTCGATCGCCGCCTCGCCGGCGTAGAGCCCGCCCGCCGCGTCGCGGGCCAGCAGCACGCCGGCCTCTTCATAGGCCTCGCGCAGGGCGGCGATGCGCAGCGACGCGCCGTCCTCGCCGACGCTCTCCCAGCCGGTGGCGTGATCGGCCCAGGCCGGATCGTGGTCGCCGGCGTGGCTCTTGCCGCCCGGAAACACCAGGGCCCCGCCGGCGAAGTCGATCTGGTGGTGGCGCTTGACCATCAGCACCTCGAACGCGGGCTGGTCGCGCAACAGCAGGATGGTGGCGGCGGGGCGGATGGGGTCTGTCATCGAGAGAGAGTGGCGCGGAAGCGGCGTGGCGCCCAGGGATTTCGAACAGACGTTCGAACGATCCAAACCGACCGGAAGGCCCGGAGAGTTGTCATCCCGGAAGCGCTGCTGGAAAGCCGAACCTGGACGGGCCCGAGAAGCCCCTACCCCGCCGCGGCCGCCTTGCCCTGCTCGTGCAGGCGATCCGCCCGGTCCAGCAGGTAGTCGGCGTCCTCGCGCGACACCGCCGGCGAGGCGGTCAGGAAGCGCTGGATCATGTGCTCCTGGAACCGCTCGCGGTCGCCGGGGCGGCCGTCGTATTCCAGGGCGTGGAAGGCGTCGACCCCGGCGCGCAGGGCCGGGAACAGGCGCGGCGGCAGGCCGGCCCGCTCGCAGATCGCTTTCAGGCCCAGGGTCCCGGCGTCGTGGATCATCAGCCAGGTGCGGTGATGCGGCACGCCGGCCAGCTCGGCCACGCCCCATTCGAAGAAGGTCATGTGGCCATGGGCCAGGCCGCGCAGCAGCAGCGACGGCGTCAGCCGGCCGACGCTGGCCAGGTGGGCGGCGAAGGCCTTGGCGTCGGCGGCGCGGCCCGCCTGGTCGACCAGGTCGATCGTCGCCCGCTCCTTGGCGCCGAGGATGAGCTCCAGGGTGCGTTCGGCCGACAGCGGATGGGTGGCCAGGATGTGGTCGCGCAGCTGGTCGCCGACCATGTCGATCAGGCGCTCGGTCACCGACAGCGGCAGGGCCGAACGATAGGCGACGGCGGTCAGCACCTTCTCGGACTTGGCGAAACGCTCCAGCGCCCGCTGCAGGGCGGTCTCCGACATCCGGGCGTTGTCGTTGGCGCAGACGGTGGCGACCACCTCCTCGTCGCCTTGCTCAACCAGCAGGGCGGCGACCTTGCCCGACAGCCTGGGACGCCTGGCCACGGCCAGCTGGCGCACCGGCCCGCCCAGGCGGACGATCTCGCCCAGGTCGGCGTCGCTGAACACCGGCGAGAAGCTGATCACGGGCAGGGACACGCTCTCGACGTCGCGGGCCAGGCGGTTGGCGACGTCGGCCGGCAGGGTCGGCGAATTGCGCAGGGTCACGGCCAGGGCGCGGCGGACCAGCTCGGCGGCGTCGGCAGCCATCACCCGCAGGATCTCGGCGGCCAGGGCGCGCTGCGCCTCATCCAGCTCGGCCCGGTCGATGGTGCGGCACAGCTTGTGGGCGGCCAGGGCCCGCTCGTCGGGCGTCGCGCCCTTCACCAGCATGCGGATGTCGTGTTCGGTCAGGGCGGCGCGGGTGGTGGCCATCGTTCTCCCCTCAAGCCCGTGGAACGGCGAGGAATCGGATCATCGCCCGGTATGCTTAACGATTGTTTGCCCTCAAAGCCGCGGTCGTTAACGATAAGCCGTAACGCGGCGCAAACCGCGATCTCCTAGGGTCTGTCCTCACCAGCCGAGGAATCAGTCCTTGTTCGCCGAGCGCCGACAAAACACCCCCGCGGACGGCGGCGCCGACGCCCGCCTGGCGCTCGACGCCCAGACCGCCCTGCTGCCCTACGCCCTGGCCGTGTTCGCCGTCAGCCTGCCGATCTACGTCTGGGCCGGTTCGTTCGCGCAGAACGCCGGCTGGATGGCGATCAGCTTCGCGGTGTTCGCGATCAACTGGGGCGTCTTCTACGGCGTGGTCGCCTGGCTGCGCACCGACGCGGCCCAGGACCTGGCCCGCCGCGCGCGGGTGCAGGTGATGTCCGGCCTGCTGTGGGCCGTGGCGGTGTGTCAGATGGCCGTCTTCGCCGACGGGGCCGGCGGCGTGCGCGAGACCCTGCTGCTGCTGTCGGCCGGAGCGGCCGTGGTCTGCATCTTCTTCGCCGCCCCCGGCCTGCTGGCCCTGCTGGTGACCGCGCCGATCGCGGCCGTCGGACCGCTGTACCTGCTGTTCGCCCATCCCCAGAGCGAGCGGTCCGGCGTCATGGCCTTCGGGGCCATCGCCCTGGCCATGGCTCTGTCGCTGGTCCTCAACCGCATGCTGCGCCGCCAGCACGCCCTGGCCCTGGCCCACGAGGCCCTGCTGGAGGAGCGGCTGAACGTGCTGGAGTCGGCCGAGCGCGCCGCCCGCTCCAAGTCCGACATCGTCGCCACCCTCAGCCACGAGATCCGCAACGGCCTGACCGGCGTGACCCACGTGCTGGCCGCCGCCGCCGGCAAGGGCGGACGCGCCGCCCCCTCCCGCGAGCAGCTGAACGCCGCCCTCGACGCCGCCCAGGACCTGGTCGCCGTGCTCAACGCCACCCTGGACTCCGAGACCGCCGAGTCCGGCCGCCTGGCCGTCGAGAGCGTGGCCTTCGAACCCGTCCGCCTGATCCGCGACCTGGTGCTGCTGGACCGGCCGCACGCCGTGGCCAAGGGCCTGGAGCTGGCCGTCCACGTCGAGCCGGACCTGGAGCACCGCCAGCTGGGCGCCGCGATCGGCGATCCCCTGCGCACGCGCCAGATCATCGCCAACATCGTCGGCAACGCCGTCAAGTACACCGTGCGCGGCCGGATCGAGGTGCGGGTCGAGCGGCGCGAGAACCAGATCGCCATCGCGGTGGCCGACACCGGCCCCGGCCTGTCGCCCGAGGAGATGGACCAGGCCTTCCAGGCGTTCCAGCGCGTCGAGCGCACCGGCGCGGGCGTCAACGGCGCGGGCCTGGGCCTGTCGCTGTCGCGCCAGCTGGCCCGGCTGATGGGCGGAGCCCTGGAGGCGACCAGCGCCGTCGGCGTCGGCAGCTGCTTCACCCTGACCCTGCCCTTCGACGACAACGCCCCCTGCGCGACCGAGCCGGCCGGCGGCGAGGGGCCGCAGCCCGTCGAGGCCGCCGGGGCCCCGCCCCGCAACCTGCGGATCCTGATCGCCGAGGACGACGCCCTCAACGCCGCCATGCTGCGGGCCATCCTCGAGCAGTTGGGCCACCAGGTGGTCCACGCCCAGAACGGCCGCCGCGCCCTGGACCTGGCCCGGATCTGCGACTTCGACCTGGTGATGCTGGACGGCCGGATGCCAGTCATGGACGGCCCGCAGACCGCCGCCGCCCTGCGCGCCCTGGACGGCGGCAACAGCGACGTGGCCATCGTGGCGGTGATCGGCGGCGACGCCGACGAGGCCCGCGAATGCCTGGACGCCGGCGCGGACACCGTCCTGCGCAAGCCGGTCAGCGTCGCGGCCGTGGCCCGCGCCGTGGCCGACGCGGCCGCGCTCGACCGCAAGAACGCCAACCACCAGGCGGCGGTCGCCTAAACCGCTTCCCAACAACCGTTTGACTCGTCCACACTGCCCGCAACGACAAGACGCGGGAGGACGGGATGCTGCGCGATCTGCGGGTCATCGAGCTGGCCACCTACATCGCCGCCCCCGGCGCGGCCGGGATCATGGCCGACTGGGGCGCCGAGGTGATCAAGATCGAGTCGCCCGACGGCGATCCGATGCGCGGCTTCTTCGACACCATCGGCTCGGACCAGGCCGCCAACCCGATCTTCGAACTGGACAACCGCGGCAAGCGCTCGGTCGTGCTGGACATCCGCACCCCGGCCGGCCGCGACGCCGCCAAGGCCCTGGCCCAGGGCGCCGACGTCTTCCTGACCAATGTCCGCCCCGCCGGCCTGGCGCGGGCCGGGCTCGACTACGAGACCCTGAAGGCCGTCAATCCGCGCCTGATCTATTGCAGCCTGACCGGCTACGGCCTGGAAGGTCCCGACGCCGACCGCCCGGGCATGGACGTGGCCGCCTTCTGGTCGCGGGCGGGCGTGGGAGCCATCACCGCCCCCAAGGGCGCCGAGCCCTTCCCGATCCGCACCGGCATGGGCGACCACGTCACCTCGCTGGCGACCGTGTCGGCGATCCTCGCCGCCGTGCACGAACGCCAGCGGACCGGCGTCGGCCGGCTGGTCGAGACCTCGCTGCTGCGCACCGGCGTCTATGCGATCGGCTCGGACATGGCCATCCAGCTTCGGTTCGGGAAGCTGGCCTCCACCCGGTCCCGGCGCGAGGCGGTGCAGCCACTGGCCAACTTCTTCCAGACCCGCGACGGCCGCTGGATCTGCCTGCTGGCGCGCCAGGGCGCCACCGACTGGGCGCGGATCGCGGCGGCGGCCGGCCGACCCGAGTTGGTCGACGATCCGCGCTTTTCCAGCGCGAAGCTGCGTCGCGAGAACGGCCCCGCCCTGGTCGAGACCCTGGACGAGGCTTTCGGGGCCATGGACTACGCCGCCGCCGCCGCGGCCCTCGACGCCGGCGACATCACCTGGGCGCCTTGGCAAACCCCGCGCGATCTGCTCACCGACCCGCAGGCCGCGGCGGCCGGCTGCTTCGTGGAGACCCCCGACGGGCGTGGCGGAACCTTCCGCGCTCCGGCCGGTCCGGCCCGGTTCCCCGGCGCGGAGGACGGACCGCGCGGCCCCGCGCCGCGGCTGGGCGAGCACACGGCGGCGGTGCTGGCGGAGATCGGGTGGTCGGCGGCGGAGATCGCGGGGGTGACTTCGGCGCCCAGCTCAATCGGACCGCCGGAATAGGGTGCTCATCTCAGAGCGACTTTTGTTGTCATCCCGGAAACCTCGCAGAGGCTGTCCGGGACCCAGGGGACTGGGCTGAGGCGGTGCGATGGCCCTGGGTCCCGGGTCTGCTGCCCGCTACGCGGTCCTCCGCCCGGGATGACAACGCTGGAGGCGTGTTTCGATTGAGCCCGGCCTGACTACCGCCGGCGCTTGCCGCCGTCGCTGGCGTCGGACAGCACGCGCAGCATTTCCGACGAGAACATCGAGCTGGCCATCCGCGAGGCCGACGAGCCGCCGTTCGAAGCAAAGCTGAAGCCGTCGTCGGCGTCCTGCGGGCCGCGCAGGATCAGGCTGACCAATTCCTGCTGCTGCTGGATGCGCTCCAGCCGGCGGCCGGTGGCGTACTGGACGAAGCCCTGGTCGGCGTCCGGCGCGTTGACGACCGGCGCGGTGTCGGGAACAGCCCCGCCGCCGCCCGTTCGGGTCAGGTTGGCGTAGACCTCGCTGACCGTGGCCGGGCGCCCCTCGCGATAGAAGATCGAGCGGTTGGCGGCCGCCGCGTCGGGGAACAGGGCCGCGGCGCTGGCCCCGGGCGCATTGCCGACGGCCTCGATCAGCCGGGCCGAGCCCTGGGGGCCCAGGAAATGGGCGGCGTAGAGTTCGCCGGAGGTGGGAGAGCGCCCCACCCGGCCGCGCAGGTAGGAGGCGTGGTCGCTGGCCAGCTCGCCGGCCATCAACGAGGCGGCGTGCGGGTCCAGCTTCAGGCCCAGCACCGCCTTGCGGGCCTCGTCGCCGGCGACCCGGTACCGGCCGTCCGATCCCTGCTGGATCAGGTCGGCGTAGCGGGCGTAGCCGTATTTGGCGCCATGCTTCTTCAGGGTCGACAGCCAGGTCTGGTCGACGAACTGGAACAGGCCCGAGGCCGACGAGGTCCGCGCCCTGGCGGCGGGGTTGTAGCCGCTCTCGCGCTTGGCCGTGCCCATCAGGAACGAGAAATCCACGCCCGTCGCGCTGGACGCGCGCTGGATCGCCGACTCGACGACGCTACGGATGGAGGTGACATTCGCCATGCCCGAAGATGTGAACCCGCATGGTTAATCGCGCCTTAACCCTGCCCGGGAGCCCGGCAGAAATTGCCTGTGGCGGGTCGCCGCAGTTACAGGTGTAAAAATTCTACGCCCGTAATATTTACAAACGTAATTCTGCGTGACAGGCTTGCTTCATCGACCCCGGCTTCTTCAGGCGGTCGATGCAGAAGGAGGTTGTCATGGTCGCTTACGAAGGCGCGGTCGGTTCCTACATTCCCGGCCTGGACACCCAGCGCGGCAAGCCGTCCAAGGCGCTGTTCGCGGCGCTGGTGGTGGTTTCGGCCGCCCATGCGGGCCTGTTCGCCTATCTGGCCTATCAGAAGTGGGTCGAGCCGACCAAGATCGAGTACATTGATCCGACGCCGATCCTGATCGACCCGGTGATCCCCGATCCCCCCAAGCCCGACAAGCCGACGCCGCCCAAGGCGACGTCGAACCCGCCCCTGGTCCACAAGCCGACGCTGGTCACGCCCCCAACGGTCGATCCGCTGCCGGTCAAGCCGGTCGAAGGTCCGCGCGATCCGCCCGGTCCGGGTCCGGTGGACCTGAAAACCGATCTGCCGCCCGGTCCGCCGACCCTGGTCGAACCGATCCAGCCCAAGGTCGTCACCCGGCCCAACTGGCTGAAGAAGCCCGGGGCCTCGGAGTTCAGCCGCTTCTATCCGGAAAGCGCCATGCGCCGGGGCGTCGGCGGCATGGCCACCTTGAACTGCACGGTGGCCGCCAACGGCACGATCCAGGCCTGCAGCGTGCTAGACGAAACCCCGGCCGAGGAGGGCTTCGGCAAGGCCGCTGTCAAGCTGTCGCGGTTCTTCCGGATGAGCCCGCAGATGGAGAACGGCCAGGCCGTCGACGGCGCCAGCGTCCGCATCCCGATCCGCTTCAACGCGGCCGAGGGCTAACCGGCGCCGCCCTCGGGTCACGGGGGAGCCCCGGGGCGTCGCGCGCCTTCCAGCGCGGCGCCCCGGGGTTTTATGCTTGGTCGGTGGCGTCCACCGAGGGCGTGTCCCCGACACTCCCTTTTTCGCCCGTCATCCCAGGCCCCGCGCCTACACGCACCGACGCGCCGGGCGTCCCGCTCCGTAGCAGGCTCCCGGCGCGGCGGGCGTGTTCGATCAAGCGAAGATGAAGTCGGCCGCACTGAAGCTGGACGCGTGCATGCCGGACACAAGCATGTCCATGTCGCCCACCGAGATCACCACGCCGGCCGACGTGTCGGTCATGTGGATCGCGGAGGCGTACTCCCACGAATGGACGCCAAGGCCCGAAACGTCGAAGTGGTCGCGTTCCGTGCCGGAGTAGTTGTGCGTGGCGAAGCCCATGACGGTGTCGTGGCCGCCGCCGGCTTCGAACTTGTAGACGTCGTTGCCGCCGCCGCCGGCCAGCTGGTCATTGCCAGTCCCGCCGAGCAGGAAGTCATTGCCGGAACCGCCCAACAGGGTGTCATTGCCGGAGCCGCCCAACAGAGTGTCCTTGCCGGAGCCGCCCGACAGGGTGTCATCGCCCGCCAGACCAGAGAGCGTGTCGGCGCCCCCGTTGCCCGAGAGGCTGTCATTGCCCGCGCCGCCGGACTTCACGTTACCGCGGCTACCACCCGACCAGACGATGCCCGTCGGGGTTGGCTCGGGGGTCGGGGTCGGCTCGGGGGTCGGCGTCGGGGTCGGCGTCGGCGTCGGCGTCGGCGTCGGGGTCGGCTCGGGGAGCGGCGTCGTGGTGCTGGTCGCCCAGGGATGCGAGGTGTCGAGCGTCGGCTCGGCGGACAAGTGCGTGGTGTTGGTGACCGTTACCGCCGAGCTGGACGCCATCTGGCTGTCACTGAGCCCCCACACTTTCGTCCCGTCCAGCGTGGCCGACGTGCCGCTGGCGTCGAACACCAGCGTTCCCCTGCCCATATCGTTGAGCACGGTGTTGTTGGTCATGGTCAGCGTGTTGACCGCATGGGTCACACCTTCGGCGCCGTAGGCGATGATATTGGGATTTTCGCCGTTCGGGCCCTGCTGGATGACGTTGCCGCTCAGCGTCACCTTGCCGCCGTTCGGCAGGTCGACGCTGTAGCTCGAGGTGGAGTTGTTATCGATGATCCGCGTGTTGGTGATGACGGTCTCGGCGGCCCGGCTCTTGATCTCGTGGCCGACCACCGCGTCATGGAAGTAGCTGTCGCTGATGGTCAGCTTGGCGATGTCGCCGACATAGAGGTTGTGGGTGTAGCCGTCGCCGGCCCCGTTGTTGGCGAACTCGCTGTTGATGATGGTGATGGTGCCGCCTACGACGCCGCCGCCCATCAGGCCATTCTGATTGTCGTGGAAATAGTCGTTGGTCAGGGTCAGCGCGCCGCCCTGATAGCGGATGCCGGCGGCGTTATTGCTCGCGCCGGTGGCTCCCGAAAACTCGAAATGGTCGATCGTGACGTCGGTGTTGACGATCAGGATGCCCTTGTCGTTAGGGATGTCGCCCGTCGCCACCATGTGGACCATCCCTCCCACGCCTTGCAGGGTGATCTTGGTGTTGATGGTCGCGAAATCGTTCGTGTACGTCCCAGCCTGCACCTGGATGACGTCCCCATCATGGGACGCATTCACCGCAGCGCTGATCGTCGCGTATTGCTGGCCTTGGCCGACCGTGAGTGTGGTCATTCGGCTTCCATTCTTGCTTGACGGCGCCCCCGCCCTCCAAGGTCCCAATGCTGGGCCAATTGGGGCGACGGTGCGGCGCGAATGAGAGCCGCTCCGCCCCAATCCATTGATTTTAAACAACCTCTGACTGTCGGCCTGTGTGTCTTGCTTGCAACGTTCTGTGGCGCGCGCTGATACGAGGACCCGAGCGCCACGGCCCCTTCACGACAAACAGATCGCTTGCGCAGCTTTGGAAAACCGCCTCGATGGCGGCGAAATTCTCCTGCTGCGAAGCTTTGCAACCCGAGCTTTTAGGTTCGCAGCAGATATGAATCGGCGCCGCGTCAGAATGCCGCAATAGATACTGTGCCTATTCTTCGAAAATCTCAGAGAACACTGTTCGTAGACTTTAAATAGCGCTGTTCGTAGACTTTAGAGAACAGTGTTCGCGAATCATTGGTGTATTGGATCTCCCGAGCCGGGGCGGCGCCACCGGAGGATGCGACCGCCCCTTCTGCTATGTCTCAAGGCGAACCGATCGCTATTTGAGCGGCGCCGGGTTCAGGCCTTGCTCGTTAGGCCGCACGGTCGGGGATCACCCTGGCGTGATCTCTTCGTCCGGCGATTTGTCCGCGCCCCCGCCCGCCCCCTGGGCGGCGATGGCTAAGCCGCAAGGGCATGCGACCTCAGTGGGAGGGGATATCGGCCACGGGCGTTCCGCAGCCATGGAAGGTCCGCCATTCCCGCTGAGTCGCTGCCCCGTACCTATCGAATGATGTATTGACAAATAATTCATCGAGTTCACTGTTAAGATTGGTAAATCATTACATAATGCAACCTTCATAAAGAGGATGATTATTATGTAATGGTGACTATAGGTACTGATATTTACATAGTAAAAATCAATAATATATGGTCGAAAGCGAGGGCTGCCGATGGAAGGCGAGACGTATTCTGTTAGTCAATCATCATTCCAGGCATCTACCCTGGGTGATATTGGGTCGGGAAAGATCTCAGACGTTGAGCGCGTCCGCGCATTCTGGCGCCGCGTCGAGCATTACGACGCCGGGTCGCAGGTTCGACAGGGCGAGCGCACCGGTCCTGAAAAACAGCTGATCATCGTCTCGGGCTGGGCTTGCGAGTTGCGTATCCTCCCTGATGGCCGGAGACAGATTTTCTCGTTTCTTCTCCCCGGCGACGCCATCGAGGCGCGCGGAGCTGGAAGCGTCGGCGCCTGCGGCGTCGTCGCGCTCACGCGGCTCGAGGTCGTGAGCCGCGAGCCGCAGCTGACGGTCGACTCCGCTGGCCGGGACGCGGCGCTTCAACGGGAGCAGCGCCTCTACGACCACCTCATGCGCATGGGGCGGCTCTCGGCGAAGGAAAGGGTGATCCACCTTCTGCTCGAGCTCCATGAGCGGCTCGAACGCGTCGGCCTGGTTCATGGCGAGACGTTCAAGATACCCCTGACCCAGGAAGTCTTCGCGGACGCTTTGGGGCTCAGCGTCGTGCACATCAACCGCACCTTGAAAGGCCTGCGCAAGGAGGGCTGGGTCTGCATCAAGGCCGGATCCGTGACGCTCAGGAATCGGCCAAGGCTGGCGGCGGCCTCATGCTATCGATCGGAAGCCGACGATCTGGAGTTCGACGCGTTGACGCTGTGCGCGGGCGAGGATCGCATGGGTCGCGCCATCCTGCCCCCGAAACGGAACTTGTCGGCCTAGGCGCTTTTCCGACCTCCGAGCGGCCTCGGACTGGAAGCGGGAGGCGTGCGGACGCGTGGGGCCGCTCAGGGATGGGGCCGATACAGTTCGTCGCCCCCCACCACGAGGCAGAGGCAGCCTGTCCGGGCGTCGGCCATGGCGCGTGATGCACGCGCGTCGGACAGGTCCAGGAAGTCGCCGCCGGCATAGCGGCTCAAGCCGACCCGGACGGCGCCCCTCGCCACCAGAAGAAGTTCCGCCGCGTCCGGCAGGACGAACGACGCTCCCGCCGCGGCCCTAAGCAGATGGACGGACTCGCCAAGGCCGCTGACGCCCCGGAGCGGCGCACTCATGACGTCCCGGCCGGCCCCACGCCAACGCCCGACCACTATGCGCCTCAGGGCGCGTGGGAGCGGTCCAGCCGCCGAAGGCGCCTCATGGCGGCCACGAGCGGCCGCCAGCCCGCCGTCGGGAACGTTCGGCGAGGTCACCGCTGTCGAACGCCGACCGGCCATCTCTCCCAGGGTCAGCCTGCATTGCCGGCAGAGGTCCAGATGCGCGACCACCGCCAGCGCCGCGCCCGGCGCCAGGCCCCCGCGGCCGTAGTCCGATAGCAGCGCGGCCGAGGGGTGCTCGAAAACCATCGACGATCCTTCCTCGCCCGGCGGGGCCCCGCCAGACTTAGGCGTGCTTCACGTGCATACGGAGAGCTTCGGCGTCGATATCGGCGCCTTGGCGATCCGGGCGGCCTCGCCCCGCGCCACCCATGGCCGGGCCTCTCGTCGGAGCCAACCGTCGAGATCTCGCGAACGCTTCGTACCAGATCCCGCCAAGGACGCCGTGGGCCATGTTTCAGGCGGCGCTCAAACGACGCTCCCAGGCCAGCGCGTCCCCGACGATTTTCTCCAGCGTCTCATGTGACGGAATCCACCCGAGTTGGGTCTTGAGCCGCGTCGGATCGGCCACGACGATCGGCGGATCTCCCGCCCGCCGGGGAAACTCCCGCACGGCCAGCCGGTGGCCGGCGGCGTTCTCGACGGCCCCGATCACCTCCCGGACGGAGAAGCCGTGCCCGTAGCCGCAATTGAAGGCGCCAGACACGCCGCCCGAACGCAAGTGGCCAAGCGCGAGGGCGTGCGCGGCGACAAGGTCGCTGACGTGAATGTAGTCCCGTACGCCGGTGCCATCCGGTGTTTCGTAATCCACGCCGAAAATTCCGATGTAAGGCAGGAGCCCAAGCGCGGCCTGGCAGGCGCGTTTGACGAGGTGCGACGCCTTGGGCGTTGATTGCCCCGACCGGCCCAACGGGTCGGCGCCGGCGACGTTGAAATAGCGCAGAGCGATATAGCGCAGGCCCGTCGCACGGGCGGTGTCCTGCAGCATCCATTCGGTCATGAGCTTGGAGCGACCGTAGGGGTTGGCCGGCGACTTGGCGGCATCCTCCCCGATCACCGCCTCCTGGGAAGCGCCGTAGATGGCGGCCGTTGACGAGAAGATGAAGTGCTTCACGCCGCTCCGGACGCAGGCCTCCAGCAGGTGACGCGTCTTGGACGTATTGTTCTCATAGTACAGCAGCGGGTTTTCGACAGACTCGGGGACAACGGTCGAGCCCGCGAAGTGCAGGACCGTGTCTATGTCGTGGTCGGCGAGAATCCACTGGACCAGCGCTTGGTTGGCGATATCGCCCTGGAAGAAATGTGCGGCGCCGGGAACCAGAGACCTAATTCCAGTCGAGATGTTGTCAAGCACACAAACGTCTTCACCCTGCTCCAGTAGCGTCAAAGCCATGTGACTGCCAATATATCCAGCGCCACCCGTGATGAGCACCGTCATGATTTCACCCTATGAAACCAGAAATGAGTGTGAAATAACGCTCACACCCTTGGATTTATAAGGGAAATTCTAGATGTATTTACAGAACACCTTCACTCAAAGGATATTTCTATGTCTTTATTTCTGCTCTGCGCGAGGCGCTAGCGCCACCATGGATCGCTCCCACGAAGCGGCGACGACCGTAGCGGCCTGAGGCGCGGTCCCGCGCACGACCCGGTGCAGCGAGGCCGTGATGGCCAGGAGCACGAGGAAGCCGTCATAATAGGCCATCGAGAGAGCCGCGCCCCCGACCAGCATGGCCACGATGCTCACCTGAAGCATACGCGCCAGCAGGTTGGCCCAGCCAAGGTCCGGACGGCCGCGCGTCGCCGCGAGCACGAGGATCGTGTTGAGAGCGGCGGCCGCGATCATCAGCAGGTAGAGAGCCAGGCCCACGAACCCCGTGTCGCCCAACACCTGGAAGTAGATGCTGTGAGCCGCCCGGCCGGCCCTCAGGCTGCCCGGGGACTGGAACTGCCGCGCGACCGGATCAAGCTCGACGGCGGAAAACCCGCCGCCGGTGAGCGGACGCGCGGTCGCGATGTTGACGCTGGTGGCCCAGGCCGCGACCCGGCCCTCGAACGAGGCGTCTTCGCTGTAGGTCTGGATCGTGGACATCCGCTCGAACCAGCTCGACGGCACCACGCTTGGCAGCGCGGCCGCCATCACCACCCCCACCACCACGAACTTGGCCGCGGCCCGGGTTCTCAAGACATAGGCCACGGCCGCCGCGCCCAGCGCCAGCAAGGCGCCGCGGGAATAGGTGCCGACGATCGTCAGCAGGGAGAAGCCCAGGACGGTCAGGCACGTCAGGCGGGCCAGTGGACTGCGGCTTGTCGCCTGCAGGTAGTTCATCAGCGGCAGCGCGATGACCAGGGCCAGGGCGAGCGAATTGTTGTCCGCGATCATCGTGTCATCGGGGCCGTAGACGCGCTGCCCCCCACCGGTCAGCAGCATATGGCCGCCACCCTTGACGGCGTAGTAGCCAAGCGAAGCCACGCAGATCCAGAGCACCGCCTGGATGCGCGCCTTGGTGTTCGCCAGCGTCGCGACCGCCAGGACCAGGACGATCGTCTTGATCGCGCGGCTCCAGATCGTCATCGAGTATGCTTGATCCAGGGCGAGGTAGGTGGCCAGGCAGGCCCACAGCGCGAAGAGGCCGATGAACACCGTGAACGGGTTCAACGGAACCAGCTTGCGCTCCTTGGAGATCATCCACGCCAGACCTGTCAGCACGGCGATCGGGAAGTTGAGCGGGAAGCCCATGAGGAAGCCATAGACTTCGCGCTGGGGGTTCATCATCGCGATCCAGAGCCAGGCCACGAGACCCACGATGGGGGCGCGCAGGATCATCGGTATGATGCCGATCAGAGCGGCCAGGAGGATCAGATCGCGCATGGAGGGCCTCGTATGCGCCACAAGGTGCGCTGGGGCGCCCGGCTGCTCTGCGGCAAATGATGGTCCTCGGGCCGCTTTCCCGCGCCAGCTGCCCGGATGTGGACGCCGCCGCCCGATTGCTGGGGCGCGAATGTCATTTGCGCGTGCGGGCCTGGGCGCATTGTCGGGCAATGGGCCCAGGAGACCCGACATGACCGGCATTCTGTTCGCTCTGGAGATCATCGCCTTGCTGGCGGTGGCGTGGTGGGTCTACCGGCGGGCGGACGCGGGCGAGGACGCCGCCGAAGCGGGGCTGCTCGGCATGAAGTCGGGCAGGCGCGCTCCGGTGGACGCCGCTCCGAAGTGGAAGGCCTCCCCCCGTCGCGGCGCGCCCCGCGTTCCGCCGGCGTCGGAGGCGCCCGATGTCAGTCGTGCGGAACCGAGATGGAAGACCGTCCAACGTCGGCCGGGACGGCCGTTCTAGACGTCCGGGCGGCGCGCGCCAGCGCCGCGATGCGGCCGGCGTTGTGCGCCCAGGTGTAGGGCGTCTGCTCGACCGTGCGCCGCGCCTCGGCGCCGAGTTCGCGGCGAAGCTCGATGTCTCCGCACAACCGCAGCAGGGCCGCGGCGAAGGACGCCTGGCTCCCTACCGTGAACAGCAGGGCGTTGCGGCCGTCGGCCAACACCTCGCGGATGTTCGGCTGGTCGGGCGCGATGATGGCGCGGCCCAGGGCCATGTATTCGAAGAGCTTCAATGGTGATGCGTAGGGGGTCGAAGCGGTCTGCAACGCAATGTCGAAGGCCTGCGTGTAGGCGGCCACCCGCGGGTGCGGCACGCGGCCCACACAGTGCAGGCGCGCGCCCACGCCGAGCGCCTCGGCCCGAGCCTGCAGGTGCGGCAAGCTCGGGCCGTCCCCGACGATCAACAGGTGAACCTCCGGCGGCAGCCGCGGCAACGCCTCCACGGCCCAGCCCACGCCATGCCAATCGCGGACGAAGCCGACAAAGCCCAGCACCACGGCGGCGGTTGGCAAGCCGAGGTCCCGACGCAGGCGCGCGCCGGAGCCGGCCGCCGGAAACCGTCGCGGATCCGCGCCGTTGGCGATCACGTGCACCCCCTCCGGTCCGACGCGGGCTCGTCGCACCTCGGCGGCCAGTACTTCGGTCACGGGCAGAACCGCGTCCGCCCCTCGCCAGAGCGCCGTCTCGCAGGCGCGCGCCACGGAGGTCAATTGCAGCTTGCCAAAGGAACCGCGCTCCGCCGCCAGGGGGGAGTTCACCTCCAGCAGCATCGGCAGGCGATGACGCTTCCGCAGCAGAAGGCCGGCCAGCAGGAAGAGGTTGTAGCGTTCGTAGAGCACGTCCGGCCTGAACGCGCGCACATGGCTTCGCAGCCTCAGATAGGCTGGGATATTGTAGGCCAGCTCGAGAAGCTCGAACACCGCGGACGGAAGCAGCCGGCGCAACAGGTCCGTGGTGCGTTCGAGCTGGCTGCTGGCGCCCGCCGCCTGGGCCTCATCGGCCGAGGTGGGCCCCACGACACACACCAGGTGTCCCTGGTTTCTGAGGGCGGCGACGACCTCGGTGATGTGGACCCGCATGCCGTCCGACGCGGCTATCCGGTGGTGGTAGAGGATGCGGAGCGGGCGCTGATCCATGCTGGGCCTAGTCCTGGACAGGGATGGCGAGAGCGATCGCGAAGGCGGGCTCACTGGGATAGCTGGCGTCCATCCGCGGGGTCTGGGCCTTCACGAAGCGGTAGGCTTCCCGGGCCTGGGCGGATCCGGTCGCGTTGATGATCGAGGCCAGGGAGGCCCGCGCGAGCGCGGCGTAGCCTCCTCCCCAATCTGGATAGTCGAGTGTGGTCACGGGCTGGCGCACCGGATCGAACGTGGCCTTGAAGGCCTCGGGCCAGGTCGAGAACAGGCGCGTCGACTTCGGGTCGGCCACGAACAGAAAATACGGGGTGCCGTAGATCGGGTCGTACCCGCGCTTGTCGTTGGTGAAGCGGCCGGCCACGAAATTGGTCATCCAGGCCATGATCGTGCGCGCCTGCGGGTAGCCCATGCTGTCGATCCAGCCGAGCACCATGACCAGGTAGTCGCTCTGCCACGGCGGCGTGGCGCCTTCCTGGGCGTAGGGGCCCGGCAGGTAGCCGCGCAGGTCGCCGGCGCCGGCGAGTTCGTCGCCCTTCACGTATCGGCGCACGATCTCGTCCAGATTGCCTTTGAGCTTGGCCTCGAAATAGCGCGGCAAGGGGCTGTCGCTGGGCAGGATGTAGGCCGCGTTGGCCAGCGTTCGCAGGGACCAGGCGACGGCGCGGACCTGGGACCCCAGCAGGATGCCCGCCGCCTGGCCGCGATACTCCGGATTCATCGACAGAAGGTCGAACCCCGCCTGCATCGCAAGTTCATCGCGATAGTACTGCGAGCCTGTGAGCAGATAGGGCAGATAGGTGAGCGACGGTTGATGGGCGTCGTCGGGCTGCCAGCGCGTGTCGCGGATCTCGTACCTCCGGCCCAGCACGCCGGGCGCCGCGACGCCGCGCTTGTCCACCCAGACCAGGGGGTGCTGGTCGATGTTGATCGGGCCGCCGGTGTGCACGTCGCGGACGTGCCAGGGGATGGATCCCGCCGCGTCGGCGTTGGCTAGAAGCGTCTCCTGGTTCTCCCGCGACGGATCGAGGAGATAGAACACCGCCCAGGCGGGCAGCGGCCCGATGTCCGCACGTCCTCCGGTGGCGGGCATGTGGAGCGTGACGCTCGCCGACCCGAGCGGCCGATCGTTGCGGGTCGCCAATTTGTGAACGGCGTCGGTCGCGCGCCGATCCGGCTGGAAACGGGCATAGCGCGGCACGGCGCCCGTGGCGATCAACAGGTCGAGGTCCGGCGTCACCCGCGGCGGCGGCGCCCTGTCGGCGCAGATCACCTTGTGCCAGGTCGCATAGGGGTAATGCGCGACGCCCTGGACCCGGTAGGCCGGCGTCCCATCAATACTCAACCTCACATCATAGACCTGGGTCGAAATATCCGGGTTCAGCGCGATGTCGTTGTGGAAGATCACATCCACGCGGGGCGCGCCCACCGCCGGCGTCCACACGTCGAACACCACCTGGACGCCGTGCATGCGCTCGGAGGCATAGCGTCGTTCCCGCACCAGCGGCCCGTTGAGCCAAGGCCTCTCGCCGCCGCCGGCGGCGGCCTGCGCGAGATTCCGCAGGTCGATGTTGAAGGTCTCGACCCGATTGGTGCGAGTATGGAAGGTCAACGCCAGCTGGACGTTCGGCACGCGCCGCGGAGGGGCGGCCACCGCTGGCGACGGGCCGGCGGCCGCTGTTGCGATGACGCCGTCGAGCGCTCCCCCTTGCGCCATGCCAGGCGCCTGGATGGTGATGATCGCGTGGCGCACGGAGCCGTCGGGGTACAAGGCCTTGGCATCCATCTGCGACCGCGCGATCGCGCCTCCCAGCTTGACCGCCAGGCGCGAATTCGGCCTCACCTGGCCGCGCCGGAAGACTTGGCCGAAAGAGACGATCCGCTTGGCGATGGCGCCGTCGGCGTCGTTCGTGATGCGAAATCTCGCGGCTTCGCCCTTGAACGGCTCGGCCGCGGCCGGCGCGCAGGGCGCGAACCCCAACAGAAGGATGACGAGCAAAATCCAACGCATGTCTGATCCGACGCTCCCGGCAACGCCAACGGGACAACAGGTCCGGCCGGCGCTACGCCCAGGCGAGGGGCGCTCAGGCCAGGGTGGCGCCCAGCGGCCGCGACGGCCGGGTCATTTGACAGGTTGAGGGTTTCTCGCGCCGCACGGGGCTCTAGTGAGCCCGACCCGTCGCAAGCAGGCGGGCGGACCTGTCGATGACGCGGCCGATGGTGGTGCTTCGCAAGACCCGCTCCCACGTATAGTCGGACCCGAGAAGATCCAGGGCGTGATTGGCCAGGTATTCCGGCAGGCGCGACCAGCTCTTGCCGATCGGCGGGGCCGTGCGCCACGCGGTAAGTCCAAGATAGTGGCGATAGAGCCGCTTTCCCGGCGTCGCCGCCACGAACAGCCAGGGCTTGCGGGCCGACGTGTAGTGAATGATCGCCGGCGACCGCGCGGCCCGCGCGATCGCGGCATGATCGGCGAGCGATGTCAGCCGGCGGGGGCGAAGCATCCTGGCCTGGAGGTTCCAGCGATAAGGCAGGACCTTGGTCGTGGCATGAAGGATCGCGTTGATCGCGTCCTGATCATGGAAGACGAGATTATCGCCTTCTCGCGCGATGAAATCGGCGAGCCGCCTTGTCAGATCATCGGAGCGCCACCTGGCCAGGTTCAGCAGGAGGACGCCGGCGTTCACGTAGGAACCCTCGCGCGGCATGCCCAGCGCCTCGCGGCGCCCCAGGCCGAAGGGATCCGGAACGGCGGCCAGGACATGATTCCGGACGTCTGTTCGCCATAGGCTCATCAGGTCGTCCACGACGATCAGGTCCGAGTCCAGGTAAAGGATCTTGTCGATGGAGTTGTCAAGTATGCTCGCCGCGAACAACCTTGTATAGGTTTCCATCGTTATATGATGCGATGTGTATAGGTTTTGATTGTTATTCCAGTAGTAGATCCGAAGTCGAAAATTGTCGTGTCCACCCAAGGATCCGGCCAGTTTCGCCTCCAGGGCGGAGTCTCGACGGCTCGATATCAGGTGCACGTCCAGGAAGTTATTCGCGTTGTTCAGCAGCAATGAAACCAGGGCGACGGCCAGGTGCTGGTAGTAACCGGGGTCGCAGCAGAACAGGACCGTGATCGTCCTGTCCGCCGCCCTGGCCTGTTCGCCGGGCGTGCGCCCCGCGAGCGGCGGGGAGATCTCGTTCGGAGCGGCGTTCACGGCGTTGGCCCCGTATCGGCGGGCTTCGGCGCCCCCTTCCACGTCCCGCGCGCCAGGAGGGGCGCGACGATCCCCTTGAGGGCCAGCCTCCAATAGGATCTCGTCCAACGAACCCCAGGCCAGATCTTCCGCGCCCGCGCGATCATCCACGCGTAGCGCCGCCCATTGTCGAGGGCGTTCGAAGCGTCGCCCACCAGTTGACGGGCAAGCGCCCTCAGGGCTTGACGTTTCAGTTGCGGGGCGTTGGCGACCACCGCCGAGTTGTGGTCGAAGAAATCAACGAAGGCCTCGTATCGCTGTTGGTAGTCCGCTGGCCCCTTGTACCGGTCGCGCATATTGTTGGCGTGCAGGCGGACATAGCCCTGGACCGCGCCGATCACGCCGACGTTGCCGTAGGCGGCGCAGCGCAACCACATCTCCAGATCGCCCGAATGCAGCAAGTGGGGGCGGTAGCCGCCGATCCGCTTCTGGATGCTGCTGCGCACGACGACGGTGGCGGTCTCGACCAGATTGACCGGGCGGGCGCACAGGTCGCCGATGAAGTCGACGCCCCTGCAGATCGCCGCGCCGTCGGCGTCAAGGCTTTCGGGGAGCTGATCGAGTTCATCCTCGTGCGAAAAACGGATGGCGCGCCCGTGCACGAAGGCGACGTCGGGATGGCTCTCCATCAGCCCGACCGCCCGCGCCAGGGCCCCGGGCGCCGCCAGGTCGTCGGCCGAGAGGAGCAGCAGATAGTCCGCCCGCACCCAGCCGATGCCTTCGTTGAAAGTGGCTATGTGGCCCTGGTTCACGCGATGGGCGATGACCTCGACCCGGTCATCCTCCGCGGCGATCTTGCGGGCCTCCGCCGCCGAACCGTCGTCCGAGGCGTCGTCGATGATCAGAACGCGGATCGGAATTCGCGTTTCCCGCAGAACGCTGGCCACGCACCGCCGCAGGTAACGGCCATAGTTGTAGCAGGGAACGATGACATCGACGCCAGCCGGTTTCACGATCCCGCCCCCATGGCGATGGTCCGCAGGGTCGCCGGCCGCCGCCCGTCTTCCAGTTCCCACGCTCCAGGCTCGTGGAACACGCCAAAGTGCGTGTCCAGCATCGGGTGCCTGACGTGGAAGGAGCCGCCGCCCTGGGCGCAGATGAGCTTCTGAAAGCCCTTTTCGCGCACGAGGATCTCGATCCTGTAGTGCTCGGAGATCAGGGCGAGCGGCGGCGTGAGCAACTCGATCGCACCCCGACCCGACGAGGGGGCGACGACAATCCCGTCCAGTTCGGTGCTGTAGCAGCAGCAGGCGACGCCGTCCGACCGCACGATCGAAATCACGAAATTGGGGGCGTCCACGAACCGGGTCGTGGTGTAGTCGACCCGCACCCGCATTCTTTCGCCGTGGTCGAATATGGCCCTTGGCGCGTGGGTCTCGTCCATCACCATGACATCGGTGATGGCGATCGGCCAGTCGGCGGCCTCGTGGCTCGCCCAGGGCACCGCGCTGAGTCGGCAATCGGCCTCGTAGAGTTCAACGCCTTTTTCCGTCGGACCGTCGAATTGAACGCGCCCGCCACGAAGGTAGATGACCCGGTCGCACATGCTCTTGATGCTGAACATGTTGTGGGAGACCAGAATGATCGTCGCGCGCCGTTTCTGCAGGTTCCGCGCGAACTCCATGCACTTTCGCTGGAAGGGCAGGTCTCCGACCGACAGGACCTCGTCCAGAAGCAGGATGTCCGGTTCCAGGTGCGCCGCGACGGCGAACGCCAGACGAACGTACATGCCGCTCGAATATCGTTTCACCGGCATGTTGATGAACTCTTCGAGTTCGGCGAAGGCGACGATCTCGTCGAACTTCCGCTCCGTCTCGGATTTCTTCATGCCGAGGATCGCGCCGTAGAGAAAAATGTTCTCGCGCCCGGTCAGCTCGCCGTGAAAGCCCGTGCCGACTTCGAGCAGCGACCCCAGGCGGCCATGGATGCGAGCCTGCCCCGTGGTCGGGGCCGTCACCCTTGAAAGCACCTTCAGCAAGGTGCTCTTGCCCGCGCCGTTGAGGCCGAGAACGCCGACATTCTCGCCGTGCCGGATCTGGAACGAGACGTCCTTCAGCGCCCAGAAGCTCTCGGCGGGGCGGTTGGGCTCGCGCCCTCCCTTGAGCGCGGCGCTGAAGGCGGAGGCCAGGATGTCACGAACCGTGTCGTGCCGCCGACCGCGACCCTGGAGCCGATATTTCTTGCCAAGTCCCCGCGCCTCGATGGCGATCGAACCCGCCGGATCAGATGACGTCCGCAAAGGAGCGCTCCATCTTCTTGAAGTAGACCAAGCCGCCCACCAGGCAGGCCGAGATGATCACGCAGCTGATCGCGATCGCTCTGAAATCCGGGTGGCCGTCACGGAGGAGCACCCAGCGGAAGCCCTCGATCACCCCGACCATGGGGTTAAGGCTGTATAGAAGCCGCCAGCGCTCAGGAACGATGGCCATCGGATAGGCAATAGGCGAAGCATACATCCAGACCTGGATGACGAATGGCAGCGCATGCATGACATCGCGAAACCGAACACTCAAAGGTCCAAGCCAAAGCGCCACGGATAGCGAGAGACCGAGGGCCACCAGAAGAAATAGTGGCAAGAGAAGAATGTATATGGTGATCGGAACTTGGTAAAAGGCAAGTATCGCTAGGAGAACAACAAATCCCGCGGCGAAGTCGATAAGCGGTGCGGCCACCATGGCGAGCGGAACAAGCAACCGGGGGAAGTAGATCTTGCGGATCAAATCGGAATCGCCGACCAGACCGGTCGAACCGCGGCGAACGGCCTCGGCGAAGTACATCCAGGGCAGGACGGCGGTGAAGGCGAAAATCGGATAGGGCACGCCGCCCGACGGCATCTTCGCGAAATGGCCGAACACCACGCTGAAGATCGCCACGGTCATGATGGGCTGGATCAAGGCCCATGCGGCGCCGATCGCCGCTTGCCGGTACCGGATCTTGAGCTCCCTCAGGATGAGGAAATAGAGCAGTTCGCGGTACCGCCAGAGCTCCCCCAGCTCCAGCTTCCCCAGGGCTCTGCCCGGGCGGATGTCGATGGACCGGTGATCGGGCTTGGGCAAGGTCGCGGCGGTCATCGGAAGGTCCAATCGATCGGAGGCGCGCGCGTCATCTCAGGCCACTTCGCGCGGCGCGCCGGCCGCCCAGCGTTCGGCGGCCAGGGCGAGGCGCAATGCGTCCACGACCTCGTGCTGGTCGCCTTGCGTCATCTGCGGATAGAGGGGCAGCAGGATGCAGCGGCGATGCGCCTGTTCGGAATGGGGTAGCGATCCGACGCCCATCCCCGCATAGGGCGCCTCCAGGTGCGAGCACATGACGCCGCGCCGGGTGGCCACCCCGCCGTCCAGCATCGATTGCATGATCCGCTGCTGGTCCACGCCGTCGGGAAGGCGGACACAGTAGCTCTGCCAGTTGCCGCGAGCCCAGGCCGGCTCGCACGGAGTCCTTACGCCCGGAACTTCGGCGAGCATGCGCTCGTAGGCGGCGGCAAGCGCCCTGCGGCGCGTCACGATTTCCGGCAGACGCTCAAGCTGCCGGCGGCCGATCGCGGCCTGAATGTCGGTCATCCGGTAGTTGAACCCACTGACCGGGTATTCCTCGAACACGACATCGCTGGCGTGATGGCGCGCTGTATCGGGCACGCTCATCCCGTGCTGGCGCAACAGCCGGAACTGG
This sequence comes from Caulobacter sp. GW821-FHT09A05, assembly GCF_059418465.1. Taxonomy (NCBI): domain Bacteria; kingdom Pseudomonadati; phylum Pseudomonadota; class Alphaproteobacteria; order Caulobacterales; family Caulobacteraceae; genus Caulobacter; species Caulobacter sp. GW821-FHT09A05. Next base: position 204,331 of record NZ_JBWKPX010000001.1, read on the forward strand.
CGATCCCAGTCGGCGTGCCGGGTCGTCAGCATGCCGCCTTCGCCGGTCGTGATCACCTTGCGCGGATGGAAGGAAAAACAGGCGACGTCGCCGTGCGGCGCGCCGATCGGCGCCCAGGCTCCGTCGAGGCGGATGTCCGAGCCGATCGCGCAGGCCGCATCCTCGATGACCGCCAAGCCATGCGCGCCCGCGATCGACAAGATGCGCCGGAGGTCGCAGGGCAGACCGACCTGGTGCACGCAGAGGATAGCCTTGCTCCGCGCGCTGATCGCGGCGGCGAGCAGTTCAGGGTCCAGGTTGTAGGTGGCGGGATCGATGTCGACGAAGACCGGCGTCGCGCCGCATTGCCGCACCACGTTGGCGGTGGCGATGAAGCTGTGACTGACGGTGATGACCTCATCCCCGGGGCCGACGCCAGCGACCAGCAGCGCGAGATGCAGCGCCGTCGTGCAGTTCGAGACCGCGCAGGCGTAGGGCGCCCTCACCCGATGCGCGAACTCGGCCTCGAAGGCTGCGACCTGCGCGCCCTGGCTGAGCCAGCCGGACAGAACGGCCTCGGCCGCGGCCTGGGCCTCGGATTGGTCCAGCAGGGGTTTCGTGATCGGGATCATGCCACCTCTCCTTTCGTCGCCGCGCTCCTGGCCTTTTCCGCGCGCCACCAGGCGACCAGGCCGCGCAGACCATCCTCGAGGGAGACCTTCGGCGCGTAACCGATCCGCTCCATGGCCAGGGAAATGTCCGCGAGGCGCTTGGGCACGGGGTTCACGGCGCGCTCCCGCTCATGCACCAGCATCAAACCCTTGCCGCCCATCGCCTTGGCGGTGAGCTCCGCCAGACGGGCCAGACTGGTTTCCTCCCCGCTGCCGATATTGAGCACGAGGTCGCTCGCCGGCGCGCGCGCCGCGAGCAGGTTGGCGCGGGCGATGTCGTCCACATGCACCATGTCCATGGTCTGATCGCCGGCGCCGAACACGATCGGCGGCAGTCCCGCGTCGATGCGCTCCATCCAGCGGATCAGCACTTCGGTGTAGCGGCCATGGACGTCCATGCGCGGGCCATAGGCGTTGAAGTAGCGCATCGCGACATAGTCCAGCCCGTGCATGTCGTTGAAGGTCCGCAGCAGGCCTTCGGCGAAGGTCTTCGCCGCGCCATAGAGCGTGCGGTTGGCGTAAGGGTTATGGTCTTCGCGGGTGGGGAACGACGAGGCCATGCCGTAGATCGACGCCGACGAGGCCATGACGACCTTCCGCACCTTCGCCGCGACGCACGCTTCCAGGAGGTCGTAGGTGGCGTTGACCATCACCTCGATGGCGCGGCGCGGCTCGGCCGCGCATTGGGTGATGCGCAGCGCGGCCAGATGGAAAACGGTGTCCGACCCGCTCACCAGATCGTTCATCAGCGCGCGATCGCAGATGTCGCCCTGCACCAGGCGAACCCGGCCGCTCGCGAGCGAGAGGGCGAGATTGTCGCGCCGGCCGCGCACCATGTCGTCGACCACGACGATCTCGCCAGCGCCGGCCATGAGGAGATGATCGACCGTACGGCTGCCGATGAAGCCGGCGCCGCCCGTGACGAGCACCTTGCGGCCCGACAGGTCATAGAGGGGACGGGTCATCGCGAGGTCTCCGCCAAGACCTCGCGGCCGTCTCGGTAGCCGATCAACTGGGCCGGACAGCCGGCCACCTTCGAGAAGGCGGGCACGTCCTTGGTGACGACGGCGCCGGCCCCGACAATCGCCCCGCGGCCGATCGTGACGCCGGGCAGCAGGATGGCGCTCATGCCGATATCCGCGTCATCCTCGACCACGGTCCGCGGGATGAGGAGGTCCGTCGCTATGATTGGCACGTCGATCGGCAGGCCGGAATGTTTCGAGCCGAGCACCTTGGCGCCCGGCGCCCAGCCGACATTGTCGCCGATCACCAGGTCGCGGGCGTCGAGAAAGGCCTGCGCGCCAATCCAGACCTTGTTCCCGATCTCGCACCTCCCGTCGAACCGGCCATGGATCACGACCTGTTCGCCGATCACCACGCCGTCGCCGATCTCGAACGTCTCGACGTGACGCAGGCCGACGCCCGGTTCGATCCGAAGGCCGGACCCGCACCGCCTGGCCAGGGCGCGGACGCAGGTTCGCCGCATCAGGAAATCGATATGGTCCTCGCCCTGATTGAAGCGGCGGAACAGAGCCATGATCTCGGACGGCGCGCAGCGGTGCGCCAGATCCTGGGCGAACGCGATCTCGAAGGCCGGATCGGGCTTGACCGCCCCCCGGCCGTGAACGGCCCTGGCGATGCGTGCGGGCTCCATCAGGCGGCCTTTCCGTGAAGCGATGAAGACGTCTTGCACACGTCACGCAGGGCGTCGCAGACCGCGTCCACCTGCTCGTCCGTGATGCCGGGAAACATCGGCAGCGACAGGGTTTCGTCCGCCAGCAGCTCGCTGGCCGGGAAGTCGCCGCGCCCGTAGCCGAGGTCCGCATAGGCCGGCTGCAGGTGCACCGGGATCGGATAGTGGATGTTGGTTCCGACGTCGGGGGCGAGCTTGGCGCGCACGGTGTCGCGATCGGGAACCCGGACCGCGTACACATGGTAGACGTGGTTGCGGCTCCGTGGCGGCGCGGGCTGCTGGACGCCGGCGCCGGCCAGGTTCCGGTCGTAGCGCGCCGCGGCGTGGCGGCGCATCTGCGTCCAGCTTTGCAGATGGGGCAACTTGACGTTCAGCAGGGCGGCCTGGAGTTCATCCAGGCGATAGTTGAAGCCCTTTTCGACGTGCAGGTATTTCCGTTCCTGCCCCCAGTCCCGCAACAGCCGGACGCGGGCGGCCAGGTCGGCGCGGTGCGTGGTGACGGCGCCGCCTTCGCCGCAGGCCCCGAGGTTCTTGCCCGGATAGAAGCTGAAGCAGCCGATGTCGCCGATGGCGCCGGCGCGGCGTCCGTCCAGCTCGGCGCCGTGCGCCTGGGCCGCATCCTCGATTACGATCAGGTCATGGGCGCGGGCGATCGCCATGATCGGAGCCATGTCCGCCAGGCGCCCATGCAGGTGCACCGGAACGATCGCCTTGGTCCGCGGCGTGATGGCGGCTTCGAGCAGCGCCGGGTCCATCGTCCAGGTTTCGGGATCGATGTCGACAAGCCGGGCGGTCGCCCCGGCGTACTGGATCGCGGCCACGGTGGCGACGAAGGTCGAGGGCGTGGTGATCACCTCGTCGCCCGGCCGGACGCCGGCCGCGAGCAGGGCCAGGTGCAGCGCCGAGGTTCCGGTGTTGACCGTGACGGCATGGGGACAGCCGCAGAACGCCGCGAAGGCCGCCTCGAACACCGCGTTGTGCTCGCCCAGGACAAACTGGCCGCTGGCGATCACGCGGCGCGCCGCCTCGGCGAGCTCGGGCTCGAGCGCGCCGTGCTGAAGCTTGAGGTCGAGAAACGGGATCATGACGCTCTCCGCTGAGGATTCAGCTCGACGGGATGGCCGCGCATGCTCATCGAACGGGTCGCCGCCTCGAGCATCTCCACGACCTGGAGGCCCAGGCGACCGTCCGTGATCGGGGTCAGGCCGTCCCTGATGCAGGCGATGAAGTGCGTCGTTTCGGTGAGGACGGGTTCGGCGGTGGACAGCCGCGGCGCCCACATGTCGCCGATCCGGTAGCTGACCAGCATCTGGTAGATTTCTTCGGGGTCGGCGGTCAGGCTGACGCCGCGATCATAGACCTTGATCTTCTCGCTGGGCTCGAGATCGTCCCAGACGATCATCTTTCGGGTCCCGGCGACCAGCACCCGCCGGACCTTCACCGGCGCCAGCCAATTGACGTTCAGGTGCGCGACCGCGCCGCTTTCCAGATAGAGCGTGATCTGCGCCATGTTCTCGGGCGCCCCGCGCACATGGCTGATCCCGTTGGCGGAAATGGCGGTGGGCGGGCTGTCGAGAACATGTTGCAGGATCGCCAGATCATGCACCGCCAGGTCCCAGATGACGTTCACGTCGCGCTGGAACAGACCCAGGTTGATGCGCGTCGAGTCGTAGTAATAGATCTGCCCCAGATCGTCGGCCGCGATGAGTTCCTTCATCTTCTGCACGGCGCTGGAATAGACGAAGGTGTGGTCGACCAGCAGGGTCAGGCCGCGCTGCTCCGCCATCTCGATCAGTTGGCGGGCCTGGTCGGAGTTCTCGGTCATCGGCTTTTCGACCAGCACGTGCCGGCCGGCCTGCAACGCCGCGCGGGCGATCTCGTAGTGGGTCCGCACGGGGGTCGCGATCGCGATCGCATCGATCTCCGGATCGGCCAAGGCTTCGCGCCAATCGGCCAGCAGGCGCGCATGGGGGTAGCGCTTCCCGGCGCGGGCCAGGCTGGCGGGCGACGAATCCGCGATGGCGACAAGGCGGCAGTCGTCCGTCTCGGCGAAGCACCGCGCCAGATTGGGGCCCCAATAGCCGTAACCGATCACCGCGACGCCGATCATGTGCGAACTTCCTGTGCTGGCCGAAGATGCGCGGGACGACGCGCGTCCCGCAGGGGCCGGGCGGGATTGCCGGCGACAATGGCGTGGGCGGCCACGTCCCGAGTGACCACCGCCCCGGCGCCTACCAGCGCGCCCTCGCCGATGACGACGCCGGCGAGGATCGTGGCGTTGGAACCGATCGAGGCCCCTTGGCGAACGATGGTCGCAACGACCCGCCAGTCCGCTTCCGTCTGCAGGCCGCCGCCCGCGATCGTCGCCCGTGGGTACAGGTCGTTGGTGAACATCACCCCGTGGCCGACGAAGACATCGTCCTCGATGACAACACCTTCACAAATAAAGCTATGAGATGAAATCTTGCATCGCGCGCCGATTTTCGCCCGTTTCTGGACTTCCACGAACGCGCCTATGCGAGTGAAATCACCAATGACACACCCGTACAAGTTTACGAGTTCTCTTTGAGGGATTTCTACGTTCAATCCAAGAGATGTGTCGCTAGTAATGGACATGTCCCACAAGATCCCACACTGGAATTCAGCGAATGATCTACTGTTTTAATCGATCGCCTGCGCCCCACCCTATCGTTTGATGGGCGGCGGAGCGGTCAAGGCTCCGCGGTCGGTGCGACCCGTCGTCTCGGAAGGAACGCCACCGCCCGGGGAGCGGCTCGGGCTTGGCAGCCAAGGCCTGATCCGCAGCAGAAAGGCGGCCAGACGGGGCGCTCGTCGCATGACGCTCACGGCGATGCGCCAGCGCCGGGAGCGCTGCTCGGCGCCCGCCAGCAGCCGCAGGCCCGCGGCGACGTCGCCGCCAAGGATCAGGGCTTCGCCGTCCATCCACCGCAACGTCTGGGCGCAGGCGGCGAGCATGCGGTCGGCCACCGCCTGCTCGGCCCGCCCCTCCAGGGCCGCGGACGCCTTGCGATAGACCGTGCAGGAGCCGACCAGAATGCGCCGGGCGCTCGACGACAGCGAACCGGGACGGCGGCGGTAGCGGACGAGCGGCTCGGCCAGAACGGCGCCGCCCCATCCCGCCGCCAGCAGGCGTATCCACAGGTCCAGGTCCTCGGAGGCGACCAACCCTGCGTCGAAGCCGCCGATCGCGTCCAGGGCTTCCCGGCGGACGATCGCGGCCACGAAGATGTTCATCTCGCGATTCAGGACCCGTTCCAGCGAAACGGGCCCGGCCATGGGGTAGATCGCGGAATAGCGCCGCGGCGCGCGCTCGCCCGCGCCGAAGCAGATCGCGTCGCAACTCACGAACGCCAGGGCGGCGTCGGCTTCTATCGCCGCGAGCATCCGCTCGATATAGGTCGGGTCGTAGAGGTCGTCGCCGTCCAGGAAAGCGACGAAGGGCGCCGTCGACGCGGCGATGGCGCGGTTTCGGGCGGTGGAAACCCCCCGGTTGTCGGTCCGCAGCAGGCGAAAACGCGGATCGTCCGCAAAGGGCGCGAACGCCGCGACCACGTCATCGGGCGTTCCGTCGTCGACCACGATCGCTTCCCAATCTTGCCGGTGTTGCCCCTGGAGCGAGGCCAGGGCGTCGCCGAGCAGATGTGCGACGCCATAGGCCGGCACGATGATCGAAACGCGTGGCTCCCGTCTCACCTGGACCGCCTTGCGGGAGACCGGGCGCTGAGCCTGTCGAACAGCGCACCATAGGCTTCGACCATGGCGGACAGGGTGTAGAGGTCGCACTGGCGGGCGCGATTGGCCTGGCCGATGCTCTCCCGCAACGCCGGGTCGGCGATCAGGGCCTGCAACGCGTTGCTGAGGGCGGCCTCGGACGGCGGCACCACGAAAGGCCGGTTTTCCACCGCCACCATGTCGCGAACGTCACCGACGTCGGTTGAGGCGACCGGCAGCCCTGCGGCCATCGCTTCCAGGATGGCGAACGGCATTTGTTCGGTGTCGCTCGACAAGGCCAGGATCTGAGACTGCATGATGAGGTCCCGCGTGTCGGTCCGGGGCCCTAGAAGAAACAGTCGCCCTCCAAGCTTGAGCCGCGCGCCTTCCCGCACGACGGCGTCCCGTTCGGGCCCGTCGCCGATCAGGAGAAGCGCGGCGCGCGTCTTGAGCGGCGCGAAGGCGCGAAGCAGGCGAAGCGGATTTTTCTCGGGCCTGAGCGCGCCGACCCAGGCGATCATTGGAAGCCCCAGTGGCAGCTTCGGCCGCAGGCTGCCCAGGCGCGTGACGTAGTCCGCCTGCGGGGCGACGCCATTGGGGATGTGCTGGACGTTGCGTCGGGCCAGACGCCAGGTGTCGATCGCGATGGTCTGCAGCGTTCGCGACGGCACGACCACGTGGCTGCGAGCGAGGGCGACCCGACGCGCCCAGATCCGCCGCAGGAACTGCCGGACGGCCTCCTCCGGACCAAAGCCGTCTTCCATGTGAACATGCGGAACACCGCCAATCGCGTTGGCGAAGGCGACCTCCATGGCTCCCCAGTTGTAGGTCACCAACACGTCCGGCTTGAGCGCGGCGAGCTTGGCGCGATAGAGGCTCAGCCGCCCGGACAGGGACGCCGAGGTCGGCGGCGCCGGATCGGCGTAGCGCACCGGTGCGCAAGGCGAGACGAGCGCGGCGGCGCCGTAGTCGCCGTTGAGCGACACCACCGTATGACGAAAGCGCGCGTGCAGGGCCGCGGCCAGCGCCGCGAAACGCACCTGGGTGCCCCCGATATTGAAGCTGGGGAAGACGTGGACCAGATGCGGGCGATCATCGTGCCCGTCGAACCACGGCGTCGGTTCGATCCTCGGCGAGGCAAGGAAGTCGGTTGACTGCAGGTCGTGGGTCACCGGGCGCCGTCCGGAAAAAGGACCACGCGGACCGTCTGCACCAAGATCACCAAGTCGAGCAGGATGTCGTTCTTCTTGAGATAGTAGAGATCGTAGGAGAGCTTCTGTTTTGCGTCCTCGATGGACGCGCCATAGCGATAGTTCACCTGCGCCCAGCCGGTGATGCCCGGCCTCATGCGATGTCTAAGGTCGTAGTTGGGGAGCACCTCGCGAAGCTGTTCGACGAAACACGGGCGTTCCGGCCGCGGGCCGATGAAGCTCATCTCTCCCACCAGGACGTTGATGACCTGGGGAATTTCGTCGATCCGCACCTTGCGGATGAAACGGCCGACACGGGTCACACGATCATCGGCGGAGGCCGCCCAGCGGGCCACGCCGTCCTGCTCGGCGTCGGTCCTCATGCTGCGGAACTTCCAAACCTTGAAGGTCCGTCCGTTCAGACCGACGCGCTCCTGCCGATAGAAGATCGGCCCGCGGCTCTCCAGCCGGATGGCCAGGGCCGTCAGCAGGCACACCGGCAGGGCGATGACCAGAAAGGCCAGGCTGACGATGAGATCGAGCGCGCGCTTGAGCAAGCGGTGGCGATGATTGAAGACGAAGCCGCTGGAGAAGGTGAGCCAGCCCGGTTCGACCTTGGAGGAATCGATCACGCCGGCTTCGCGCTCCCAGAAGATCAGCGCGTCGACCACTTCCATGCCGTGCAGCTTGCACTCCATGAGTTCGGCGACCGGAAGCCCTCCGTGGTCGTCCACCGCCACGATGATCTCGTCCGTGCGCAGCCTCTCCGCGAGCATCGAAAGCGGCGCCCGTTCGGGGGGCGGGACGGCGACCAGAAGGTTGCCGATCCGGGGAGAGGCGTAGTCCGGCGCCCGCCAACTGCGGACGGTCTGCAAGTGGTGGAAGTGGCCGCGACCGGGCCCAATGAGGAACCTTGTCACCGCCTCGGCGCCCGGACCGTCACCGAGCACCAGGACCCGTCGTTTCATGAACGACAGCCCCAGCCACCATCCCAGCACCACGTGCAGCATCAGCATGATGAGCATGAACAGGGTGATGGCCAGCGACAGGACGCCAACGTGTTCGCTGAAGGGAAGTCCAGCGGCGATCTTGGTCAGGGCGATGACCGCGACGGTCGGCACCAATATGATCAGCCACGCCACCAGGAACCGTTTCAGGATGATCCTGAAATTCTGGGCCGCGTCGTTGTTGTAAAGCCCGACCGCTGTCGTGATGAGCAGCAATCCGGCGGTCAGCAGAACGGCCTCCGGCGGATCGAATTGCACCAGGGGTCCGGCGAAACACCCCGCGCATCGTTGGGAGATGTCCAGAAGCTGCAGGACTGACAGGAGCATTCCGACATCCAGGCAAGCGAGGACGCAGAATTGGCGAGGAGCGTGATGTCCAAAAATGTTCACGGCCAAATCCCACAATTCTGGAATGTCTTCACGGCGGCGCCTCGTCGGGCCCGCCACGGTTAACCCCAATTAACTTCGGCGGACTGGACCGCCGCCCTGTCGAATGATCACCTTTCGGGTCGTCGACGATGAAAGCGGCCACTCAAGCGGGGCGCGCGGTCAGGGCGTCGATCCGGCGATGCATCATTCTGAAATGCGGGCGCCCGGACATTCTCCGTACATCCCGGACGAGTGCGCCGCTCCGAGAGGCTCCCGCGTGACCCGTGTCCTGGTATTCTCGACCCTTTATCCAAACGCGGCTCAGCCGAACCACGGGGTGTTCGTCGAGAACCGGCTCCGAGCGACGATCGCGCGGGGCGGCATTGAGGCCACCGTCATTGCGCCGGTGCCGTATTTCCCGCTGTCCCACGAATTTTTCGGTCGCTACTCGACCTTCGCCCGGGTCCCGCGGCACGAGGTGCGGCACGGCGTCGAGGTCTGGCACCCGCGCTACCTGGTCATTCCGAAGGTCGGCTCCGGCTATGCGCCCGAAGCGCTCTTTCGCCGCGGGCTCGCGCTCGCGCGCCAGCTGCGGGCGGCCGGCCAGCAGTTCGACGTCATCGACGCCCACTACTTCTACCCGGACGGCGTCGCCGCCGCGCGTCTAGGGCAGGCCCTTCGGCTGCCGGTGATCATCACCGGCCGAGGAACGGACCTCACCTTGATCCCCGACGAAACCGGCGCCCGCCGACGGATCCGCTGGGCGGCCCATCAGGCGAGCGCCATGGTCACGGTCTGCGGCGACCTGAGGCGTCGGCTGATCGCCCTTGGCGCGCCCGAGGATCGGACCATGGTCCTGCGCAATGGTGTCGATCTTGGGCTTTTTCACCCACAAGACAGGGCCGCCGCGCGCGCGGCCCTCGGGCTGGACGGATTCACGCTGCTCTGCGTGGGCGGCCTCATCCCGCGAAAAGGAGTCGACCTTGTCCTTGAGGCGCTCGCGCAACGCCCCGACTGCAATCTCCTCATCGCGGGGGGCGGCCCCCTGCGCGCGGCGCTGGAAGCTCATGCCAGGCGCCTGGGCGTCGCCGGCCGCGTCCGCTTCCTCGGTGAAGTCGCGCACGCCGACCTGCCGAGCGTCTATGCCGCGGCCGACGTCCTGGTGTTGGCTTCCTCGCGGGAGGGCTGGGCGAACGTGCTGCTTGAGGCGATGGCCTGCGGCACGCCGGTGGTCGCTACAAACGTCAACGGCGCCGAGGAGGTCGTTCGGTCGGACGCCGCGGGCGTGCTCATGAACCGACGCACGCCGGAAGGTCTGGTGGAAGCGCTGGACCTCCTGCGTCGAAACATGCCGAGCCGGACGGAGACCCGGCGCTACGCGGAGGCCTTCAGCTGGACCAGGATCGGCGAAGCCAACAAGGCCTTGCTGGATGGGGCGGCCGCGGCGGGGTTCGAAGGCAGACACGCCCCGGGCGTCCTGGACCTCGCTCGCCATCTCCTCGGCGAACCGGAGAATGGCGTATGTGCCCCAGCGGCGCCGTGATGGCGGACCGCTGGACGGTCAACGCTCAGACTAGGCGCCTTTAAAGTTCGGCTCCCCGCTTTCCCCCTCCTCCTCGTCATCCCGGGCCCGGGATGACGACTGTTGGTAAGGGGGAGAACCATTGGGATAAAGGCCGTTGGTATTATTAGACCAGAGTCGATGACGCCGCGGGCCGCGTGGCGGTCCCCCAGTCGCTCGGCGACGGGTCCTCATCGCGCCAGTCGTTGGCCGCCTGAGCGCCGGATGCGGCGTTGTGCGCCAGGAAGGCGTCGAACACCCAGGTCAACCAGAGCGCCTTGGAGTGATCCTGGAACCCCTCGACATGCTCGACGGCCATCTTCCTCACACGCCCGGTGTCGATCATGCCGCAGTCGCGTAGGTGCGGACTGTCCGCCAGGCGAAGGATCGCCTCTCGCAAGGGACCTCGGAACCAGCGCGCAAGGGGCACCGAGAAGCCTTGCTTGGGCCGGTAGAGCAGATCGCGCGGCAGGTAGGGCTCCATGGCGCGCTTGAGGATGGCCTTGCCGCCGCTCGCGCGCGACAGCTTGAGGGCCGGAGGCAGCCAGAAGGACATGGCGACGAACCGCGGGTCGAGCATCGGCGACCTGACCTCCAGGGAATTGGCCATGCTCGCCCGGTCCACCTTGGTCAGGATGTCGCCGGGCAGATAGGTCATGATGTCGGCGTATTGGGCGCGTTGCAGGGGATCCAGCGGCGCGTCCACATTGAACGCCGTGCGAATGATGTCGCCGGCGTCGTAGCCTCCCAGCGCCTTTCGGAAATCGGTTGTCAGCAGGGCCGCCCGCGCCTCTTCGGGGAGCGCGGAGGACATGCGGGCGTAGGCGCTCGCGGAATCCAGCGACAGTTCGCGCAGGGTGGTCTTCGCGCGGAGGGGCCGTGGGAGCCAGGCGCCGCGCGGATAGATGTCCGCCAGCGGGCCGAGCAGGCGAGCGCGCACGGACGGCGCGACGTGGGCGCGCACGCGCTCCCCGACGCAGTGGAAGGCGTGGCGTCGATAGCCGGCGAGCGCCTCGTCGCCGCCGTCGCCCGACATGGCCACCGTCACCGATCGCCGGGCCTGGGCGCATACGGCGAAGGTGGGGATCGCCGAGACGTCGCCAAACGGCTCATCATGGATTTCCGGCAGTCGCCCCATCAGCTCGAAATCGTCGGCGCTCACCCGGCGGACGTCGTGATGCGTCGCATAGCGTTCGGCCACGGCGCGGGCGTAGGAGGTTTCATCGAAATCCCGGTCGCCGAACGCGATTGAGAAGGTGTCGATGGGGCGCCCGGCCTGCAACGCCATCAGGGCGACGACGGCGCTTGAATCGACGCCGCCCGACAACAGCGCCCCCAAGGGCACGTCGGAGACGAGGCGACGCTTGACCGCCGCGGCCAGTGTTTCCACCAGAAGCTCGGGAGTCGCGGTTCCCGACGCCGGCGCGGTCTCCAGCAAGGACCAGTATCGACGAATCTCCGGCAGGCGCCCGCGCCGGGCCAACAGGTAGTGCCCGGCCGGCAGCTTCCGGATGGAACGATAGATGGTCTTCGGGTCAGGCACATAGCCGTAGGTGAAGAAGTCCTCGACCGCCTGCGCGTCCAAGGCGCGATCGGCTTCAGGCAGGGTCAGCAGGGCCTTGATCTCGGAGGCGAACGCCAGGGTCCCGTCGGGACTCACCTGATAGTGCAGCGGCTTCTTCCCAAAGTGGTCGCGCCCGAGGACCAGCGTCTGCTCATCCCGATCCCAAAGCGCGAACGCGAACTGTCCCTGTAGCTTCGAGAACAGAACCTCCCGCCATGCGCGCCATCCATGCAGCAACACTTCCGTGTCGCTGCGGGTCTCGAAGCGCGCGCCCTTGGCCTCCAGTTCACCCCGCAGCTCATGGAAGTTGTAGATCTCGCCATTGAAAACGACGGTGAGGGCCCCATCGCGGGTCTCCATCGGCTGAGCGCCGCCCACGATGTCGATAATGGCCAGCCGTCGATGGCCGAGCGCCACGCCAGGCTGAAGATGGACGCCCGCGCCATCGGGACCGCGGTGGGCGATCGCGGCGATCATGCGCCGGATCAGCGCCGGATCGTATGTCCGTGATCCTTTGATATCGAACAGGCCCGCGATCCCGCACATGCTGCCTCCAGGTCCGCCGCTACGAGGACTGGAGTTTGGCTCCGCCGCGTCGTGGCGGGTCTGTCAAAAGGCGAGGACGACCCCCGATGGCGAAAATTCTGTTCCTCGCACACCGCGTGCCCTTCCCGCCTGACAAGGGCGACAAGATCCGGGCGTTCCATATCCTGGAGCATCTCGCCGCGCGGCATGAGGTCTGGCTCGGTGCGGGGGCGGACGACCTGGCTGACCTGCGGAGCCTGCCGATGGCGAAGGCCCGCTATCGCGACGCCTGCTTCGCCCCTCTCGACCGCTTCCGTCGCGCCCGCAACATGGCCTGGGCGGCGGTTGTCGGGGCGCCCCTGAGCGTGGCGCGTTTTCGGCATCCGATGCTTGAACGCTGGATCGAGGACGTGCTGCGGGAGGTCCGCCCGGACGTGGTCTTCGTCTTCTCCTCCGCCATGGCCCAGTACGTCGTCGGCCGGATGCGCCCCGGCGCGCGCCTGGTGGTGGATTTCGTCGATGCGGACGCCGAGAAGTGGCGCGCCTACGCCGAACGCGCCCCGGCCCCCGCGCGCTGGATCTACGCCGCCGAGACGCGGCGGCTGATCCGCTTCGAGCGGCGCGCCCTCGACGCGGCGGTCGCCGGGATCCTGGTCTCCGAGACCGAACGGCGGCTGCTGGCGAACTTTCAGCCCGACGGCGCTGACAAGCTGCACGTCATCACCAACGGGGTGGCCGCCGATTGCTTCGGGGTGATTCCGAACCCGGACCTCCAACCGACGATCGTCTTCTGCGGGCGTATGGACTACGAGCCGAACATCGACGGCGCCGAATGGTTCGTGCGCGAGATCCTGCCGAAAGTCCGTGAGCGTAGACCCGACGCGGTTTTTCGCATCGTCGGCGCGGCGCCCGCCGCGCGCGTGTTGGCCCTGCGCGCGACGCCAGGAGTCGAGGTGACCGGCACGGTGCCGGACGTCCGGCCCTACCTCGCGGGAGCGGCGGTCGTGGTCGCGCCGCTGCGCATCGCTCGCGGGATCCAGAACAAGGTGCTCGAAGGCCTGGCCGCCGGGCGTCCCGTCGTGGCCACGCCCGACGCTCTTGACGGCATCGCCGCGCGACCCGGGCGCGATGTTCTGGTAGGGGCGGACGCTCAGGGCTTCGCGATGGCGGTCGCGGACGTGTTGTTGGGCGTCGCCCCTGCGGACCTGGGCTCCCGCGGCCGGCGGTTCGTGCAGCGCCACCATCGCTGGGACGCCCAACTCGAGGCGATGGACCGGCTCATCGCCGACTTGGTCAAGCCGCTTTCAGGCCAGACTGCGGCTTAGGATCGGGGAAATGGCGTTGGCGACTGGCAAGGGCAGCCGCCGCCAGATTCCGATCAGCGCGGCGTAGCGCGGGTTCGTAGGGTTGACGTTCGGCAGGACCTTGGACTTCAGCAATCGATATTGATGCGTGATCGGCCGTGGCTCGAAGCCCCAGTGGCGCTTGAACTCGTAGGGACCCGTTCCGACCTTGCTGCGCCCGAAATCGAAGGTGGTGCAGCCGCGTTCCACAGCGTGCCGCATGAGGGCCCAGAGCATCAGGTCATTGCCCCCAAGGGCGCGCGCTTCCAGCAGGCTGCCGGTATAGTAGGGCAGGACCCGGCCACGAAAGTAGAAACTCAGGACCGAGCTGATGGGTCGGCCTTCGGAACTCACCGTCAGGATGTCGCAGTCCGATCCGAACACCGAGTACAGCCGCTCGAAGAACCGTGGCGGCAAGGCGGGCGTGCCGTGGTTCCTCATGGTGCGAGAATAGAGTTCGTAGAACACCTGAGGAGAGGTCTCGACGCGGCTGGTCATGCCGCGCGCAAAAACCCTGCGGAGGAGAGCCCGCTGCCTTTTGGGCAGCTGCTCGAAATTGTCCTCCTCGGCCGCGGCGATCGGCGCTTCAAAGCCGGCATAGAGGTCACCCCGCGCGCGCCAGTTCCCGGGGGCCACGGGCAGGTCGCGCAACTCGACATAGTCGACCCCCAGCTTGCGTCCCAGTGTTTCGGCCTGGTCCAGGATGGCGGCGAAAGAATCCGCATCCGATGCGAGCGGGCCGCCGCCAACGCAGAAGGCGTTCGAGATCAGGGCATGGCCGAAAAGGCGGCTGCGGATCTCCACCATCGGCAGGATCGCCGCGAGGCTTCCGTCGTCGCGCCGCTCGGTCAGATAGTGGGCCCGGTGACCGAAGACCTGGCTCGCCACGTCGCGCCATGCCGATCGGTGAAAGAAGGTGGCGTCGGGATGGTTGAGAACGAACTCATCCCACTGTTGCTCGGAAGTCGGCGTCATCGAGGGCCTCCGGCCAGGTTGAAGGCGCGATCTATCCGGTCCCAGCGAAAGTCGCGGGCCAGCCGCCTCAGGCGGTCGTGCGTCTTGGACAGGTTCACGTAGTGGCGAAGGCGGGACTTGAGCGGCGCGCCCCTGGCGCGCGGCTGTCCGGGGTCCAGTTCCCAGGGATGGATGTAGAAGACGGCGGGCATGTCATCGACGCGGTTCACGCGGTCGATGGCGGCGCGGGAAAGCCAGTAGGGCAGCAGCCGGAAATAGCCGCCGCCGCCGCAAGGCCAGTTGCGCGCGCCGAACCGGACGGTGGAGATTGGAATCTCGACCAGCGTCGTGGCGCCGTCAGGTCGGTAGGCGGTGCGCGGCGCGTCCGGCACGCCATAGAAGTCCCGGGCGACCGGATAGACGCTCGAGCTGTACGCGTAGCCCTCTTCCTCCAGCGTCCGCCAAGCCCAGGGCGTGTGCGGCCCAACGCTGAAGGTCGCGGCGCGATAGCCCCGCACCGGCACACCGGCGATTTCTTCCAGAACCAGACGCGATTTGCGAACGTCGTCGCGGAAGGCCTCGGGCGTCTGGCTGTCCACCCGGATGTGACTGAAGCCGTGGCTGGCGACCTCGTGGCCGGCGTCGGCGATGCGGCGGACGAGGCCAGGGTGGCGGACGGCGATCCAGCCCAGGGTGAAGAAGGTGGCCCTGACGCCCGCCTCGGCGAACACGTCGAGGATAAGCTGCGTGTTGCGCTCCACCCGGGATTCGCACCCCTCCCAGTCCGCGCGCGGGTAGATGGAGGCAAGGGCCTGGACCTGGAAGTAGTCTTCCACGTCGACGGAGAGACCATTGATGACCTGGGCGGGCGGCGCGGCCGATCTCTGACCCCGGCGGTTCAAAAGGTCCTCCTGAAGCCGATGGAGACGGCGTTCTCGGTGATCCGTTCGCCGCCTGGGAAGAGCTGCCGGCTTTTGGTCCGATCGAACCGGGTGTCGAACTCGGTTCTCGGATTGATCTTGTAGGCCAGGCGGCCGGAGAAGCCGTGCGTCTTGCTCGCCCCATAGAGCAGGCTCTCATAGGTGTGGCTGTAGTTCGTTCCGAGGGAGAGCGTGAGATCCGGTCGAAGACGCCGGGTGTAGCCCACTTGACCGATGAAGGTCCGGTCGCGGCCGCCCGATCGCAGGAAGGTCCTGTTCGTCCAGCTTCCCGAGGCCGTCAGGGAATCGGTGGCGCCGGTATAGATCGCGCGCAGATCGCCGGACCTGTACACCGATGTCTCGCCGTAGAGGTTGCCGTCGAATGTGAAGCCCGTCGGCGCGTTCGCCGGCTGCAATTGGGCGCTGCGCTGGACGAACTCGCGGAACGATCTGGCCACGGCGACCTGGCCCGGCTGGATCGTCTTCGAATAGGCGCCGATCAGAAGCAAGGTCCGCGAGACCTGGAAATTGGCGTCCGCCGCCCAGGCGGTGCGGTGGTATCGCCTGCCGCCTTCGACGCTGATCTTCGAGCGCGCGTTCGGCGTGAACTCCAAACCGGCGCTGGCGATCGGCGCGGTGATGCGCGCAAGGCCCGGCGGCGTGACGCGCTCATAGCCGAGGCGCGAAATCAGGCGGACTTTCGGCCGGAGCCCCACGAACACCGACTGGGTCGCGTTCGCGGCCCTGTAGCCATGGTCGTTCTTGACGAACTCGCCGGTGGTCAGCCATTCGTATCGCCGCAGCCGCGCGCCGCTGCCAATGCTGCCGACCAGCTGGACGATGCTGTCGTCTTCCGGCAGCCTCCCCTTGGAACCGCGGTCGTCCGTCGCGTAGAAGACCTGCGAGAAGCGCGCCGCCGCCGCGACGTCGACGTGGTCGCCCCGCGTCATCGTCAGGCGCGGGCCCACGGTGTAGGTGGACAGCCGGACGCGCTGGCCGGCGCCGTGACGCTGGGTGGCGGGGGCGCCGAATGTCGAGATGGCGCCATTGGTGACCGCGCCTTCGGCCTCGATGGCGAGGGTGTTCCTGATCAGTTGCAGGTTCGCGGCGCCGTTGCCGGACACGGACCATCCGTTGAGTTCCGACAGGCGCGAATAGGCGTCGTAGGACGCCTCGCCGACAGCCTGGGCCGTCACGCGGCTGGTGGCGAGCTTCACGTCCGCGCCGAGCAGGCCACGCAGGATGAAGTCCGACCTCCTGTCGGAGGCGGTGACGCGCGCATTGTCCGTGTAGACGCCCTGCACGCCCAAGGTCGGGGTGATCGAGAACGGGCGCTGATCGGCGGGTTCCGCGGCTGGCGCAATGCCTCCGGTCAGGGTCATGCAGGTTGTACAGAAGAGCACGGCCCACGTGCCGCCGGGATGAGGTCTCCGCCGCGAGGGGTGTTCGCAAGACATGTTCTGCCGTTT
The DNA here is from genome assembly GCF_059418465.1 of Caulobacter sp. GW821-FHT09A05. Classification (NCBI taxonomy): domain Bacteria; kingdom Pseudomonadati; phylum Pseudomonadota; class Alphaproteobacteria; order Caulobacterales; family Caulobacteraceae; genus Caulobacter; species Caulobacter sp. GW821-FHT09A05. The sequence continues at coordinate 221,308 of NZ_JBWKPX010000001.1, forward strand.
CCCCCGAGCCGGCCGGCTCAATGCCGCCTGGAATAGCGAACGTGCGACTGCGACCGGTCGGTCTTGTTGAACACCAGCGCGACACGCGCCGCGTCAAGCGGACCCGCGTGGCGATGCAGGATGCCCAGTCCTTCGTCGACTTCCGCCCGCTTGGACTCGCCCATGGCCGCGATGAAGAGGATCTGGCCGGCGTGCTTGGCCAGCGAGACGGTCACGCTGCAGGAGAGCACCGAGCCGGAGTCCATGATCACGATCCGCTCCTCGGTTCCGTGGTGCAGCGTCTCGATCAGGCGACCCATGCGTTGGCCGGCCATCAGCTCTGGCGCCGTTACGCGGGGCCGGCCGAACGGGACGGCGTAAACGCCCCGGACGCTGGTTGGGTACAGGATATCGCTGACTTCCAGATCCTCGTCGTCCAGGTAGTCGAGAAGTCCCAGCTGGTCGCCGAGCTTCATGCGCTTGGAGAGCTCGGAACCGCCCATGTCGGTGTCGATGAGGACGACGCGACGGTCGTGCTCAAACATGAAGCTCAAGGCGAGCCCGAGGGTCATCGTGGTCTTGCCTTCCCCAGGCGAAGCGCTGGTGATCAGGATCGTCCGGGGATCGTAGGGCCCGACATCCGCTTCCATCCGCGCCAGCATGTGTCGCTTCAGGACCCGGAACTCCTCGCGCGTGCGGGATTCGTCGAAGCGAGGGGGGGCGACCACGCCGACCCGCTTCAACTCTCCGGCGCGTGTCCACAGGTTCTGGACCATAGGCGTGTCGCGGTTGTTGGTCGTCAGGGCCCTGGAGTCGGTCGCGACGAGGCTCGGGAGGATTTGAGGCATGTTGCTCACGGCCGGTAATCCCAGGTTGTACGATAGGATTTCAGGATGATGGGGGGGTTCGGCGCCGCGCCGCGGATGCTTCTAGGCGCGCGCGCCAGTCGAGTCGGCCGGGCGCTCCATGCGGGCTCCCAGGACAGCGTGCCGATCACGGGAAGCTGTACAGCCTGTTCCAGCTCCTGCGTCGACACGAATATGCTCCTTGTGGCGGCGCGCAGCCATCCCGCCCCCAGCCCGCCGGCGACCGCGAGCAATCCGGCCAGGGCCAGGTAGAGGAGGCGGTGCGGCCCGGTCGGAACCGTCGGAACCGTGGGCTCCCGGGTGACCTGGTACTTGCCAACGCCGTCGGCGCCGTAGACGGCCTGTGACATCCGGGTGGCGACACGCTTGTTGAGCAGTTGCTGGTAGGCGTTGCGAAGCACCTCGTCGTTCTTCTGCAAATTGGCCCATTCCGAAGCGACCTCGGGCGGGATCGGGGCGGGCATGATCCGCCGCGGCCGATATCCCCCGACCAGGGCCGGCGATCGGCCTGCGGTGGTCAGGGCAGCCCTCTCCTCAAGATCGCGCGCGCGGATCGCTTCGGCGAGCTGCCGGCGGGTCGCGATAACGTCCGGATACTGTTCGGTGTAGGTGGCGCGGAGAGCGGTGAGTTGCGACTCCAGCTCCGACACGCGTCTGCTGGCGGCGAATGACCTTGGCGGCGAAGCCGCCTGGGCGACGGGCGCGGGGGCCAGCCCCTGGTCCTGGAAGCCCGTGTCGACCGTCGTGGCGGACACCGCGGGGTGGCTTTTCCGAAATTCGGCGATCTTGACTTGCGAGGCGGCGACCATCGCGGCGTAGGAAGCCACCTGCTCGTCGAGGAACTGGCCCGCCCGTCCGAGATCGGCTTGAGCGCGATCCACGTTGCGGGCGACGAACTGGTTCAACAACAGCCGCACCACGTCGCGCGCGCGAACCGGGTCCTTGTCCGTGACATGAAGCTCGACGAAATCCTCTCCCGGGTCTCGCGCCAGGTGGATTTTCTTCCTGAGCCGGGTCATCTCCACCTCAAGGGCGGCCCGGTCCATCGACGCCGCCGCCGGATCCATCTGCCGCACGACCTTCTCGAGGTTGACGTCGTTGAGCAGCGTCTTCTGGACGACGTAGGGGCTGCCATAGCCCTCCCCCACCAGAGACATGCCCTCGGCGGTGGCGGCGAGCGGCGTCTGGCCGTTCACGTAGATCTGCCCCCAGGCGTCATACACGTTCGGGAGATGAAGAACGTAGGTCGCCGCGCCGCCCCACAGGACCACGGTGGTCGCGGCCGCCAGCCAGCGGTAGCACCAGATCCGGCGGCTTTCGTTCCTGATGAGCGTGAAGAGGGGATCGAGCATGGAAGCACTACTCTCTCGAAACCGGCCTCGCCCCGGGGCGCGGTCGGTATTGAAGGCCGATGGGCCAGGTCAGAACATCCGTTCAGGAATGCGGATGATGTCGCCCGGCATCAGGTTCACGTTGGCTTGCAGGTCGCCCGATCGGACCAGGTCCTTGAGCCGCAGCGGGTAGGACTGGTAGGCGCCGTTCTCACGCCTCAGCAGTTTGGCCCCATTGCCATTGGCGAACATGGTGAGGCCGCCAACATCGATCAGCACGTCCAGCGCGGTGAGCCCGGCCCGATACGGGACCGTCTTGGGCGTCACGGCCGCCCCGATGACACGGACCGCGGCCGAGTTGCCTGGCGCGGCGAAGGCTTTCACCACGACAGTGACCACCGGCTCCTGGATGTAGTTGGAAAGCGACCGTTGGAGGTTTTCGGCCAGTTCCGTCGGCCGGCGGCCCTGCGCCTGGATGTCCTGCACCAGCGGGGTGGTGATCCGACCGTCGGGGCGGACCGGCGCTTCCACCGAAAGGTCAGGGTTCTTCCAGACGAAAATCTGGAGGATGTCGCCCGGCCCGATGAGGTAGTCGGCCGCCTCCGACACGGCCGCTGGTCGGCCAAGGTCCGTGGCGGGCTGGGCGTTGGCGGCTAGCGGGATCACCGCGCAGAGCAAGCTCACAACGCCGAGCTTCCGCCAATGACGCGCAATGCTGATCTTGAGGGTCCGTCGCCCGGACGATCCGTCAGTGGCCGCGGAGATACTCGACAGTCGACGTTCCAATGTCTGGCCCCTTTTACGCCTGCGACCCGGGGCCACGTGGCGTCGCCCCAGATCTCCGCTCGCCGCTGAACGATCGAGCGGTTGCACCTCATGAATAGGAACACTGGGACGATCATGACTATGTCGAATGATGGATCGTCGGCCGGTGAGAAGGCGCTATTCGGCCCCCGGGCGAGATGCCGCACCACACCACGAGGGCACCATGATCCCCTATGCTCGGCTCAAGCCTGGGCCCGGGTTCCAGGCGCGACGCGCGCTGTTCTACTACGGACAGCGGATGGCGACCGCGCCCGTGATCCGCCGCGCCCTGTCGTTTCTCATCGCCGCGGCCGTGCGCGTGCGACAGGGCGGACCGGTGACCTGGCCACGCGACGGGACGTGCAAAGCCGCGCTGGCCGACCTCAGGAAGGAGGGGCTGGCCATGCTGCCGCCCCTCGTTCCCCCGGTCGAGGTCAAACGGATCGCCGACTATTTCCGCGGCAACATGGTCGCCGCGCCGAACGGCGCGCGCCTCCCTATCGAACAGATACCGGCGGGCGCCGCCGCGGCGGATTACAGCCTGGAGACCGTCCTTGCCTGTCCAGGTCTGCTGACGCTCGTGAACACGCCGCGGGTTCTGCGGATCGCGGCGGACTATCTGGGCTGCAAACCCACGATTTCAAGCATCGGCGTGCGCTGGACATTCCCGTTCAGCCGCGAGGCCACGCGGTTTCAGAGCTTTCATCGCGATGTCGACGACTGGCGCTTCCTGAAGCTGTTCATCTATCTGTCGGACGTCGACGCTGGCTCGGGCCCGCACTGTTTCGTTCGAAGATCCCACGACACCGCCTTCGGATTGACCATGAGGGCCTACACGCAACTCGAAATTGAAACGCGCTTCGGGGGGCACAAAATAGCGATCGTGACGGGGCCGATGGGCACCACCTTCATGGCCGACACCTTGGGGGTGCACTGTGGCGGCCGCCCGACCACAGGCCCGCGCCTGATGCTCCAGGTGCAGTATTCGCTGCTGCCCATATTCGCATTCCGCTACGACCCCGTGGAGAGCGAGGCGATGGTGGACGCCTATTGCAACCGCCTTCTGCTGCGCCAGCGGCCCCATACGCGCGCGCGAAGGGGGTGCCCCTTTTAGCCGCGTTGATCGCGCTCACGGCGGCCGCCGAGTTCGCTGGAGGTCAGCCCCTGTTCCCCCGAATGGCCTTCAAACCAACATAAGAGGGGGATCACTTCCAGGCGCGCGGGCCAACTCCATCATCGGATGGAGGCGGTCATGACGCTCGATGGTGAAAAGCCCAAAACCAAGCGCGGCTTCGCCGCCTTCAGCCCGGAACGCCGCCGGGAAATCGCTGCTCGCGGCGGCGCCAGCGTGCCGCCTGGGAAACGCAGCTTCTCTCAGAACCGGGAACTTGCCGCCCGCGCGGGCCGTATCGGCGGAGCATCCTCGTCGAGCCATAAGGAACCCGATTGAGGCGCCCATCGGCCAAGGGAGGGGCGCGGCCTGAAAGGCCGAGCCCGACTTGGAGGCGGAACCGTCGCGACGACCCAGCCATCCCACTCGAAACCCATGAAATGATACGACGACCACCACCAGAATGAGGTCAGCGTTTCGGGCCGAGCCGCCGTCGCACTGAAGTGATGTCACCTGGACACCAGCCGGCCCGGCACGCGCAGGAGGCGGGCGGTGGTCAACCCGATCGTTCTTGAAAACCAGAAGCCGGGGACGCCCAGAAGTGTCTGGGACGCGCCCGCCAGCAACCAGATCGAAGGCTTCGCCACCCAGTTCAGCGTCGACAACGGCAGCACGGTCTCGTTCAAGATCAACCTCAATGTCGCTCAGGGCGCGACCGCTCCCTACCGCATCGAGATCTATCGGCTTGGCTACTACGGGGGCGACGGCGCGACCCTGGTCACCACCTTGAACGGCCTCACCGGCGTTCGGCAACCGGACCCGATCACCGACTCCCGAGGCCTCGTCGACGCCGGCAACTGGTCGGTCAGCGCCAGTTGGGCGACGCCGGCCGACGCCGTCTCGGGGGTCTATCTGGCCAAGCTGGTGCGCACGGACAACGGCGCCACCAACCAGGTCCCCTTCATCGTCCGCGACGACGGCGGCACGAGCGACATTCTGCTGCAGACCTCCGACACCACCTGGCAAGCCTATAACGGCTGGGGCGGGCGCAATGGACAGGTCGGTGCAAACCTCTACGGCGGTTTCGACCAGCCGGCCAACATCGCGCCGGATCAAAACCCGTCCGGCCAGGACCGGGCGTTCGCGGTCAGCTACAACCGCCCCTTCATCACCCGCGGGGGCGGCGGCACCTATGCCGGCGGGCAAGACTATCTGTTCGGCGCGGACTACGCGGCGCTCTATTGGCTCGAGAAGAACGGCTACAGCGTCTCCTATCTTTCGGGTGTGGACACCGACCGCCTGGGCGCGAACTACCTCACCAGCCACAAGGCCTTCATCTCCGTCGGCCATGACGAGTACTGGTCCGGCCCCCAGCGCGCCAACGTGGAGGCCGCCCGTGACGCCGGCGTGAACCTGCTCTTCTGGAGCGGCAACGAGGTCTACTGGAAGACGCGCTGGGAAAGCAGCATCGTCGATGGCGTCGAGTATCGAACACTGGTCTGCTACAAGGAGACCAAGTTCAACTATTCGCTGGGGGCCGGGCCGCAGGACTACCCCAACGTCGACCCGTCGAACGAGTGGACCGGCACCTGGCGCGACCTTCGCTTTGTCGGCAATCCGAACGCCGTCGGCGCGGAGCCCGAAAACGCGCTCACCGGCCAGTTGTTCGGCCCCGACGGCACGGGCGAGTTCGGCGGAGCGCTCGACATACCCGCCGCCTATGCGGGGCTGCGGGTATGGCGCAACACCAGCGTCGGACCGAACGGCGCGCTCGACATCGCCCCCGGCATCCTCGGCTACGAATGGGACTCATCGCCAGTCGACGCGTTCCGCCCCGCGGGCCTGATCAAGCTCTCGGAAACGACGATTCCCTGGAGCCAGATCCTGACCGACCAGGGCAATCGCACGGAGCCCGGCACGGCGACCCACAACCTGTCGCTCTACCGCGCCCCAAGCGGCGCCCTGGTGTTCGGCGCCGGCACGGTGTTCTGGAGCTGGGGTCTCAGCAACCAGCACGATTCCAGCCCCTACGGCGCCAACATCCAATCGGCGACGCTGCAGCAGTTCACCATCAACATGTTCGCCGACATGGGCATCCAGCCCGGCGTTTCGGACGCTATCCTGCAATCGCAGGGGCTGGTGCGGGCGCTCGGCTCCAATGATCGGATCGCCGCGACCACCACGCTGAACGATTTGCCCGACAGCGTCAGCGCCTTGTCGCCGGTGACGATCAGCGGCTCGGCCGCCGATATCGACAATGACCCGTCGAACGACGACGGCCGCGTCGCCCTCATCGAGGTGTCGATCGACGGCGGGCTGAACTGGAGGGTGGCGCAAGGCACGGCGAACTGGACCTACAGCTGGACGCCGACCACGCAGGGCGTCTACACCATCAAGGCGCGGGCCGTCGATGACAGCCTGAACATCCGCCCCGCCAACCAGCTGGCCACCGATGTCGTCACGGTCACCGCGCCACAGACGCCGGAGACCTTCAGTCTGTTCGGATCCACGGTCACACCCACGGGCCAGCTTTACAGTGACGGGCAGGCGGTCGAGCTCGGCGTCAAGTTTCAGGCGACGCAGGGCGGCGCGATCACCTCGCTTCGCTATTTCCGCGCGGCCGGCGATTCCAGCGACACCGACCAGCGCCAGGGGCATCTCTGGGCGGCCAACGGAACCCTGCTCGCGACGGTGACCTTCAATTCCGCGCCGGGCCAATCCGGCTGGCAGGTCGCGACGCTGACGACGCCGGTCACGATCCAGGCCGGCGCCCTCTACGTCGCCTCCTACAAGACCGACAACAACTACCTGGCGGCCGACAACTATTTCTCGACCACCTACAACGAGCCGTTCGGCGTGCTGAGCGCCCCGGCGAGCAGCCAGGTCGGCGGCAATGGCGTCTATGCCTACGGGGCCGGCCTGCAGTTCCCCAACCACAGCTACAACGCCGGAAACTACTGGGTCGACGTGGTGTTCGACCCGCCAAACGGCGCCAATAGGCCGCCGGTGTTCACCTCGGGCGCCGCCTTCTCGATGGCTGAGAACAGCACGCTCGTCGGCGCGCCCAGCGCGACCGACCCGGACGGGAATGCGTTGACCTACGCCATCGTGGCCGGCGACGATCGGGCGCTGTTCACGATCAATGCGAGCACCGGCGAACTGCGCTTCCTGGCCGCGCCGGATTTCGAGGCGCCGCGGGATACGGGGGGCGATAACCAGTATGCCCTGACGGTCAGCGTCTCCGACGGGATCGCGCCGGCGGTTCAGCAGGCGATCACCGTGGCCGTCACCGACCTGACCGAGGGTCCGGCCGGACCGGCGACCTTCGCCGGCCGCTCCATCACGGCGGAGTACATCTTCGGCCCGACGCCGGACACGCTATACCCAACCGCCAGCGCGAGGCAGACCGCTACCGTCAACACCACGCAGGGCGCCGTCGAATTCGCCAACCTGCCGAACGCCGATCCGTCCGCCATCGGCAACGGACAGTACGGGCTCGCGGCGGTCGATCTCGGCGCGCTGACCCTCCAAATCCAGTTTCCCCTCGACCCGGCGGTGTTCAGCCAAGCCTATGTCGCGTTCGCCAGCGCCCAGGACAAGCCCTTCAACGGCGTGCGGCTCAGCGACGCCGACGGGCTGCTGCCGATGGTCCGCGGCGTGTCGATCATCAGTCAGCGCGGCTTCACCAATCAGGCGGGAGCGGTTACGCCGCTGACGGCGAGCGACTTCACCGTGACCAGCGAGGGCGTTTTCCTCAACGTCGCCGGCAAGGGGCGGCAGGTCGACGCCGATGCCGCCACGGCCGGCGCGCAGGCGAGCCAGGTCGTGCTCTCGGTGGATCTCAACGACGCGCCGGTCGCCGACGCCGAGGCTGCGACCACCGCGCGCGATACGCCCCTCCAGCTGGCGGCGGCGACACTGCTGGCCGGAGACACCGACGCCGATAGCGACGCGCTCACCGTCAGCGCCGTCGGGAACGCGGTCAACGGAACGGCGGGGCTCAACGCCGCGACGGGAACCGTCACCTTCACGCCGAGCACGGGCTTCGTCGGGGCGGCGAGCTTCGAGTACTTCGTGATCGACGGCTTCGGCGGCAGCGCGACGGGGACAGTGACGGTCAATGTGACGCCCCCCGCGTCGAACGCGCCGCCGACCGTCAGCCCGATCAATGCGGGAACGAGCAACGAGGACGCGACGCCCCCGCTCGACATCAACCTGCTGGCCGCCGCGACCGATCCCGAGGGCCAGCCGCTGTCGGTTCAGAACCTGACGGTGACCTCGTCCAACGCTTCGCGCGTCGTGGCCTACAGCCTCCAGCCTTCCGGCGTGCTGACGCTGTCGCCGTCGCAGTTCAACGACCTGGCGCAGGGGGCCTTTGAAACCATCACGGCGAGCTACCGGGTGTCGGACGGCGTCAACACCACGCCCAACACCGCGACCTTGCGGATGGACGGCCGCAACGATGCGCCGGTGGCGGGCGACGACGTCTTCGCGACCGGGGAGGCCGTCGTGCTGACCGGCAACGTCATCACCAACCTCGCCGGCCTGGATCGCGATCCGGACGGGAACGCGCTGAGCGTGGTCGCGCTGAATGGCGGCGCGAGCGGGCTGGGGACCGCGACGCCGCTCGCCTCCGGCGCCCGGTTGACCCTGAACGCGTCGGGGGCTTTCACCTATGACCCGAACGGAGCCTTCGACACGCTGGCCAGCGGCCAGACGGCGACCGACAGCTTTGCCTACACCGTCTCGGACGGCCTGATCAGCGACATCGCGGTGGTCACCATAACCATCAACGGCCAAACCACCGCGGGCGTCGTCCTCACCGGCACGAACGGCGCCAATACCCTGAACGGCGGGCGTGGCGACGACACAATCCGGGGACTGGGCGGAGCCGATCAACTGTTCGGCGACGCCGGCGACGACACGCTCGATGGCGGCAGCGGCACGGACCGGGTGGACGGCGGTCGGGGGAACGACATCCTGCTGATCCGCGCCGCCGAGGGGCAGTTCGACACGCTGATCGGCGGCGATGGAACGGACACGCTGCGGGTCGATCCCGCCGGCGGCGCGGCGGTCCTGGAAAGGACCGCGAACATCAGCACGATCGAGGTGTTCGACGGCAGCGGCCAGGCGGTGCGGGGCAGTTCCAACGCCAACACCCTGGATTTCTCCATCTTCGCCTCGGTCGTCGGCGTCGCCTCGATTTCCGGACTGGGCGGCAACGATATCCTGACCGGCTCGAGCGGCCGCGACGTCATCAACGGCGACGGCGGCGCCGACCAGCTCAACGGCGGGGCCGGCGACGACGTCCTGTACGGCGGCGCCGGCGCGGATCGACTGACCGGCGGCGGCGGAGCCGACACCTTCGTCTATCGCGCCTTCGGCGAGTCGAGCGCCTTGGCGCGAGACGTGCTCGCGGGGTTCGACGGCGCCGGCGTGGCGGGCGGCGACCTCATCGACGTCTCGGCCCTGTCGCCGGGCCAGTTCGTCTTCAACGGCACAGGCGGTTTCAGCGGCGGCGGCGTCGCCTCGATCCGCTACGTCGTCTCGGGGGGCGTGACCGACGTGCAATTCGACAACGGCACGGGCGGCTCGGCCGAGATGGTCGTGCGGCTTGATGGCCTGTTCTCTCTTTCCGCCGGGGATTTCATCCTGTGAACCTTAGATAGCCACAGAGGCCTTGTGTCGGTGCGGGTAGGCGCAAGGCCCGGGATGACGGTTGAGAGGGGGCCGGGGGATCGCCTAAACCTCCCCCCATGATCATCCCCGCCCGCACCGACGCCGAGATCCTGGCCACCTTCGAGGTGATGGCTCAGCTGCGCCCTCAGCTCGAACGCGAGACCTATGTCGTCCGGATCCGCCAGCTGATGGCCAGCGACGGGTTCCGGCTGGCCTATGCTGCGCAGGATGGCGTGGCGCGGGCCGTGGCCGGGTATCGGATGGCGGACATGCTGTACTGCGGCCGGTTCCTCAGCGTCGACGACCTGGTGGCCGACGCGCGGGTCCGGTCGAAGGGCCACGGCAAGGCGCTGCTGGACTGGCTGAAGGCCGAGGCCCGGCGCGAGGGCTGCGGCCACCTGGAGCTGATCTCCAATGTGGTCCGCGAGGGCGCGCATCGCTTCTATTTCCGCGAGGGCCTGGCGGTGGACGCGTTCCATTTCCGGGTGAAGCTGTAGGGGGCCCTCCCCTTTTGATCCCGTCATTCCCGCCCATGCGGTGGACGGAGGGGAATGACGGCTGTAGGGGATTGGGCCGCGTGGATCCCCGTCGGTGCCGCGAGAAAACCCATCACGTCCAATGCCTTGCGAAAACATCAGCGTCACAAGTCCTCGGCGCTGAAACTCCCCTTATCCTGGTCTCACCTCGTCGCGGGAAAGGGCGCATGGCCAGCGACCGATGCGGCGGCGGGGGGCGATCGAGCGGGTAGCTCCTTCGGCCGAGGCTCGCATGTGTAGGGGTCTCGTCAAACCTCGCGTCTCTGGTGCCGGTCGGGCCTGTTATACAGATACGACGTGACGTGAGGGCCGACGGAGCAGCAGGCGAGCTTTGACAAGCTCGCGGTCCGGGACCGGGTGTCGTTGACCTGGCCCGCCCGTCGGAGGCTTCAAGGCGGCGAGGCCCGAACAGGGCTCAGCGCCGCAGGCTTCCGGATAACGACCGCGCGGAGCGATCTGGGCTTCGTCGAAACGGTTACTACTCAAACACTCCGGACGGTGTCCGGCGCTCCGCGACCCTTTCCATCAGCTCAGCGGCGATCCGCGTGAGAGCGCGAAGCCGCGCCACCAAGGTCCTCCCCCTGTGGGGCAGGTGTCGGCGCAGCCGACGGAGGGGGGAGTAATCGGCGGATGGCCGCAACCCGGACCAACGATCTCAAAACGCCCCCTACCGATCGCTGTGCGATCGCCTTCCCCCCAGGGGAAGGGCCGGATCGCGCTTGCTCCTCACCCTCTGGGGGAGGTGGCCCGAAGGGCCATAGGGGGCTCGGCGGTGGATGACGCAGAAGGCCCGAAAGGGCCGCCCTCAATAGCTCTTCGGCAGGCCCAGCACCCGTTCGGCGATGAAGTTCAGGATCATCTCGCGGCTGACCGGCGCGATCCGCGCGATCATCGCCTCGCGGAAATAGCGCTCGACGTCGTATTCCTTGGCATAGCCCATGCCGCCATGGGCCAGGACCGAGGCCTCGCAGGCCGTGAAGCCGGCTTCCGCGCCCAGATACTTGGCGGCGTTGGCCTCGGCCCCGCAGTCCTGGCCGGCGTCATAGAGGGCCGCGGCCTTGAAGGCCAGCAGGTTGGCGGCCTCCAGTTCGGCCCAGGACTTGGCCAAGGGATGGGCCACGCCCTGGTTCTGGCCGATCGGCCGGCCGAACACCACGCGCTCCTTGGCGTAGGTGGTCGCCTTGGCCAGAGCGGCCCGCCCCAGGCCGATGGCCTCGACCGCGAACAGCACCCGCTCGGGATTGAGGCCGTGCAGCAGGTAGGCGAAGCCCTTGCCCTCCTCGCCGACCAGGTCGTCGGCCGGCACGAACAGGTCCTCGATGAACAGCATGTTACACTCGACGGCCTTGCGCCCCATCTTGGGGATCGGCTTGGCCTCGATCTTCTCGCGGTCGGTATAGAACAGCGACAGGCCCTGGGTCGGCTTGGCGCACTGGTCCTTGGGCGTGGTCCTGGCGATGATCAGGATCTTGTTGGCCCGCTGGGCGCCGGTCGTCCAGATCTTGCGACCGTTCAGGCGGTAGCCGCCCTCGACCTTCTCGGCCCGGGTCTCCAGGCTCGAGGTGTCCAGGCCCGAATTGGGCTCGGTGACCGCGAAGCACATCTTGTCCTGGCCCGAGATCAGCCGCGGCAGGTGCCTGGCGCGTTGGGCGTCCGTGCCGAACTTCACGATCGGCATCGGGCCGAAGATGTTCAGGTGGATGGCGCTGGCGCCCGAGAATCCCGCGCCCGACTGGGCCACGGTCTGCATCATGATCGCCGCCTCGGTCAGGCCCAGGCCCGCCCCGCCGACGCTCTCGGGCATGGCCACGCCCAGCCAGCCGCCCTCGGCGATGGCGGCCACGAACGCCTCGGGGAAGATCCCGGTCTCGTCGGTGCGGCGCCAGTACTCGTCGTCGAAATCGGCGCACAGCTTGGCGACGCCATCGCGGATGGCTTCCTGGTCCTCGGTCAACCCAAATCCGCGCATCCGCCCCGGCCCTGTCGTCTTTATGGTTCAGGTCCTCGAGAACCGCCGCGCGTCGAGCGACGCGGCGTCCGGGCCTGGGTTATCACCCTTCAGATACGCCGCGACCAGATCGGCCACAAGCGGGGCCAGCAGCCAGCCGTTGCGCCGGGCGCCCACGGCCAGGATCACGCCGGGCGTCGCGCTCCAGCCGACCAGCGGCAGGCCGTCGGGCGTGGCGGCGCGGACGCCGACCTCGGTGGTCATCCGCGCCTCGGCCAGCTCCGGGCGCAGGCGGATCGCCGCCGCGCGCAGGGCCCGCGTCGCCGACGGATCGACGACCAGGTCGGCCCGGCCCACCTCCATGGTGGCCCCGATCGCCGGGTTCTCGCCGGGACAGACATAGACCCCCTCGCCCCGGATCACCGGCCCGGCCGCCGGCCCGCGGTCGGCGCGCAGGATCTGGCCCTTGATGGGCGTGAGCGCCGCCAGCTCCGGCGCCAAGCCGTCCCCGTCGCCCGCGCCGGTGGCCAGGACGACGGCGGAGAAGGCCGGCAGGTCGGCGGCGGCGAAGGCGCGGGGCGCGAAACGCCCGCCCAGGGCCTCGAACGCGGCCCGCAGGGCGGCCAGGGCCGGCCGGGCCTCGATCCGCCAGTCCTCGTCGTCGACCAGGGCGCCGTCCAGACGCTGGAAAGCGACGCCCAGGGCTTCGAGGCGGGCCGCGACGCCGGCCAGCCAGGCCGTCTCGCCCTCCATCCTCAGGCCGTCCCGCAGGATCGTCAGGTCCAGCCCCTCGGCGAAGGCCGGCCAGCGGTCGCGGGCGCGCCTCAGCAAGGCCAGATGGGGGGTCGAGACAGGGTCGAACACCGCCTCGGCCACCGGCGCCAGCATGCCGGCCGCCACGCCGGAGGCGTTGTCGCCAGGGGGATTGGGGTCGAAAAGCGTGACGTCGAATCCGGCGCGCGCCAAGGTCAGCGCCACCGCCGATCCGATCGCGCCGGCGCCGGCCACCGCCACCCGCGCGCGCAGCTTGGTCTCCATGGGCGGCAAACACCCCTGCTCGCGCCAAACGTCAAGTCCGGCGGGCCATTTTGCGGGCGCTACGGATGTGTCAGAGGCGTGACTAAGGCCGCCGCATGGGTCTATTCTGCGTTAACCAAGCTGGACCACACGCTCTTGGACAGAGGGCGGGCGCGCGGTCGCTCGGAGGAACGTGACGCGGATGACCGACAAACCCCCTTCCGACCTGGCCCACCCCGTCGATCTCTATGTGGGCGCACGCCTTCGGATCCGTCGAAAGGTGCTGGGCCTCAGCCAGACCCAGCTGGCCGAAGCCCTGGGCATCACCTTCCAGCAGATCCAGAAATACGAGCGCGGCGCCAACCGCATCAGCGCCTCCAAGCTGTACGAGGCCGCGCGCCTGCTGCAGTCGCCGGTGTCCTATTTCTTCGAGGGCCTGGACGAGACCTCGCGAGGCGACGTCGACGACGGATTCGCCCAGCGGATGACCCAGTTCGTGGCCACGCCGGAGGGGCTGGAGCTGGCCGGGCTGTTTCCGCGGCTGAGCGACCGGCGGCTGCGTCGCCGGGTCGTCGACCTGGTCAAGGCGATGGTCGACGACGAGCCGGCGACGGCCACGTCCTAGGGCGCGTCGGGCGAAAGTGTGGGCGGTTTCGCCCACGCGCTTGGCCAGCCGGCCGGCGTCCGTCGTCGCCGCGACAGGCCGCCCTAGCGGCGCTGTGCCGCATTCCGCGAACGCGCGTTCAAGCGCAGCCTTCAGGTCAGGGAGCAAACGCGCAAGGTCGCGATCGTCGGGAGCGTAGGGGTGAGAATATCCTCGGGGGCGGCCGTCGTCCGCATTCGGTATTGGTGGCAAGCCCATCCGATGGCCGGCCTGCTGGCGGGCTGGGTCGCGATCGCCCTGATCGGCTGGCGCGTCTGGGCCGCCCTGCATGGCCGCCAGGCCTAGGCCCCGCCCGGTGACGAAAAAGCCCCAGGGTGGAACCCGGGGCTTTTCAACGCTCTGCGATGGTACCACCTCTCGGGCTCGAACCGAGGACCTCTAGATCCACAATCTAGCGCTCTAACCAACTGAGCTAAGGCGGCGTATCGCGAGGCAGTGTCTTTAGTCGGACGCGCGGGCCGGATCAAGCGCCGAAACGGCCCTTCCACACGAAAACGCCCCGGAGCCTTGAAGCTCCGGGGCGTTCCGTTTCCGGGTCGACCGTCCGAGTCCTAGCGAGGGACCGTGAAGACGATCGGGATCGTGATCTGACCACCGTCGACCGGAGCGCCGTCAAGCGTCTTCGGCTTCATGCGGAACAGTCTCGACAGCTTCATGGCCGCATCGCCGAAGCCGTAGTCCGCCGGATTTTCCGACACGACCGAGCAGCCTTCCAGCGACCCCTTGGCGGTGACGGTGCACGACAGGGTCGCGCGGCCGCCCACTTCCATCCGCTGGGCGCGGTCGGGGTAGTAACGAGCCATGTCCTCGCCGGTGGGCTTGCGGGCCCAGTCCGGCTTGGTGATCACCGAAGCCCGAGCCGGCGGGTTCGAAGGAACCGGCGGCACGTTCGAGATCACCGGCGGAGCCGTTTGCTCGACCCGTTCCTTGACGGGCGGGATCGGCAGCGGCGGCGGCGGAGTCACGTCCGGCGGCGGCGCGATCGGCGGCCTCGGCTGCACCACCGCGGGAGGCGGGGGCGGAGCGTTGGTCGGCGGCGGCGGCGGGGGCGGAGGAGGCGGCGGCGGCGGCGGGGGCGGCGGAGGCAGCTCCACGTCCACGGCGTCGTCGTGATACTCCTTCATCACCGCTTCGAACTTTTGCTTCGCCAGGTAAGCGAAGAGAAGGCCGTGAACGCCGACAACGACGATCGTCGCGATACCGAAGGCTCCGAGACCCTTTTTGCGTCGCGGGCCTTCCGAAGTGAGCGGGTCGTAGTGGCGATGCTCAGGCGCTTGTTGTTCAGCCATGCATCACCCCTAGCTGTTCTGATCCTTGCCGATGAGCGCCACGCTGTAGAAGCCGTTATCCTGGAGAGTGTTCATCACTTCCATGAAAGCCCCGTAGCGCGTCTTTTCGTCGGCGCGGATGTAGATGCGCTCCTTGGTCGGATCGCGTCTGCCGATGTTCTTGGCGAGGTCAGCCCCCATCGAGTCAATGGTGGTCTCAAAGTCGCCAATGAAGACCGAACCATCCGCCTTGATGGAAATGTAGACCGGCTTTGGCGGAGGCGGCGTCGGTTTGGCGACCGCCGGCGGCAGGTTTACTTCGACCGACACGGAGGCGAGCGGAGCCGCCACCATGAAGATGATCAGGAGAACCAGCATGACGTCCACGAAGGGCGTGACGTTGATCTCGCTGTTCTGTTCGACGTTAAACCTGTCGCCCCCACCGCCTGAGAGTTTGGCGGCCATCGGTCTTACGCCCCTTTGTCGAGCTGGCGCGAGATGGCGTTCATCAGTTCAGCAACGAAACCTTCCGAGCGGGTGCCGTAACCCGAGATGCGGGTCTGGAAGTAGTTGTAGAAGATAACCGCCGGGATAGCGGCGAACAGACCAATACCGGTGGCCAGCAGGGCTTCGGCGATGCCGGGGGCCACGACGGCGAGGTTGGTGGTGTTGGTGTTCGCGATACCGATGAACGAGGTCATGATGCCGTAGACGGTGCCGAACAGACCGATGAACGGGCCGGCCGAACCGACCGAGGCCAGGAACACCATGCCGCCCGACAGACGCTTCACCAGCGAGGCTTGCACCGCGTTGATGGCGTAGGTCGCGCGCGACAGCGTGGAGTCGCGATGTTCGCCAGCGACGGCCAGGCCGGCTTGGCGCGACAGTTCGACTTCCTGGGCGGCCGCGGCGGCCATGTCGGCCATCGGGTTGCCTTCGAACTCTTCCGACGAACCGATGCGGGCGATGTCGGCGATCGAGCGAGCGCCGCGGAAGGCTTCCAGGAACTTGTCCGATTGCTTGTTGAGGGCGCCGAACTCGAAGATCTTGGTGATCAGCAGGACCCACGAGAAGACCGAGGCCAGGATCAGGCCGATCATGACGACCTTAACGACGGCGCCAGCGGCGAGGAACATGCCGACCGGGGTCAGCGAGTGACCTTTCTTCTCGCCAGCGGCGGCGGCGTCTTCGGCAGGCGGGGCGGCTTCGGCGGGAGCGGCGGCGGCCGGAGCGGCGGCGGCGTCACCGGCCGGGGCGGCCGCTTCGGTGGTGGCCGGCGCAGGAGCCGCAGCATCCTGAGCGAAGGCCGGGGCGCTCGCCATCAACGCCATGGCGCCGACGAGAGCGATGAGGGGGGTCTTCCGTTTAATGTCGAGCATCTGTCGCCAGTTCCTGATTGGTCTAGCACGTTTGGACCGAGGGTCGTCGCGCGAGAGCGTCTCCACCCTAACTTGAATAGCCTGCCTGACGCTCGATCGCTCGAAAGCCTTGCAGACCCGCTTCGCTGCGCTCGACCCGTTACGCCCCCCAAGCCGGGCTCATGCCCATCAAGAAGGATCGTTTCGAAGCGCGTGTGATCGCCGCCCCCGAGGAGGCTTCGATCTTACCGCAATGTTAGAATTGCGGCAGGGGTCCTTTGGCAACCCCTTTTCGCACCGTCAAGGGGTGCGACGGGGCATAAATTCGCCGCCCCCTCGACGCACCCACCGCCGTTGCCGCACCGCACAAATCGGAAATCAGGATTTGAGGGCGGTTTTTCCCTGCCAAAGGGAATATCGATGTTGCAGCGCAGCATGTTTACAAAACATCGGTCGCGCACACCGGATCTAAACGCGTACCGCGCGACAGTTCAATCTAGCCGGGAAGACAATCGCCGGAGATCTGACCTTTCTCCACCAGCCCGCCCGCGCCCGCGGCGCCTGGCCAGGAGACGATTTTCACCCCCAACCCTGTCGTTCTGGGCCCAAAAACCGGAAAAGCGCGCGTTCCCCGATGGCGATGGCGCTCCGTTTCCGGACAGGACGGCCTGGAACGCCGCGACAGCGGCTGGGATCATCCCGACGCGCCAGCGCCTCATCTCGGCCGTCCTGATCCCTCGCGAGCGGCTCCGGGAACTTCGGCGCGGTCCACGAAAATTGAGCGGGGGCGACCGATTTCGCCCGGCTTGAGAAAGGCGCCGCTAAAATTTCACATCTGCCCTGAGGCGGACGCCAGTGATCAAGTTCGCGGCGCCAGCGGGTAGTCATGCTTCAGGTTCGCGACGACTTCGAGCCCGCCCCGCGAGAGATCCAACACTGGCGGGGCGGAAAGGGAGGTGGTGCCTGGGGGCGGATTCGAACCACCGACACGCGGATTTTCAATCCGCTGCTCTACCAACTGAGCTACCCAGGCCCTGGGCCTAAAAGACGGTCGAAACCGCCCTGGCGCCCGCCCGACGGCGGGGAGCCGCGTCTATAGGGGAGGCTAAAAACGAAGTCCAGTCCCTCTTGAAGCGATCGCGAACTATTCCCGGCCGAAGTCTGTGGACGGCGGATTTTCCTCGTCCTCGTCGGCTCCTGGCACCACGTAGCGGTCCGACAGCCAGCGGTTCAGGTCGATGTCGGCGCAGCGCTTGGAGCAGAAGGGCCGGAACTCGGGGGTCGTCGGCTTCTTGCAGATCGGACAGGCGCTCATGACGACGAGACCTCCAGGCGGTCGTTGGGCCAGTCGGCGACGACGGCCAGGGTGAAGCGGCGGCCGATCCTGTCGGCCAGGGCGCTGTCGAGCCCGGCGAAGGCCTCGGCGACCGCGGGACCGCAGCGCCCGACCAGCTTGCCGCCGGGATCCGCCCGCCCCTCGCGCTCGAAGGCCCGGACCAGGCGAAGGGCGCCGGCGCGGGCCGACAGCCTTCCCGATTCGTCCAGCAACCGGTCGAGAATCGGCTGGGTCCGGCGGGGCACGATCATCTCCAGCGCCCCGAACTTGCTGATCGGACCGATGCCCACGCCGGGATTGTCGACGGCGAAGGCGTTGCGGGCCGCGGTGGTCAGGGCGGGACCGTCATGGCCCCGGCCGACCAGGTCGAAGACCACCAGGCCGGCCAGACCCTTCAGGCGCAGGATGCGGGCGGCCGTCGCGAAGGCGGCCATGTTGGCGGCGCGCGCCGCCTTCTTGGAATCGCCCTCGCGAGCCCCGAGATCGACGTCGACGGCCACCAGGGCCCGGGTCGCCTCGATGCTGACGTCGCCGCCGCCCGGCAGGGCGAAGACCGTGGCCAGGGCTTCGGCCTCGGCGGCCTCGACGGCCTCGAGGGCCGCCAAGCCCTGAGTCGGCGAACCGGACCTGACCCAGAGGCGCAGCAGCTCGTCGATGGTCGGGGCGTGGGCCAGCACGCGCGGCTCGCCCTCCGCGGGGCCGACATAGCGGGCCACGGCCGACTTGTCGCGGCGCGAGGGGCTGCGAATCTCGACCTCGACCACCTGGCCCTCGACCAGCTTGGGCATGTCGGGCTTGAGGGCCAGCAGCAGGTCGGCCCCGCCCGGCAGGGCGACGAAAGCCGAGTTGAAGGCGCGTTCTATCTTCCTGACCCGCGCGACGCCTCGGACGCCTTCGGCGTCCAGCGGGTCGTCCCCGTCCCATTGGGCGACCAGGCGCTCGGGGCGGCCGTCCAGGGTGACGACCCCGACAGTCTCGCCGATTCCCTTGTAGAGGTAGGCCCGCCGTTCGCTCATTTTCGATAGCCCAGGCCGGTCAGCAGGTTCAGCGTCTCGTACAGCGGCAGGCCGACCACGCTGGTATAGGAGCCGTGCAGGTCGATGATGAAGCCGCCGGCCACGCCCTGGACGCCGTAGCCGCCCGCCTTGCCGTTCCATTCGCCGCCGGCCAGGTAGTCGGCCTGCTCGGCGTCGGACAGATGCTTGAACTGCACGCGGGTCTCGACCAGCCGCGAGGCCTCGCGACCGTCGGGGGCGATGGCGGCGACGCCGGTCAGGACCTTGTGGTTGCGCCCCGACAGTAGCCCGAGGCAATGGGCCGCCTGCTCCGGCGTCTCGGCCTTGGGCAGGATGCGGCGACCGACGGCGACCACGGTGTCGGCGGCCAGGACGATGGCGCCGGGCGAACGCGGCGCGACCGCCCTCGCCTTCTCTATCGCCAGGCGCAGGGCGTGGCGTCGCGGAGTCTCGTCGCGCAGCGGCGTTTCATCGATGTCGGCGGGATCGACCCGATCCGGGGCGACGCCGACCTGCGCCAGCAGGTCCAGGCGCCGGGGGCTCGCGCTGGCCAGGACCAGCGGCGTCCGCTGGACGACCATCGCCAGCCCTACTTGAAGCGGTAGGTGATGCGGCCCTTGGTCAGGTCGTAGGGCGTCATTTCCACGAGCACCTTGTCGCCGGCCAGCACGCGAATGCGGTTCTTGCGCATCTTGCCGGCGGTGTGGGCGATGATCTCGTGATCGTTCTCCAGCTTCACGCGGAAGGTCGCGTTGGGCAGCAATTCGCTGACCGTACCGGGAAACTCGAGCAGTTCTTCCTTAGCCATCAGGCCTCTCAAAACGGGTGACGCCATGCCGGTAAGACTCCTCGACGATTGAGTCGAGGAGCGGATCGCGGCTGCGAGGCGGGGTGTATAGCGCATTCACCCCCCGAACGTCGATGGCGCGCCGAAACGTTGTCGTATCGCCGTGGCCAAGGCGTCACGCACCTCGCGGTAGGCCGCCAACATGGCCTCTCGCGAGCCGTCCGCAAGGGTCGGGTCGTGGGTCGGCCAGTATTCGATGTCGGTGGCGCGGTCGCGGGCCAGCTCGACGGCCCGATGCTGGGCCTCGGGGGTCAGGGAGATGACGACGTCGAAGCTGTCGTCCTCCAACTGGGCGAAGCTCTTGGGCTGGTGGCCGCTGACGTCCAGGCCCATCTCGTCCAGGACCACGGCGACGAACGGGTCGACACCCTCGTCGGTGGGGTCGGGCTTCAGTCCGCACGAATCGACGAAGGCCCGGTTGCCGTAGAAATGCTTGAACAGCGCCTCGGCCATCGGCGAGCGCACGCGGTTGTAGTTGCAGGCGAACAGGACGGCGTCTGGCAGGTTCCCCACCCTGCTAGCCCCGCCAGTGCAGCGCGCAGATGAGGGTGAACAGCCGACGGGCCGTGTCGAGGTCGGTCTTGACCTTGCCCTCCAGCCGCTCGCGCAGCAGGTTCGAGCCCTCGTTGTGCAGGCCGCGCCGGCCCATGTCCAAGGCCTCGATCTGCTGGGGCGAGGAATTGCGGATCGCCGAATAGTAGCTGTCGCAGATCATGAAGTAGTCCTTGATCACCCCCCGGAAGGGCGACAGGGACAGCAGGTGGCGGCGCTCCTGCCCGCTCGGGGCGACGATGTCGAAGGCCAGGCGGTTCTCGACCAGGGACAGCTTCAGGTCATAGGGCCCGCCCGGCGACTCGACCGGCTCGAAATAGTTGCCGTCCAGCAGGTCGAAGATCGCCACCTGCCGTTCCTGCTCCTGGTCGCGCGAGGCGGCCGCCAGGCTGTCCTCGTCGATGAGGACCGATTTCAGGAACTGGGTGGCCTTGGCGTCGGACATCGTGGGCAGACTTGCCTCTTAGGGCTTGGAAGGCAATCGAATCGACGCCGACAGGGCATGGGCCGGCAGGCCCTCGGCCTGGGCCAGGGCCACCGTGTGCGGCCCCAGGATCCCGAACGCGGCCGCGTCGCATTTCACGATCGAGGTGCGCTTGAGGAAGTCGTAGATCGACAGGCCCGACTGGAAGCGCGCCGCGCGGCTGGTGGGCAGCACGTGGTTGGAGCCGGCCACGTAGTCGCCGATGGCTTCGGGCGTCAGGCGGCCCAGGAAGATCGCCCCGGCGTGGCGCACCCGGTCGGCCAGGCGCTCGGGGTCGTCGATGGCGAACTCGACGTGCTCGGGGGCCAGCAAATCCACCAGGCGCGGGCTGTCGTCCAGATGGCAGAGGATGATCGCCCCATGGTCGCGCCACGATTCGGCGGCGTCGGCCCCGGTGGCCAGGGTCTTCAGCAGGGCGTCGACGGCGTCCGACACCGCTTGGGCGAAATCCTCGTCGTCGGTGATCAGGATCGACTGGGCGGCCGGGTCGTGCTCGGCCTGGCTCAGCAGGTCGGCGGCGATCCAGGCCGGATCGTTGTTGGCGTCGGCGACCACGACGATCTCGGACGGGCCGGCCAGGGCGTCGATGCCGACCACCCCGTAGAGGCGGCGCTTGGCGGCGGTGACATAGGCGTTGCCGGGGCCGACGATCTTGTCGACCGGCTGGATCGGGCCCGCGCCGAACGCGAGCGCCGCCACGGCCTGGGCCCCACCGACCCTCCAGATCTCGGTGACCCCGGCCTCCCTGGCGGCGGCCAGCACCGCCGGCTCCAGCTTGCCCGGAGGGGTGACCATGGCGATGCGGTCGACGCCGGCCACCTGGGCGGGCACGGCGTTCATCAGCACGGTCGAGGGATAGGCCGCGCGGCCGCCGGGCACATAGACGCCCACCGCCTCCAGCGGCGTCCAGCGCCAGCCCAGCCGCACGCCGGCCTCGTCGGTCCAGCTCTGGTCGGTCGGGCGCTGGCGGGTGTGGAAGGCGCGGATGCGGGCGGCGGCGAAGGCGATGGCCTCGCGGACTTGCGCCGAGCATTCGGCGGCGCCGGCCTCGATCTCCTCGGCGGTGACGCGGATCGTGTCCTCGGTCAGCTCCACGCCGTCGAAGCGGCTGGTGAAGCTGAGCACGGCCCGCAGCCCGTCGGCCTGCACGGCGTCCAGCACGTTGCGCGCGGCGGCGTCGACATTCTCCGGCGCGCCCCGGCGCTCGTCGAGGAAGGCCTTGAAGGCGGCGGCGAAGGACGGGTCGGAGGCGTTGAAGCGGCGCATTGGGCCTAGATGCGGGTTTTTGGATGGGATGCAAGTTCTGATGCGCCGGCGAGCCCCCTCCGGCCCTTCGGGCCACCTCCCCCAGAGGGGGAGGATCTGAACGGCCGCCGCCGCGCGGCATAGCTGCTCCCCCTCTGGGGGAGCTGTCGGCGAAGCCGACTGAGGGGGCCTTTCGCAGGCACAGCTTCTCATTCTCACGCCTTGGCTGTGAGGCTATGGAAAAGGGTCGCGGAGCGCCGGACATCGTCCGGAGTGTTTGAAGAATAACCGTTTCGACGAAGCCCGATCGCTCCGCGCCATCGTTATCCGGAAGCCTGCGGCGCTGAGCCCTGTTCGGGCCTCGCCGCCTTGAAGCCTCCGACGGGCGGGCCAGGTCAACGACACCCGGTCCCGGACCGCGAGCCTGTCAAAGCTCGCCTGCTGCTCCGCCAGCCCTCACGTCACGTCGTATCTGTATAACAGGCCCGACCGGCACCAGAGACGCAAGGTTTGACGAGACCCCTACACATGCGAGCCTCGGCCGAAGGAGCTACCCGCTCGATCGCCCCCCGCCGCCGCATCGGTCGCTGGCCATGCGCC
Source organism: Caulobacter sp. GW821-FHT09A05 (assembly GCF_059418465.1). Taxonomy (NCBI): domain Bacteria; kingdom Pseudomonadati; phylum Pseudomonadota; class Alphaproteobacteria; order Caulobacterales; family Caulobacteraceae; genus Caulobacter; species Caulobacter sp. GW821-FHT09A05. The sequence continues at coordinate 243,949 of NZ_JBWKPX010000001.1, forward strand.
CTTTCCCGCGACGAGGTGACACCAGGATACGGGCGGTCCGAAGGGGTGAGGGGCATAAAGTTTTTGCGCCGCGATATCAGCGGCTTGCCGGCGGATGTGACGGGGACAGGCCCGTCGAGGCCCTCGCGGCGGCCTAGTTGAACAAGGCGGTCAGGCCCAGCAGGCCGCAGTTCGGCTCGTTGACCAGGTAGAACGGCACGTCGCGGAGATAGGCGGCCATCCGCCCCTTCGCCTCGAACCGTTCGCGGACCAGCACGCGGTCGAGCATTTCGCCCCAGGACTGCACCGTGGCGCTGATGACATAGACTCCGCTGCGGGCGCCGGCGGTCAGGACCAGGTTGCCCGACACCGCGCCTAGCCATCCCGAAACCAGGGCGAAGACCTCGCGAGCCTGGGCGTCGCCGCCCCGGGCCGCGGCCAGCAGGGCGCCCAGGTCGGCCGGACGCTCCGGCTTCCCGGACAGGGTCGACACGGCCAGGGCAACGTCGAGCACGCCTTCGCCCGACAGGACATGCTCGGCCGAGACGTGACCGTGCAGGCCGCGCAGCACGCGAATGACGTCGGCTTCGCGATCGTTGGCGGCGGCCAGGTCGGCGTGCCCGCCCTCGGCGGCGGCGGCCATCCAGCCGACGAAGCCGTCCGGATTGAGGATCGACATGCCAAGGCCGGCCGCGGAAGGCCCGATGGCGGCGGCGGGCGCGTCGCGATGCGGGACGCCGGCGCCGATCTGTTCCATGGCCTCGGGCGCCAGCAGCGGCACGGCCAGGGCCCGGGCCGTGAAGTTGTTGACCAGATGCAGGCGATGCAGGCCCAGCCGGCTGGAGATCACCTCGGCCTCCAGGCGCATGGGCGAATGGGTCAGCTGGATAACGCCGTCGAGGCAGGGACCTGGCGCGGCGATGGCGGCGCCGAGGACCACGCCGTCGAACGCGGCGCGCTTGGCCTCCAGGATGTCGATCAGCTGGTCCTGGCTGGTGCAGTCCACCGTCTCGATCGCCGTCGGCAGGGCCCCGCGCTCGACCAGCACGACCCTGGCGCTGACGCCGTCCACGTCCGCCAGCAGAACATGCGGCCCCGGGTCACGCGGCAAGGTCATACGGTCACTCTCCTCGACGTGCGGCGACAGTCGCCGAAGTCGCACCAGCGGCCAATGCGCGAAAGCGTCGCAACCGGCGATCGAGGAAGCCGGACCGGCGTGCGCCCCTCGAGACGGCCCGCCCTACCCGATCGCCGACGCCCGCGCGCCGCCGCCGGCCTTCATCGCCGCCGCATAGACCGCCGCCGCGATCCCCGCGCCCACGAACCAGGCGTAGTCGTAGAGCCCCGTCCATGGCGCGCCGATCCCCGCCGCCGCCGGCAGGCCGGCCGCCTTCAGGAAGCCCGGCAGGCTGGGGGCGACGCCGACGGCGAAGGCCGCCACGGCCGCCAGGTTCCAGCCCTTGAGGTAGGTATAGCGTCCCGCGCGGTCGTACAGCGCCCCGACGTCCAGCCGGGTGCGGCGCAGCAGCCAGTAGTCGGCGATCAGGATCCCGGCCACCGGCCCCAGCAGGGCGCCGTAGCCGGTCAGCCAGACGAAGATGTAGCCCTGGGTGCTCTCCAGCAGCTTCCACGGCATGATCAGCGCGCCCAGGGCGGCGGTGATGTAGCCGCCGGTCCGATAGCTGATCCGGCTGGGCCACAGGGTCGAGAAGTCATAGGCCGGCCCGACCAGGTTGGCGGCGATGTTGCAGGAGACGGTGTCGAGGCTGATGATCAGCAGGCCGACCAGCACGCCGACGCCGCCGATGTTTCCGGCCAGGGCCACCGGGTCCCAGATCGCCTTGCCGAAGATCAGCACCGTCGCCGAGGTGGTGATCACGCTCAGGGTCGCCATCAGGGCCATCGGGCCCGGCAGGCCGGCGACCTGGCCGACGATCTGGTCCTTCTGGCTGCGGGCGAAGCGGGTGAAGTCGGGAATGTTCAGGGCCAGGGTGCCCCAGTAGCCGCTCATGGCGGTGACGATCGGCCCGAAGTCGCGCCAGAACCGGCCGGCCTTGGCGCCGCCGGGGTCATAGGCGCTGGGCGCGTGCAGGATCGGCCCCAGGCCGCCGGCCTTGGAGAGCGCCCACCAGACCAGCAGGCCGCAGACCAGGACCTTGACCGGGGCGGTCCAGGTCTCGAGCTTGCGCACGGTCTCCAGGCCCTTGGTGACGAACAGCAGTTGCATCGCCCAGAAGGCGGCGAAGGCCAGCAGCTGGCCGAGGCCGATCCCCAGCCCCGGGACCATCGGCCCGACCAGGCTCCGGCCGACCATCACGCCCAGCAGGGTCAGCAGCGCCCCGCCGCCGATCCAGGTCTGGATGCCGTACCAGCCGCAGGCGACGATCGCCCGGGCCAGGGCCGGGAGCCGGGCCCCGCGCCAGCCGAACGCGGCCCGGGCCAGCACCGCATAGGGCACGCCCCAGCGCGCCCCGGCGTGGCCGATCAGCAGCATCGGGACCAGGACGATCAGGTTGCCCAGCAGCACGGCCCACACCGCCTGGCCGGCCGACAGGCCCTGGTCGATCAGCCCGCCGGCCAGCATGTAGCCCGGCACGGCGATGACCATGCCCAGCCACAGGGCCGCGAAGTGCCACCAGCGCCAGATGCGCTGGGCCGGCGTGGTCGGCGCCAGGTCCGGGTTCCAGAGCGTGTTTCCGGCTTGGTCGTGATCCATGTCGCCCCCGCGATCGCGTCGTGGGCGGAGCATGGGTCAGGGCGCGGTGGGCGTCACGGGGAAAGTCCGCCCCTGGGTTTCAGCGTCTGAATCGTCTTATTCTAGGTCTGATCAAGGGGGCTTCATGAACGCTTTTGTCGACGCCGTCAGCAACGGCTTCACCGGCCTGGCGCGCTTTTCCGGCCGCGACCCGGCGCGGCGCTTCTGGCCCTATGCGGGCGTGGTGGCGGCTCTGCTGCTCGTGGCGGCGGGCGTGGCGATGTCGGCGACGATGAGCACGACGTTCGGCGCCATGCAGCGCTTCGCCGCCGAGCATCCGGACCAGGCGACGGTCACTCAAGGGCCGGGCGCCTATTCGATCGAGATCCACGGGAACCATCCCGAGCTGTTTCCCGACATGACGCCCTTCTTCACGGTGATGCAGGCCGGATGCGCGCTGGCCGTTCTGCTGCTGGCGGCGGCCGTGACGCGGCGGCTGCACGACCGGGGCCGTCGGGGCTGGTGGGGCCTGCCACCCCTGCTCTTCCTGATCGTCGGCCTGACCGCTTTTCCGAACGTCTTCAAACGCGCGCTGACGGGCGAGATGTCGCCGGACGCCATGACGCTGTTCGGCCTGCTGTTCGCCAACAACATGCTCTATCTCGCCTCGCTGGGCCTGCTGATCTTCCTGCTGGCCGGCGCGAGCGAGCCGAAGGAGAATCGCTTCGGGCCCGCATCCTGAACGGCTCCGCCCATCACGTTGTCATCCCGGAAGCCTCGCAGAGGCTGTCAGGGATAACAACCTTCTGGAATGGCGGCTTCATCCCGCCCAGACGGGCCCGCCGAACGCCGGCGTCCGCCCCTACTTCACGATCCCGTCCACCGTCTGCCGCGTGACCGCGTGATAGAGCGGCCGGGTCCTGGCGTAGAGGCGCCTGGCGATCGGCTGGCCCCAGTCACCCTGGGCCATCAGGTCCTTGAACAGCGGGGCGACGAACTTGCGGCGGCCCTGGTCGGTCAGGAAGGCCTCCAGCGACGGCGCGGCCGGGTCGTAGCGGTTGGCCACGGCCAGCTCCAGCCAGGCGAAGCGGATCTCGCTGTTGCCCTGGGCCGACAGGCCGAACGCCTTGTCCAGGGCGGCCAGGCGTTCCCTGGACAGCGCGCGCGGCAGGCTGGCGATGAAGCGGGTGCGCTCGGGCGTGCTCCAGGCCTTCCACCTGGCGGCGGGGGCCGGGCCGCCCTTGGCGTAGGCGGCGGCCAGGGCGTCGACCGCCGGGAAGGCCGCCGACTTCACGTGCACGGCGTTGTCCGGCAGGCCGACGCCGTAGACCCACCTGTCGATCCCGATCTGCGCCTCCAGCTGGGGATCGCCCTTGATCAGGTTGGCCCGCAGGTCGGCGACGAAGCCGGCCGTGGTCTGCGACTGGAAGGCGTGGCGGGCAAAATAGGCCTTCAGGTAGGCGTCCCAGCGCGCGCGGCCGACGGCCTTCTCGATGGTGCGCAGGAAGGTCGCGCCCTTCTCGTAGGCAATGTCGGTCATACCGTCGTCGGGGTCGCGGCCGGACAGGTCCAGGTGCAGCCGGGTGTCGGCGCCCGTGGGGCCGCCGGCGTCCTTGATCGCCGCCTGCAGGTCGCTCCAGCCCAGGTCGGCCAGCATGTCGGCGCGCGGCTTGCCGTAGAGCGTCTCCATGATCCGGTTCTCGAAATAGACCGTGAAGCCCTCGTTCAGCCAGAAGTCCGACCAGGTGGCGTTGTTGACCAGATTGCCCGACCACGAGTGGGCCAGCTCGTGGGCCACCAGGCTGACCAGCGAGCGGTCGCCGGCGATGATGGTCGGGGTGGCGAAGGTCAGGCGCGGGTTCTCCATGCCGCCGAATGGGAACGACGGCGGCAGGACCAGCAGGTCGTAGCGGCCCCAGGCGTAGGGCCCGTAGAGGCTCTCGGCGGCCTCGACCATCTTCTCGACGTCGACCAGCTCGTTGGCGGTCTTCTTCATCACCGACGGCTCGGTATAGACGCCGGTGCGCTTGCCCAGGGGCTGGAAGGCGATGTCGCCGATGGCGATGGCGATCAGGTAGGAGGCGACCGGCTTGTCCATCCGGAACCGGTAGGCGCGGCCGCCGGCGACGGGTTCGCCGTCCGGGGTCAGCATCTCGGCGCTCATCACCGCCTTGAGGCCCTCGGGGGCGACGATGCGGGCGGTCCAGGTCTGGCGGATCCCCGGGCTGTCCTGGGTGGGGATCCAGGTGCGGTTGAGGATCGCCTCGCCCTGGCTGAACAGGTAGGGCTTGGCCTTGCCCGCCGTCTGGGCCGGGGTCAGCCATTGCAGGGCCGCGCCGCCGGGGGCGCTGTCATAGCGGACGACGATGCGGCGGGCGCCGTTCAGCGTGACGGTCAGCGGCGCGCCCAGGATCGGGTCGGCCTTGCCCAGGGTCCACGGCAGGGCCGCGCCCTTGTCGTCGGTGACGCCGTGGATCACCAGGCCCTTGCTGTCCAGCACCACCGTCTTGGCGTCCGGCGCGGCGGCGATGTCGAGGGCGGCGGTCCCCTTCATCTGCTGGGCCTTGAAATCGGCGGTCAGGTCGAGGTCGACGTGGGTGACCCGCGCCGCCAGGGGCTGGGCGTAGGAGTGGATGTCGCGGGCCTCGGGCGTGGCCAGGATCGCGGGGAGCGGCGGCTGGGCCTGGGCCAGGACGGGCGTCGCGGCTCCGCAGAGCAGGAGCGCCAGCAGAACGGCGCGGGCGGTGGACTTGAACGAGGGCATGGAAAGCGGGGTTCCGTGTTCGCGAAGGCGTTGGATCCGTCTTAGCCCAGAGCCTTTTGGGGCGCAGCCGCAATCGCCCGTCCCCTCACGCCGAGACGCAAGGCGGCTCAGCCTCAGCTCAGATAGTCCAGCAGGCTGGTCCCGCCGGTGTTGACGCCGCCGTCGCTGTTGAACAACGAGGCCAGCTTGTCCGAGAGGTTCTGCATCTGGACCATCTTGTCGTAGAGCGCCGGGGTCCAGCCGGCCGCCTGGCGCTCCTCGTCGCTCATGGCCGCGTACTGGGTGATCAGACTCTTGCCGAAGGCCGAGGCGTCGGAGCCCTGCGTGCTCTTGTAGGCGCTGGAGACACTGTCGCGGTTGCGGGCCTTCACCTCGGCGGCGGCCTGGGCGACCTCGTGCTCGGAGAACTGGTCGCCCTTGTTCAGGGCCACCGCGGCCAGGGAGCGGTCGTCGAACTTGGAAAAGTCGATCTTGCCCTCGTCGCGCGAGGTGGCCATGCCCTCGCCGGTCGCCGCCGCGTACTGCCGGTCGAGCACCGAGCGGACGTCGGAGGCGACCTTGCCGATGTCGCGGGTGCGGGGGTTGGCGACCACGCCGCCGACGTCCTTGAGATAGGCCGCCACGGGGTCGCCGTCGATACCGGTGGGCGCGACGCCGGGCTTGGCGGTCGCCTGCTTGAGGCCCTCGGTCAGGGCGGCCTTGTCCTTGGCCCACTGGCCCATGGCCTTCTCCTCGGGGCCCGCGGCCTCGAGGTCGGCCAGGGCCGCCTTGTAGAGCCCGGCATAGTCGCCGGTCACCCGCATGGCCGAGGCCGAGGCGGACAGGGCCGCGTCACGATTGGCCTTCATCTGCAGCGAGGCGACCACCTGCTCCTCGATCGGGAACTTGCCGCCCTTGTTGCTGGCGATGGCGTAGAGGCTGCGGCGGTCCAGGCCCGAGACGTCGATCGTCGCCTTGCCGTCCTTGAGCGCGCTGGTCGCCTTGGCGCCGGCCAGCAGCTTGTCCAGCGCCGAGCGGGCGGCGGCCACGACCTGGTCGGTGGTGCGGCTGTCGGTCTGGGCGGCCAGCGCGGCCTGAGCCTGGGCCGACAGGGTGACGTTGACGCTGGAGCCGTTGGTCTTGGCGGCGGCGGAAACGTCGCCCGAGGTCGCGGCCGTCGCGGCGGCCGTCGGGGCCGCGCTGGTGGTCAGATAGGGATTCGCCGCGTAGCCGTTCGTAACACTGCCGACCATGACGCCCTCGACTGGATCCGCCGCGAGATTACGAATCGCGACAGGCCTGAAACACCGGAACACAAGGCGCGATCAGGGTTAAGGGCGCATTAACCATGATCGCGGGCGAGGCTGGCGGCCAGAACGCGCCGCGCGTGACCGAAGCCCGTCAGGCCTTGGCGGGCCGGCGACGGCGCGGGACGCGGACGACGGCCTCGCCGTCCATGACCAGGTCGTCGCCGACCAGGCCTTCGCAGCGCAGGGTGACCCGCGCGCTGGCCTCGTCGACGGCCGCGACCGTGACGCGGGCGGTCACGACGTCGCCGATCCGCACCGGCCGGTGGAAGGCCAGGCTCTGGGTCAGGTAAATCGCGCCAGCGCCCGGCAGGATCGTGCCGACCACCGCCGAGCCGAACGAGGCCGACAGCAGGCCATGCGCGATCCGGCCGCGATAGGCGGTCCTGGAGGCGAAGGCCTCGTCCATGTGCACCGGGTTGAAGTCGTCCGAAGCCTCGGCGAACCGCTGGATGCGTTCCTCGGTGATGGGGACGTGCTTTTCGGCGACCATGCCGACGGCCAGCTCTTCGAGGATATAGCCGCCGGAGGGATGAGGTTCGATCATTCCCGGCCGTTAGCCGCGATGCCGCGCCGTGGCTAGTGAAAATGCATCGGGCGTCGGCCGGCGGAGCGGGCGTCGGCCGCCCGGCGCGAGACGACGACGAGCCCGCCTATTCCGCGTGCCCCGGCCGGCGCGGCGTCGACCAGGCTTCCGAGACGTCGGCCAGGATCACGTCCAGGCAGTCGACGGCGACCTTCAGGTCGCCGCCGCCGGCGAAGGTCAGCAGCACCGCGCCGCCCGGCGCCTCGGCCGGCTCGAAGGCCACCGACAGCAGCTCGACCACCGCGCCCTTGGCGTCGCGACGCAGCTTGCGGGCCTGGACGCCGGTGACGTCGCCCAGTTGCAGGGCCGAGCGGACGCGCTGCCCCCGCTTCTTGCCGCCCGCTTCCCAGCGGAAGCGGTTGCAGGCCAGGGTCAGGGTCCGCGCGGAGGCGTCCCAGCGGATGTCGCCGATCTTGGCCACCGCGTCCTGCAGGGCGGCCGAGATCACCGCCAGGTCGTCGGCGTCCTGGGCCAGGAGTTTCAGGGGCGCGGCGTCAGCCATCCAGGTCGCCCTCGCTGTCGCCCTTGATCCGGCGCACCTGGGCCCCGCAGGCGCCCAGCTTTTCTTCCAGCCGCTCGAAGCCGCGGTCCAGGTGGTAGATGCGGCTAACGGTGGTCTCGCCGCGCGCCACCAGGCCGGCGATCACCAGGCTGACCGAGGCGCGCAGGTCGGTGGCCATCACCTCGGCGCCTTCCAGCCGTTCGACGCCGCGCACGCGGGCCTCACCGCCCGACACCGAGATGTCGGCGCCCAGGCGCATCAGCTCGGGGGCGTGCATGAAGCGGTTCTCGAAGATGGTCTCGCGGATGTGGCTCTCGCCCTTGGCCGTGGTCATCAGGGCCATGAACTGGGCCTGCAGGTCGGTGGCGAAACCCGGATAGGGCTGGGTCTCGACATTGACGGCCTCCAGCCGGTGGCCGTTGCGCCGGATCACCACGCCGTCCTCGGTGCGGATGACGCCGCAGCCGGCCTCCTCCAGCTTGACCAGCAGGCTGTCGATCAGCTCGGGACGGGCGCGGGTCAGCTGGACCTCGCCGCCGGCCATGGCCGCGGCCACGGCGTAGGTGCCCATCTCGATCCGGTCGGGGATCACCGAATGGGTCGCGCCGTGCAGCTTGGCGACCCCGGTGATGGTGATGGTCGGGGTTCCCGCCCCTTCCACCTTGGCCCCCATGGCGTTCAGGCAGATCTGCAGGTCCAGCAGTTCGGGCTCGCAGGCGGCGTTCTTGATCACCGTGACGCCGTCGGCCAGCACGGCGGCCAGCATGGCGTGCTCGGTGGCGCCCACCGAGACGAACGGGAAGGTGATTTCCGCGCCCTTCAGGCCGCGCGGGGCCTGGGCGTAGACATAGCCCTCGTGCAGGTCGATCTTGGCGCCCAGGGCCTCCAGGGCCTGCAGGTGCAGGTCGACGGGCCGCGCGCCGATGGTGCAGCCGCCGGGCAGGCTGACCTTGGCCTGGCCGGTGCGGGCGATCAGCGGGCCCAGGACGTTGAACGAGGCGCGCATCTGGCGGACCAGGTCATAGGGCGCAAAGCCGCTGGTGATCTCCGGCGCGTGCAGCACCGTCTCCGAACCGTCCGGCCCCTCGCGCTCGTCGACCTGCGCGCCCAGGCGCGTCAGCAGCTTGCCCAGGAACCGGGTGTCGGCCAGGCGCGGCATGTTGGTCAGGCGCAGCGGCTGGTCGGTCAGCAGGCTGGCCGCCATCAGCTTGATGGCCGAGTTCTTGGCGCCGCTCACCGGGATGATCCCGTTCAGCTGCGCGCCGCCGGTGATGGCGATGCGATCCAATGAAAGTCCCTCGTCGCGCGGGCCGTCGGGGGATGTCGCCGCGCGGTCACATGTGAAGGGGCGGTTCTAGCGGTTGCAAGGGCCCGCGCAAGGGGGGGCGCCGATTCCTCAAGACTCCTGCTTATCGGAACGGGTTTCGCCGTCCGAACCCGATGATTCCGGCTTGGCCGCGGCGGCCGGCGCGGCTTTCCTGCGGCGGAGATTGGTGCGCAGCGCCTGGGCCAGCCGCGCTTCGCGCTCGGCTTTTTCGTTGTGGGACTTGGGGTTCCGGCTCATCTTTCCACAGGTGAAAGCGCTGCGACGATCGGTCAAGACGATTTTGTCTTTGCCAACGGCGTTTGGTTCGCTATACGCCCCCTCCTCTTCGCCGCCGTAGCTCAGTGGTAGAGCGCATCCTTGGTAAGGCTGAGGTCGGCAGTTCAATCCTGCCCGGCGGCACCATCGGGGCCCAAAGCGACTTGGCTTTGGGCCCCGACCACTTCCCGACATTTTCTGGATATCGATAGCGCGTCGCGTCGAGGCTCTTTTCCTCTCGCGCGGTAGGGGCGTGACAGGCGGCGAACTTGCCCCTAGGATGGCGTCATGATCCTCGCCGCCAGCCAACAGCTGTTTTGGTATTTTAGCTATCCGACGCCTCTGGCGCCGGGAGGGGATCGTTCGGCCTGACTTCAGAGCCGCGAACGTCTTCACCAGCCGCCAGGGGTTCCCCGGGCGGCTTTTTTCATGGCCGCTCCGGACGCCCAGATTTCCCGGAGTGACACCATGCCCGCCTCGACTGCCCATCTCGCCTCGATCCCCGTCCCCACCGACGACCTGCGCATCTCGCGCCTCCAGACCCTCAGCCCGCCCGCCCAGGTGATCGGCGAGGCGCCGGCGACCTCGTCGATCGCCGAGGTGGTCGGCGACGCCCGCCACGCCGTCCACCAGATCCTGCACGGCCGCGACGACCGCCTGGTGGTGGTGATCGGGCCGTGCTCGATCCACGACCCCAAGGCCGCCCTCGATTACGCCCGCCGCCTGGCCGTCGAGCGCGAGCGTCACGCCGGCGAGCTGGAAGTGGTCATGCGGGTCTATTTCGAGAAGCCGCGCACCACGGTCGGCTGGAAGGGCCTGATCAACGACCCGGACCTGGACGGCGGCTTCCGGATCAACGAGGGCCTGCGGCTGGCGCGGCGAGTGCTGCTGGACGTCAGCGCCCAGGGCCTGCCGGCGGCCTGCGAGTTCCTGGACGTCACCACCCCGCAATATATCGCCGACCTGGTGGCCTGGGGCGCGATCGGGGCCCGCACCACCGAAAGCCAGATCCACCGCGAGATGGCCTCGGGCCTGTCCTGCCCCGTCGGCTTCAAGAACGGCACCAATGGCGACGTCAAGGTGGCCATCGACGCGGTGCTGGCCGCCGCCCAGCCGCACCATTTCCTGGCCGTGACCAAGGAGGGCCGCGCCGCCATCGCCACCACCACCGGCAACGCCGACAGCCATGTCGTGCTGCGCGGGGGCAAGACGCCCAACTACGACGCCGCCAGCGTCGCGGCGGTGGCGCAGGCCCTGGTCAAGGCCGGCCTGCCGCCGCGGATCATGGTCGACGCCAGCCACGCCAACAGCGGCAAGAACCACGAGAACCAGCCCGCCGTCGTCGCCGACCTCTGCGCCCAGGTGGCGACCGGGCGCGCGCCGATCCTGGGGGTGATGATCGAGAGCAACCTAGTCGCCGGCCGCCAGGACATCGTGCCGGGCCAGCCCCTGACCTATGGCCAGTCGGTCACCGACGCCTGCATCGACTGGGACACCTCGGTGCGGATGCTCGACGACCTGGCCGCGGCGGTGCGGGCCGGGCGGCAAGCGGCGAAGTCCTAGGCGCCGCGGAACGGCGGGACGCTCCGGAGCATCCCGCCGCTCGCCCCCTCGGGACTATTGTCCTACAATTAGACTCGCCCGTTCCGCGATCCATGTTACCCATGACGCAAAGGCGCGCGGCAGGCGCTGGCCATGGGGGATGACGTCATGCGGAACGGTGTCGGCGCGGGCTTGTTCGCCGCTTTCTGGCTCGCGGGCTGGCTCGCGGGTTCGTCGGCCCTCGCCCAGGCGCCGCCCGCCGACATCCCGGTCTCGATCACCGTCGACGCCGCCCAGCCGGTGGGCGAGCTGCGGCCGATCTGGCGGTTCTTCGGCGCCGACGAGCCGAACTACGCGACCATGAAGGACGGCCGCAAGCTGCTGGGCCACCTGGGCGCGCTCAAGCCCAAGGCCGTCTATTTCCGCACCCACAACCTGCTGAACACCGGCGACGGGACGCCGGCCCTGAAGTGGGGCAGCACCAATGTCTACACCGAGGACGCCAACGGACGCCCGATCTACGACTGGACCATCCTCGACAGGCTGTTCGACACCTACCTGGCAAAAGGGGTCCGGCCCTATGTCCAGATCGGCTTCATGCCCCAGGCCCTCTCGACCCATCCCGAGCCCTACCAGCACGCCTGGCGGCCGGGCTTCGACTACAACCTGATCAGCGGCGGCTGGGGCTATCCGCCCAAGGACTACGACAAGTGGTCGGAGCTGGCCTACCAGTGGGTGCGCCACTGCGTCGAACGCTACGGCCAGGCCGAGGTCGAGACCTGGTATTTCGAGGTCTGGAACGAACCCAACGGCCCCGCCTACTGGAAGGGCACGCCGCAGGAGTTCCACAAGCTGCACGACTATGCGATCGCCGGGGTGCGGCGGGCCCTGCCCACCGCCAAGGTCGGGGGGCCGGACGTGGCCGGCAGCGGCGGCCAGTTCATGGAGGACTTCCTCACCCACCTGACCGACGGGACCAATTACGCGACCGGCCAGAAGGGCACGCCGACCGACTTCCTGGCCTTCCACGCCAAGGGCTCGCCGACCTTCATCGACGGCCATATCCGCATGGGCATCGCCAACCAGCTGGCCGGCATCGACAAGGGCTTTTCGATGATCGCCGCGCGGCCGGCCCTGAAGGCCAAGCCCATCGTGATCGGCGAGTCCGATCCGGAAGGCTGCGCCGCCTGCCAGGGCCCCAGCTTCGGCTATCGCAACGGCACGGTCTATTCCAGCTACACCGCCGCCAGCTTCGCCCGCGAGCACGACCTGGCGGCGCGGCATGGCGTGACCCTGGACGGGGCCCTGACCTGGGCGTTCGAGTTCGAGGACCAGCCCTATTTCGCCGGCTTCCGCCAGCTGTCCAGCAACGGCCTGGACCTGGCGGTGCTCAACGTGTTCCGGATGTTCAGCCTGATGGGGCCCGAGCGGCTGCGGGCGGTCAGTTCGGGGCAGATCCCGCTGGACGAGATCGTCGCCCAGGGGGTGCGCGGACGCCCCGACGTCGGGACCCTGGCCAGCCTGGGTCCCGATCGCCTGGCGGTCATGGTCTGGAACTATCACGACGACGACGTGCCCGGCCCGGCCGCCGACGTCAGCCTGGTCCTCAAGAACCTGCCCCGCGCCTTCGCCGGCGCCAGGCTGGTCCACTACCGGGTCGACGAGACGCACGGCAACGTCTACGGCGCCTGGCGGCGGATGGGCTCGCCCATGGCCCCCAGCAAGGCCCAGTACGACGCCCTGGAGCGGGCCAGCGGCCTGGCCGCGATCGACGCCCCGCCGCCGGTGCGCGGCAAGGACGGCCTGACCCTGACCTTCCAGCTGCCGCGGCAGGGCGTCTCCCTGCTGGTGCTGGAGAAGACCAAGCCTCGATAGCCAGAGACCGCCGGCCGCGTCGTCGTCGCGGCCGGCCTCTCCCTCGATCTAGAACTTGTACTGCAGCCCCAGATTCCACTGCCGTCCGGTGTGGGTGTAGACGAAGGTGCTGTCGCGGTCGGAATCGATGAACTGGCGATTGAACCGGTCGAAGATGTTCAGCCCCTCCAGCGAGAGCTTGAAGTTCTCGTTGATCTGGTAGGACGCCGCCAGGTCGAAGGTCAGGTTCTTGTCGTAGCCTTCCAGGTCCTGCAGCGGGTTGTTGGCCGGCAGGGCGACGATCGACTTGTCGCGATAGGCGGCCGAGATCCGGGCGCTGAACTTCTCGTCCTCGTAGAAGAGCGTGGCGTTGTAGGCGTGCTTGGACAGGCCCACCAGGTCGTTGGTCGTCACCCCGCCGGCCGCCAGGAAGTAGTCAATCTGGGAGTCGACATAGGTGTAGTTGACCAGAGCGCCGGTATGGCGCAGCGGGCCGGGCAGGAACGTGAAGTTCTGCTGGTAGTTGATCTCGAAGCCCTTGAGCGGGCCGCCCGGCGTGTTGACCGGCCGGGTGACGGTGATCGGGGTGTTGTCCGGATCCACGCCCGACGTGCCCAGCAGCGACATCGGCAGGCCCGTCTGGCGGAAGGTCATCTGCTGGGACTGGTTCTGAACATAGGTGGCGATGTCCTTGTAGAAGACACCGACGCCCAGCAGCGCGCCCGGAGCGAAGTACCACTCCGCGCCGAAGTCGGCCGTCGTCGCGCGGATGGGATCCAGGTCCGGATTGCCCGAGGTGATCGACGGCGTGCCGGTCAGGTTCAGGCTGCCGCCCGGGGTCAGGAAGCCCAGATCCGGGCGCGAGACGACCTTGGCCCCGGAGAAGCGCAGGACCAGGTTCTCGCGCACGTCGACCGCGACGTTAAACGACGGCAGGACGTCGTGATACTTGTTCTCGGCCGTCACCTGCTGCGGCGTCAGGCCGATCTGGTAGCCGCGCGACTGCAGCTCGGTCTGGGCGAAGCGGAAGCCGATGTCGCCGCGCACCGGCAGGCCGCCGATCATGGTCTTCAGGTCGGCCTGCAGATAGGCCGAGGCCACCTTCTCGTCGACGCGCCGGATGCCGCCGTAGTTCGGGACCAGGGCGTACATGCCGGTCTCGCTGTAGAGGTTCTGGCTGGCGACGAACTTGTCGTAGTCGATGGTCGCCCAGCTGCTGGGGAACACGCCGTCGTCGATGCCGTGGCCGCCGAAGCCGGACACCACCTTGGTCACCGCCTGGAGTTCGGCCGTGCTCAGGGTCGGGACCAGGAAGTTGTTCGACCGCTGCTTGGCCGAGGTGTCGAACGAGAACTCGTCATAGTGGCCGCCGACCTTGATCGTCAGGTCGTCGTCATAGGCCCAGGCCAGGTTCACCTCGGCGGTCTTGTAGATGTTGGTCGTGTAGATCTGCTGCAGCCGCACCTCGGCGTTGGGCGCGCCGAAGCTGTAGAGCGCCGCGTTGGTCACGTCGAAATCGTGCTTGATGATCGGCTGGTCGCGGTTGTTGCGGAAGTCGATGGTCATGCCGGCGTTAGGACGCTGGAACATGATCGTGGTGGTCATCGGCTGGTCGTAGTCGGACTTGGAGTAGCCGATCAGCCCCGTCACCTTCAGGCGGTCGGTCAGTTCGTGCGTGCCGGCCAGGGTGTATTGCTGGAAGACGTTTTCGAACTCGTCGTGCTGGGTGTCGGAGCGGATGTCGACGCCGTCGAAGCGCGCGTAGTCGACGTCGTAGACCGTCTGGCCGAAATTGACGCCGGCAGTGTGGCTGGTCCCCGCATCGCGCAGGATCAGCTCGCGCACGGCCGTCTGCGGCTTGCCGTTCTGGCTGATGGCGCGGGCGAACGAGAAGCCTTCCAGCCAGTTCTCCTCGCGCTTGACGTCGTAGTCCGAATAGAGGGCGTCGAAGCTGAGCGAGGTCCGCGAGGTGGGCTTCCACTGCAGGGCCAGGGTGGCGCCGGTGCGCTCCTGGTCGTGGTGGAAGCGGCCGTAGCGCGGCAGGCGCGGGAAGAACACGGTCGAGCGGTTGGCCTGGGCGTAGACCGGGTCGCCGGCCGGCGGCCGGACCACGCCGGTGGCGCAGTTGGCCGCGTCGGCGCCGTTCGTGGCGTTGGTGGCCGGGTTCTGTGGCGTGACCCCGACCGGCGTGCAGAAGCCGCCGTCGACGGTGGCCGGGTTCCAGCCGCCCGAGCCCCACTGGTCCTCGAGGAACTTGCGCTTGCTGTAGGCCAGCGAGGCCTGGGCCCCGAACTCGCCCCAGCGGGTGTCCCAGCTGTTGCCGACCACGGCGGTGAACTTGGGATCGACGTTCTTGGCCAGGTCGTTGTAGCCGGCCGAGGCGCCCAGCACGAAGGTCAGGCCCCTGTGGTCCAGCGGCTTGGCGGTCTCCAGGTCGACGGTCGCGCCCAGCGAGCCCTCGATGACCTCGGCCTGGGCCGTCTTGCGCACCGTGATGCCGCTGAACAGCTCCGAGGCGAAGGTGTTGAAGTCGAAGCCCCGGCCCAGGTTGGCGCCGCGGTCGCTGGTGGTGGCCCCGCTGGTCGACTGGGCCTCCATGCCGTTGATGCGCACCCGGGTGAAGGTCGGCGGCAGGCCGCGGACGGTGATCGTGCGCCCTTCGCCGGCCACGCGGGTGATCGACACGCCCGGCACCCGCTGGATCGATTCGGCCAGGTTGGCGTCGGGGAAGTCGGCGATGTCCTCGGCCTTGATGGCGTCGACCACGCCCGAGGACTGGCGCTTGACGTTCAGGGCGCTCTTGAGGCTTTCGCGGAAGCCGGTGACCACCACTTCCTCGACGGTGTTGTCCGGTACGGGCGTGGTCTGGGCGTTGGCGGCGCCGGCGGCCAGGACGCCGGCCAAGGCCAGGGCGAGCGCCGAGCAACCCGTGCTCCAGCGCTGAATGCGACGGTCGGACATCAATTCCTCCTCGTGGAGGCCCGGCCCATGCCGGCCTCGCGTTTCCCCACAGGCCGGTTCGTCCGGTCCCGATCCGGAGCAAATCCCATTTATTGGGACGCGCTCTCATTTTATCGATAAGATAAATCCGATAGGTTGAATTGCAACCGTTTTGAAATATTCGTTCAGCGAACGACGGCTACCAAAGTCACGGTCCGCCCTCGCGGCTCCGCCGGCGATCGACGACGACCAAGCCAGGCGCGGGCCCAGCGCCCCGGGCCTGAGTCCCGCCATCCCGACCCTGCCGGTCGCCGGACAGTCAATTCCATTTTACGGGACTTGATCTCGCAATATGAAATCCGTTGCCTCGAGACGGGACGGCCGATATTCGTAGGATCAACGCGGTGCGACACAGATCGCGGAGGGAGGCCAGGCCTTGATGTGGCATAGACGCGCGGTCCTGGCCGCCCTCGCCCTCGCGCCGGCCGCGAGCTGGGCGGCGGAGGCGGAGAAACCGATGCAGGGCTGGGCCTTCGACTTCGGCGACGACAAGTCCGCCCCCGGATACGTCCGCGTCGCCCGCGACGCCGCCTACCACCCCGCCGTCGGCCACGGCTTCGAGCCGTCGCCCGCGGGAGGTCCGTTCCTGTTCTCGCTGGCCGTGCCCGAGGGCGACTACCGCGTGACCGTGGAACTGGGCGGCAAGGCGGCGTCCGACACCACGGTCAAGGCCGAGTCCCGCCGCCTGATGGCCGAGCCGGTCGTCGCCAAGGCCGGCGGGACCGCGACCGCCGCGTTCGTCGTCAATGTCCGCACCGCCGCCCTGAAGGCCCCGCCGACCAACGCTCCCGGCGGGGTGCGGGTGCTGCTCAACCGCGGGGAGGAAGGCGCCTACGACTGGGACGACAAGCTGACCCTGGAGTTCTGCGGACCGGCCCCGGCCCTGCGCCGCCTGCTGGTCGAGCCCGTGACCGTGCCCGTCGTCTACCTAGCCGGCGACTCCACCGTGACCGACCAGCGCTCCGAACCCGGCGCCAGCTGGGGCCAGATGCTGCCCCGGTTCTTCAAGCCCGAGGTCTCGGTCGCCAACCACGCGGAGTCCGGCGAGACCCTGAAGTCGTTCCTGTTCGAGCACCGCCTGGACAAGCTGCTCAGCCGGATGAAGCCCGGCGACTGGCTGCTGATCCAGTTCGGCCACAACGACCAGAAGATCCAGTGGCCCCAGACCTATGTCGAGGCCGCCACCACCTATCGCGACTATCTGAAGGCCTATATCGGCGAAGCCCGGCGGCGCGGGGCCAGGCCGGTGCTGGTGACCTCGATGCACCGTCGCAAGTTCGACGCGGCCGGCAGGATCATCAACACCCACGGCGACTATCCCGAGGCCGTGCGCGCCGTGGGCCGCGAGACCGGCGTCCCGGTCATCGACCTGCTGGACATGAGCGCCGCGCTCTACGAGGCCCTGGGCCCCGACAACGCCTGGAAGGCCTTCGCCGACGGCGGCAAGGACGCCACCCACCACAACAACTACGGCGCCTATGTGCTGGCGCAATGCGTCGTGAGCGGGATCCGGGCCCTGGTCCCCGACCTCGCCGCTCACCTGGCCGAGGGCCTGCCGCCGTTCGATCCGGCGCATCCCCCCTCGCCCGACAGCTTCGTCCTGGCGCCCAGCGCCGCCCACAGCACGGAGGCTCCTCGTGGGAACTGAAGCGGGAACCGATCGCCGCGCGCTCCTGGGCCTGGGCGCCCTCGCCCTGGCCGCGCCCAACCTGGCCCGCGCCCAGGGGGCCCCAGCTTCGGCCCCAGCCCCGGCCATCGAGGTCATGGACCTGTGGCCCGGCAAGCCGCCCGGCGGCGAGAAGGTCACGGTCACCGAGCAGGTGATCCAGCGCAAGCCGGGCGGCGATCCCAACGACACCGCCTTCCTGAACGTCACCAGGCCCTGGCTGATGATGCGGCGGCCCGCCAGGCCGAACGGCGCGGCGATCCTGATGATCCCCGGCGGCGGCTATATCCGCGTCGCGGTCAGCAAGGCCGGCGGGCCGATCGACGCCTGGATCGCCGACCAGGGCGTCACCGCCTTCGTCATGGACTACCGCCTGCCGGCCGACGGCTGGGCGGCGGGTCCGGACGTCGCCCTGCAGGACGCCCAGCGCGCCATCCGCCTGATCCGCGCCAACGCCGCCAAGTGGGGCCTGGACCCCGAGCGGATCGCCGTGACCGGCTTCTCGGCCGGCGGCCACGTGGCCGCGCGGCTGGCGACGCGCTTCGGCGTCCAGACCTACGCCCCGATCGACGCGGCCGACCGGCTGCCGACCCGGCCGGCGGCGGCGGGCCTGTTCTATCCGGTCATCACCATGACCGCCCCCCACGCCCATGGCAGCTCGCTGAAGTCGTTGCTGGGGACCGACCCTACCGAAGCCCAGCGCCTGGCGGTGTCGGCCGAGCACGACATCCCCGCCGACGCCCCGCCGACCTTCATCGCCGCCGCGGCCGACGACAAGGTGGTGGCCATGGAGAACAGCCTGATGATGTTCCAGGCCCTGCGCGCCCGGAAGATCGCCAGCGAACTGCACGTGTTCGAGTCCGGCGGCCACGGCTTCGGCCTCACCGGCCCGGCCGGCGTCGCCATGCCCTGGCCCGCCCTGCTGGACGCCTTCCTGAAACGGCACGGCCTCTACGCATGACCGGCGCGCCGCTCGACGTCCGGGCGTTCGGCGCGAAAGGCGACGGCGCGACCCTGGACACCGAGGCGATCAACGCCGCCATCCGGGCGGCCCACGCGGCCGGCGGCGGCGAGGTCGTGTTGCCGGCCGGACGTTGGCTGTCGTTCTCGATCCGCCTCCTGAGCGGCGTCACCCTGCGGCTGGACGAGGGCTGCGTGCTGGAGGCGGCCGACCCGGCCCGCCACGCCGGCGCCTACGACCCGGCCGAGCCCAATTTGTTCGACCTCTACCAGGACTTCGGCCACAGCCACTGGCGCAACAGCCTGATCTGGGGCGACGGCGTCGAGAATGTGGCCATCGTCGGCCCGGGCCTGATCGACGGCGCCGGCCTGACCCGCGAAGGCCCCGGCTCGCGCTGGACCCGCCAGGCCGGCGAGTTCCCGGTCAGCATGGCGGGCCTGTCCGCCGAAGAGATGGCGATCCTCGTTCCGGACCTCAAAGCCATGGCCGGCCAGGGCAACAAGGCCATCGCCCTGAAGAACGCCCGCCGGATCCGGCTGGAAGGCTTGACAATCCGGCGCGGCGGCCATTTCGCCGTGCTGGCCACCGGCTGCGACCACCTGACGATCGCGCGGCTGCGGATCGACACCAACCGCGACGGGATCGACATCGACGGCTGCCGCGACGTGACCATCGCCGACTGCCGGGTCAACACGCCCAACGACGACGCCATCGTGCTGAAGAGCTCGCTGGCCCTGGGCGAGATCCGGCCCACCGAGCGGGTCGAGATCACCCGTTGCCATGTCAGCGGCTTTGACCTGGGCACGATGCTGGACGGGACGGAGGGCCGCACCCAGCAGCTGGCGCCGGACCAGGACCGCGTCACCGGCCGGATCAAGCTGGGCACCGAGTCGAACGGCGACTTCCGCCACATCACCATCAGCGACTGCGTGTTCACCCGTTCGCGGGGCCTGGCGCTCGAAACGGTCGACGGCGGGACCATCGAGGACGTGACGATCCACGACATCGTGATGCGCGAGGTGACCACCGCCCCGCTGTTCCTGCGCCTGGGCGACCGGGCGCGCGGGCCGGAAGGTACGCGGCGCGGCGCGATGCGGCGGATCCGCGTGCGCAACCTGACGGCCTGGGACGTCCTGCCCGACTACGCCGCGACGATCGCCGGCCTGGAGGGCGATCCGATCGAGGACGTCGCGCTGACCGACATCCGCCTGGTCTATGCCGGCGGCGGCGAGGCGGCCTGGGCCGAGCGGCGTCCGGACGACATGGCGAAGGCCTATCCCGAACCCAGCATGTTCGGCCCCACCCCCGCCCACGGCCTCTGGGCCCGGCACGTGGACGGGTTGGTCCTCGACAATGTCCGCATCGAGACCCTCAGGCCCGACCCCCGGCCGCCGATCCTGCTGCAATCGACGCGGCGCGTGGCGCTGGACGGGCTGAAGGCGGTGGAGGAAGCCCGATGACCCGTCGCGCCGTCCTCGCCGGCCTCGCCGGCCTGGCCGCCGGTCCCGCCCTCGCCGCCACCTCCCGCCCGCCCCGGCCCGGGCGCCGCCTGCACGCCGACGACTTCCGCCGCGGCCTGGACCAATGGACGCTGGAGGCCGAGAAGCCGGCCAAGGTAATCGTCCGGGACGGCGTGCTGGACATCGACACCCCCGCCGGCCTGACCCTGTGGTTCCGGCCCGAACTGGTCGGCCCCGTCATGATCCAGTACCAAGCCCAGGCGGTCTCGGTCGGGGGGGCCAACGACCGGGTCAGCGACCTGAACGCCTTCTGGATGGCCCGCGACGCCGATGGCGGCAGCCCGCTGACCAGGCCTCGCACCGGCGCCTTCGCCGAGTACGACACCCTGAAGACCTACTATGTGGGCCAGGGCGGCAACGGGAACACCTCGACGCGCTTTCGCCGCTATGTCGGCCGCCCGGGCGACCGGCCTCTGCTGCCCGAGCACGACCACGCGGCGGCCGACGAGATGCTGGTTGCCAACCGCTGGCAAACCGTGCGGCTGGTCGCCGACGGCGGGCGGATCCAGTACTGGAACGACGACCGACAGCTGTTCGAACTGAACGACGCCGCGCCCTATACGCGCGGCTGGTTCGGCCTGCGCACCACGTTCAGCCACCTGCGGGTGCGGCGGTTCCGGGTGTTCGCCCTGGGGCGGTAGGGGCGCAAGAAAAAGGCCGCGCCATGCCGGCGCGGCCTCGAAGTCATCCTAGATCGTGGTCTTGAAGCGGCCGCCCGCGCCCCGGGCTCGACACCGGGACGCGGGCCTCGCCTTCAAGGTCAGAACTTCGCCGTCATGCCGACGAAGAAGCGGCGGCCGAAATAGCCCAGTTCGGTCAGGCGGATGTCGCCCGCGGTCGACCGTTCGTCCTCCTTGGTCAGGTTCTTGCCCTCGACGAAGAACGACAGGCCGGGGGCCCAGCTGAAGCCGGGCTTCACGGTGATCTTGCCATCAAGGTAGCCGGTCGAGTCGCGATAGACCGGCTGGAGCGAGTTGTCGGCGGCCGAGACCAGGTACCTGGAGCGGTAGTTGTAGGCCAGGCGGGCGTTCAGCGGGCCCTTATCATACCACAGGGTCAGGTTGGCGCTGTCCGAAGACAGGCCCGGGAACGGCAGCGGCGAACCGTCCAGCTGCGAGAAGAGCCGGACGTTCTTGGCCTTCTGGTAGGTGTAGTTGACGTCGACCCCGAAGCCCGAGAGGAAGCCCGGCAGGAAGGTGAAGGCGGTCTTGGCGGTCACTTCGACCCCCGAGATCTTGGCGCCCTGGCCGTTGATGTAGGTGTTGTAGTTGTACTCCACGCCGTCGCCATAGACGTCGCGCTTGCCGATCAGGGTGCGCGACGAGACGTAGAACGACTCGATGTCCTTCTTGAACAGGCCGACCGACACCTGGGTGTCCTGGTTGGGATAGTATTCGAAGCTGAGATCGTACTGGTTGGCGCGGTAGGGCTTCAACTCCGGATTGCCGGCGGTGCAGCTCGGCTCGTCGAACTCGCCGTTGGCGTCGGGCGAGGCGTCAGTGGTGCAGGCCACCGTCGGCATCAGGAAGTCCATGCGCGGACGGGCCATCAGGTTGGCGAAGCCGGCGCGGGCGGACAGCTTGTTGGGAATGAACCACAGGCCGACGTTGAAGCTGGGCAGCCAGACCGTGTAGTCCTTGGTCATCTTGCCCAGCGAGTTGCTGAGCAGATAGGTGGTCGTCCCAAAGATCGCGCTGCGGCTCGACACGCCTTCGCCGGTCGTCCGGGTGTGGACCCGCCGCCAGCCGAAGTTGCCGTCGACGTCGTAGCTGCCCAGCGGGAAGCTGTAGTCGAACTTCAGGTACAGGGCGTCGGTCTTCTCCGAGATGATGTACGGAAACTGGCTGTGGGGCTTGCCGTCGCTGCCGACGGTGTTTTCCAGGTTGTTCAGGTTGAAGTGCGAGGTGTCGAGGTACTGGGAGACCTTGTTGAAGTCCGGAAAGTTCCAGGTCGACGGGATCGAGCCGCCGCCCCAGTAGAAGTCGCTGGGCAGCGGGCTCATCGCCGAGCCGAACAGGGCGTTGGAGAAGCCGCGCGACCAGGTTTCCGTCGTGGTCCAGTAGCCCGTGCCGTAGGTCGCGCCGTAGGTCGGATCGGTCTGGTCCGCCGTCTGGGTGTTGGAGATCACCGCCGTCGAATTGACCGCGTTGGAATAGATCACCGTGTCGTCGGTGACCGAAGACGGGTTGGAGCCGCCATTGATGATGAAGCCGCCATAGCCGTAGCCTTTCATCGCGAAGTCCGTGGCGCGGCCGCCGAACTCGATCTTCTTGATGAACGGCAGGTTGGTCTCGTAGTCGAAGTCCAGCTTGTACTGCTCTTCCTTCGATCCATTGTTCGACGGGCGATACTGGATCTGCCATTGGCGGATCGCCGAGGCGTCGCTGGGGCTGTAGCCGCTGGCGAAGGCGAACGAGGGGGTGCCGGTGGCCGGGTCCAGGGTGACGGTCATGCCGGGCGTGTCGAAGCTGACGCTGACATTGTTGGTCTGCGACACGGTGCTGGTGTCGGCCTTGGAGCCCTGGAACTCGATCTGCAGGCGGTCGCCGCGATAGTTGGCGCCGAAGTTGTAGTAGTTGCTGGTGGTGTCGTAGGCGAAGTCGCGGGCGCTGATGCCGAAGCCGTTGTTGCCGCCGGCCCCCGTGGTGTTCACGCAGTTGCCCAGCGTGTAGCCGATGACGTTGTGGTTGGCGTCGACCTTGACGGCGCTGGCGGTGGTGTTCGTCGACGAGCAGCTGGTGGCGTTGGCGGTATTTCGCAGGCGGGTCGCCGTGGTGAAGTCTGTGCCATAGTTGATGTCGTTGAGCGTCTGCGAGCGGTCGTTGCGGTTGTAGCTGACCCAGGCGTCGAGCTTGTCGGTGAACCGGTACTGGGCCGTGAACTCGGCCGAGAGGCGTTCGTCGTTGCGGGTCCAGACGCCGTAGCGGGCCGTGCGCGGCGCGTAGTCGTACCATTGCGACAGGCAGGCGTTGCGCAGGTTGGTGGTCGAGATCTGGGTCGCGTCGGGCGTGGTCAGGCCCGAGCAGCCGGCGGCGGTCGTGACGTTGCGCGCCAGGTCGTTGATCTGGGAATTGTAGGCGCTGCTGTAGTACGGGACCGTCTTGTCGGCCGAGGCGTCGAAGTCGGCGAAGCGGCCCCAGGACGAGTTGCGGACATAGTCGCCGCGGGTGTCGACGTTGTCGTAGGTGACGTTGGCCATCAGGCCCAGCCGGCCGTCGAACAGGGTGGTGGCGGCGAACAGGTTGCCGCGCGGCTTCCAGGTGTCGGCCGTGTCGAGGTTCTGGGCCGAGGCGGTCAGCGACAGGGTCGGCTTCTTGAAGTCCAGCGGCTTGCGGGTCTTGACCGAGACCGTGCCCCCGACGCCGCCTTCGGTCATGTCGGCGGTGAAGCCCTTGAACACGTCGATCGACTGGACCAGTTCCGAAGCCAGTTCGCGGAAGTCGTTGGACCGGCCGCCGCCGCCATAGACCTGCAGGTTGCCGGCCGTCGACAGCGTGCTCATGCCGTTGATCTCGACGCGGTTCAGGTCGGGCTCGACGCCGCGGATCGAGACCGCGTTGCCTTCGCCGAAATCGCGGGCCAACTGCACGCCGGTGATGCGGCCCAGGGCCTCGCCGACGTTCTTGTCGGGGAACTGGCTGATATCCTCGGCGACGATCGAGTCGGAGATCGTCCCGTTGCGCTTCTTGCGGTTCATGGCCGACTGCAGGCTGGCCCGGGTGCCGACCACGACCACCTCGTCGACGGTGCTGACCTTCTCCTCGGCGCCCGCGCTCTGGGCGTACGCGCCGGTGGCGAAGGCCAGGCTGGCGGCCAGGGCCAGCAAGGATGTGGTGGCGACAGCCGCGCGACGGCCGCGAGTGGATGCAAGCATTGAGTTCCCTCCCTCTAACCATGCTTGGGACCTCCCGACGGAGGTCCCCGAACGCCTTACCGGCCCCGGCGGCCGCCCTTGGTCGGACGGCTCGTGGCGCGCGGCGGCGCATTTCTCGTACAAAAGGAATAATTCCATATATTGAGATGTCAACGCAATTTGTGGGAAGACAGCCACTTCGTTCCGTGGTGTAAGTTTGCCGCAACGCTCGCGAGGCGGCCCTGGCGCCGATCCAGAGGCCGCGAAGAACGGTCGTCGCGAACCGCAAAACGGGGAAACCAAAGGGATTCGACGCATGAGCAAGCGTGGTGGGAACCGGGGCGCGCGGGTCGCGGCGGCGGCCCTGCTGTGCGCGACGGCGCTGTCGTCGGCCGGCGGGTCGGCTCTCGCGGCGCCGCGCCGGATGGAGGCCCTGGACCGCGGCCTGGTCGCCGTGCCGGCCGTCGACGGCGGCGTCCTGGTCAGCTGGCGGCTGCTGGGCGACGAGCCGGCCAGGACGGCCTTCAACCTCTATCGCGACGGCGTGAAGCTGAACGCCGCGCCCCTGGCGGGGCCCACCGACTTCGTCGACAAGGCGGGCGACGCGTCCGCCACCTACACCGTGCGCGCCGTGGCCAGCGGCAAGGAGTCCCCCGCCGGCAAGCCCGCCAAGGTCTGGGCCGACGGCTATCTGAGCATCCCGATCCAGCCGCCCGCCGACGGCGTGACGCCCGCCGGCGAGGCCTATTCGTACACCGCCAACGACGCCAGCGTCGGCGACCTGGACGGCGACGGCCGCTACGAGATCGTCCTCAAGTGGGACCCGACAAACGCCAAGGACAACGCCTTCGGCGGCTATACCGGCGACGTCTTCCTCGACGCCTATACGCTGGAGGGCCAGCGCCTGTGGCGGATCGACCTGGGCCGCAACATCCGGGCCGGCGCGCACTACACCCAGTTCCAGGTCTTCGACTATGACGGCGACGGCAGGGCCGAGGTCGCGATGCGGACCAGCGACGGCACGGTGGACGGGACGGGCCAGGTGCTGGGCGATCCCGCCGCCGACTGGCGCGAGAACGGCGGCGAGCGGCCCCAGGCCGACAAGACCGGCGCCACGGTCCTGCCCGACGGCACGAAGGTGGCCCGGGTGCAGGGCCGCATCCTCAAGGGCCCCGAGTACCTGACCGTGTTCGACGGCCTGACCGGCAAGGCCCTGGCCAGCGCCCCCTACTCGCCCCCGCGCGACCCGCGCACCGACGCGCCGACCATCGAGCAGATGACGCAGGTCTGGGGCGACGGCTACGGCAACCGCTCCGACCGGTTCCTGGCCGGCACGGCCTATCTGGACGGCCGGCGTCCCAGCCTGGTCTTCGCCCGCGGCTACTATGGCCGCACCACCCTGGCGGCCTGGGACTTCCGGGACGGCAGGCTGACCCGGCGCTGGCTGTTCGACAGCGCCGCGCCGGGCGGCGAAAGGTTCGGCGGCCAGGGCAACCACCAGCTCAGCGTCGCCGACGTGGATGGCGACGGCCGCGACGAGATCCTCTACGGCTCGATGGCCGTGGACGACGACGGCAAGGGCCTGTGGAGCGCCCAGCTGTTCCATGGCGACGCCATGCACGTGTCCGACCTGGATCCCGCCCACCCCGGACTCGAGAAGTTCGGGGTGCACGAGAGCCCAGGCAAGAACGGCGGCGTCGGCGCGGCCATGCTGGACGCCCGCACCGGCCAGGTGCTGTGGAGCACGCCCACCGACCGCGACACCGGCCGGGGCCTGGCCGCCGACATCGATCCGCGCTTCCCCGGGGCCGAAGCCTGGGGAACCAACAGCGACCGCCTCTACACCGCCCAGGGCAAGCCGATCGACGGCGTCAAGCATCCGCGCCAGACCAACTTCGCCCTCTGGTGGGACGGCGACGACCTGCGCGAGTTGCTCGACGGGAACCAGGTCAGCAAATGGGACTGGAAGGCCGGACAGGCGATCCCGCTGCTGACCGCGGCGGGCGTGACCTCGAACAACGGCACCAAGTCGACCCCGGCCCTGTCGGCCGACATCCTGGGCGACTGGCGCGAGGAAGTGATCTGGCGGACCACGGACAACCGCGCCCTGCGCATCTACGCCACGCCCTACGCCACCCAGCGGCGCCTGGTCACCCTGATGCACGATCCGCAGTATCGGATGTCGGTCGCCTGGCAGAATACCGCCTACAACCAGCCGCCGCATACCAGCTTCTATCTCGGCGAGGGCATGAAGGCCCCGCCCCGTCCCGACATCCGGACCCAGTGAGGCCTTCGATGAAAGCTCCCCTCTTCTCCGCCCTGGCCCTGGTCTTGATGGTCCTGACGCCGTCGGCCCGCGCCCAGGACGTGGTGACCCAGCCCAAGCCCGGCGCCCCCGAGCCGCCGCGCGAATGGATCGACAAGGACACCGGCCACCGCGTGATCCGCCTGTCCGACAAGCCCGGCAGCGGCAGCCTCTATTTCAACTTCAACGGCTACACGCCCGACGGGACGACCCTGGCCATCAGCACCCCCGACGGGATCTCGGGCGTCGACCTGAAGACCCACGCCCTGCGCCCGCTGGTCCAGGGCAAGGTCCGGCTGCTGTTCGTCGGCCGCAAGACCGGCCAGGTCTATTATCAACGCATGGCCGAGGACGGCTCGGGCCTGGTCGAGGCGGTCGATCCGAAGACCGCCCAGGTGCGCCAGGTCGCCAGGTTGGCCAAGGGCGTCGGCATCCAGACGATCAACGCCGACGAGACCCTGCTGGCCGGCGTGGCCAACCGCACCGACGTACCGATCCCGCCCAATCTGATGGACGCCCTGCCCCGCAACCCCGACGACGTGAAGGGTCCGGACGGCCGCGAGCTGTCCTACGCCGAGGGCCGCGAGGTGCAGTTGAACGCCCGCCTCGACAGTCGCATCCCGATGGAGATCTTCACGATCGACACGGCCACCGGCGAGCGCAAGGTCGTTCACCAGGCGACCGACTGGCTGAACCACCTTCAGTTCTCGCCCACCGACCCGCACCTGCTGATGTTCTGCCACGAAGGCCCCTGGCACAAGGTCGACCGCCTGTGGCTGACGCGCACCGACAGAGCCGGCCCGCCGGTCAAGATCCATACCCGGACCATGAACATGGAGATCGCCGGCCACGAGTGGTTCAGCGCCGACGGCAAGACCGTCTGGTACGACCTGCAGACCCCGCGCGGCGAGGACTTCTGGG
This sequence comes from Caulobacter sp. GW821-FHT09A05, assembly GCF_059418465.1. Taxonomy (NCBI): domain Bacteria; kingdom Pseudomonadati; phylum Pseudomonadota; class Alphaproteobacteria; order Caulobacterales; family Caulobacteraceae; genus Caulobacter; species Caulobacter sp. GW821-FHT09A05. The sequence continues at coordinate 270,965 of NZ_JBWKPX010000001.1, forward strand.
TGGCCGGCTATGAGATCGCCACCGGCAAGCGCACCTGGCTGCACCTGGACCGCAACGCCTGGTCGGTGCACTTCAACACCTCGCCGGACGGCAAGCTGTTCGCCGGCGACGGCGGCGACAGCGAGATGGTCGCCCACGCGCCGGACGGCAAGTGGCTGTACCTGATGCGCCCCCGCGCCATCCCCGATGTCGCCGGCATCCACGCTCCCGGGTCCGAGGCCTTGATCCAGGCCGGCGTGATGGACACCGAGCGGCTGGTGAACATGAAGGACCACGACTACCGGCTGGAGCCGAACGTCAACTTCACGCCCGACGCCAGGTGGATCGTGTTCCGCTCCAACATGCACGGGGCCAACCACGTCTATGCGGTGGAGGTGGCGAAGGCGACGCGATAGGTCCTCCCCCTGTGGGGCAGGGGTATCGCATATGGAAATTCCGGCCCAAATCAGGGTTCGGACCGGCTTTGGCGCCACCTGGATCGACCCAAGGAAAGCTTCGGATCGCGCGCGAATACTGACTTTCGAGTCGGCTCCACTGCGCACCGAGATGGCCGTTTTTCCATATGCGATACCCCTGCCCTGTGGGGGAGGTGTCGGCGAAGCCGACGGTGGGGGGAGTGATCGGTAGGCGCCGCGGCCCAGGTCGACGACCCTAAAACTCCCCCCACCGATCGCTGCGCGATCGCCTCCCCCACAGGGGGAGGAATTTGGGATCACGGCCTCCGATAAATCTCCGCCTCGATGATCCCCAGCCCGCCGCCGGCGGCCACCTTCTCGGCGCCGGTGTCGAGGCCGGCCTTGGCGCCGGTGATTTCGACGATCTTGCCGAAGGCGTCGCGGTCGACGGTCGGCCCGGTCAGGGCGATGCGCAGCCTGGTCCCCTTCACCGGCTTCAGCGGCAGGGTGACATAGCCCAGGCTCTTGGCCGGCGCGCCTTCGTAGACCGTGACGCCGTCCATGGTGATGCGCAGCGGATAGGCGCGCAGCCGCCAGCCGATCAGCTTCAGCACCACCTCGTCGACCACCTGGGGCCTGTCGAGCTGGTACTCGATCCAGGCGTTGGCCAGCTGGCCGTCGCTGGCCCAGTGGGTGGTCTCGTCGTCGTCCCGGGCCAGGCCGACCGTGGCGGGGTTCGAGCCGGCCAGGGTGGCGACGGGCCTCAGGGCCACGCGGCGGACCTTGAAGGACGGCGTGATCGGCGTCGGGCCCCGCGCCAGGCTGACGGGCAGCAAGGCGTCCTCGGTCGATGGCGGCGCGACGTCCAGGGTCAGGCTCGCGGACTTCAGGCCCTCGGCCCGGGCCGTCACCGTGACCTTGCCCGCCGCCAGGGTGGAGCGCAGGGCCACGCGGTTGATCCCCGCCTCGACCGGCAGCGTCCGCGACAGGATGTAGTTGTCGTCGCCGCGCGACGCGCCGGCATAGGACGTCACCCCGTCGACCGTGTGCGCCCCGGTGACGACCTGGCCCGTGGGCGAGGCCGGGGCCTCGGTCGGTTTGACGCCGCCCTTGGAGTCGCCCTGGGCGATGCCGCCGCGCCATTCGGCCGGGCCTTCGACGTCGAATGTCACGAGGTCGAGGGCGGTCGGCACGCGGCGGCCCTGGGCGTCCACCGCCTCGACATCGACCAGGGCCAGGTCGGCGGCGTCGGCCCGCCAGCCGAACGGCCCGGCGCGCGGCGTCAGGCGCAGGGCGACGGCCGGGCCGGTGGTGACGCGCTGGTCCGAGGACACGACCTTGCCGGCGGCGTCGCGGCCGACCGCGCGCAGGATTCCCGGCGCCCAGGCCACGGCCTTGAAGGTGAACAGGAAGCCATCCGACTTCACACCCCGCCCCAGCGACCGGTCGTTCAGCAGCAGCTCGACGCTGTCGGCGCTGGAAACCACCAGCACGTCCTTGGTCACGCCCAGGGCGTAGTTCCAGTGGCCGATGATGTGGCTGCGCGGACGCTCGACGTCGACCCAGCCGTCCCACATCACCTGGTGGGCGTAGAAGCCTTCCTTGGGCAAGCGCATGGCGTCGACCTCGCCGCTGCGGCGGTAGTTGTTGTCGCCGCGGAAGTGGGTGTTGCTGTCGGAGAAGATGATGTTGACCCCGCCCGAGCTGACCCGGTCGCCGCCGCCGGGCCGCTCGCGCCAGTAGTCGTACCAGCGGCGCACGTCCTCGGCCGCATGGCTGTCCTGATTGCGGTTGTAGTCGGGGCTGTCCTTGTGGAACGGCGGGGTGAAGTCGTCCTGGAACTTTCGCGCCGCCTCGTCGCGGGAATATTCCATGGCCCAGACCGGCTTGGTCCCGCTCTTGTTGATGTACAGCATCTCGCCGCCGTACTCGGCCACCTTGCTGTTCAGCATCTCGCGCGAGCCGATGGCGCGGCCGCCGTGCGGGTCGAACTGGTCGCGGACGGCCTTGAGTTCGGCCATGTGGGCGTCGCTGATGTTCTCGTTGCCACCCTCGTAGAACAGGATCGAGGGGTTGTTGCGGAAGCGGACGATGGCGTCGCGCATCACCTCGACCCGCTGCTCCCAGCGACGGCCCGTGACGTCGCTCTCGGCGTCGCCGGCCGGCATGGCCTGGGGCAGGCCCACGCGATCGGCCGACTCCACGTCCTGGGCGGCCGGGGCGATGTGCATCCAGCGCACCAGATTGCCGCCGCTCTCGACCATCAGGGCGTTGGAGAAGTCGCTGATCCACGGCGGGATGTCGGTCCCCAGGGCCGGCCACTCGTTGCTGGTGCGCTGGGCGTAGCCGTGCACCTGCAGGACCCGGTCGTTGAGGAAGATCATGCCGTTCCTGAACGCCGTCTTGCGGAACCCCGTGCGGGTGACGACCGCGTCGACGCTGGCGCCGTTCTCCACCAGCTCGGTGGTCACGGCGTAGAGATAGCCGTAGCCCCAGCTCCAGAACTTCAGGCCCTTCAGCCGCGTCTGGGCCGAGACGGTGCGGGTCTCGCCAGCGGCCAGGGTAACCGTGGGGCCGTCGAACGCCCCGGCCGGCTTGCCGTCGACGTCGCGCAGGGTCACGCGATAGCGGAAGGTTCGCGGCCGGTCGGACTCGTTGCGCACCTGGGACTCGGCGTGGACCGTGGCCGCCCCGCCCTTGATGTCGAAGCCGTCGGCCCAGACATAGACGCCGGTCGTGCCCAGGCTGGAATAGAGCGGCAGGGTCTGGTGCAGGCCGTCGGTCAGGACCAACCGCACCGCCCGGTGGATCCCGCCGTAATTGACGTTGAAATTGTTGTTGTTCCACTGGAAGCCGCTGCCGGTGGCGCGCTCCTTGTATTTCCAGTCGCTGTCGACCCGCACGGCCACCACATTGACGAACGGCGCGGGCTTCAGCGCCTTGGTGGCGTCGACGCCGAAGGCCGTGACGCCGTTCTCGTGGCCGCCGACCCGGACGCCGTTCACATAGACGTCGCCCGCCTGGCGCACGCCCTCGAATTCCATGAAGGCCTTGCCGCCGACCGCCGGCCCGGCGTCGGACGGCAGGACCAGACGCTTGCGATACCAGGTGATCCCGCCCTTCAGGTCGTGAATGTCGACCTTGAAGGCCTCGTCCTCGTTCCAGGCGCGCGGCAGGGTGACGGGCTTCCAGGCGGCGTCATCGAACCCGGGCTGCTCGGCCCCGGCGATCTCGCCGGTCGCCATGCGCCAGCCGTCGTTGAAGGGACGGTCGATCCGGGAGGCGGCTGCGGCCGGGCTCGTCAGTCCCAGAGACAGGCATAGAGCGCACAACCAGCCCAGGATCGAGCCCGAAAGGATGCGTCGCATCGTGCTGCCTCCAAAATTGGCCAGACCACTTCAGGCCTTTCGCCACCTGTGGCTTGACATCCCGGCGCCTGTCAAGGCATTCTCATCATATCGGATGATGTTCCATATTGTGGAATATCGGACGTAGGTTCTGGACTCCTGTCCATTCCTCCTCACACGCGCACTCGCCCGTCCTTCCCCCATCCGGGCCAGCGGAGCGCCTGATCGGCGCTCCGCTTTTCTTCCCTTCTAACGCTTACCGTCCCGGACAGCGCGGACCGCCAAGGAGCGGCTGGGCGCCGGTCGAGGCCGGATGCACATAGGCCGAGACCGGCAGCTTCAGGAACGCCAGGCGGGCGGCGACCAGCGACGCCGCCAGCCGCGCCCCGCCCTCGTTGATGTGGGTCGTGTCGCTGTTGCCGTTCGGATAGCGGGCGACGCCGTCCTGTGGCGTATAGATCAGGTAGAAGCCCCGCGATCCCGCCTCGCCCCGCGCCTGCTGGGCGCCCATCATGTCGGCGTCCAGGTCGATCAGCGGCGCGCCGGTGGCCCTGGCCACGTCCCGGACCGCCTGGGCGTAAGGGCCGTGGGTCTCCTGCACCTGGTCGCCGACGAACACGTGCTTGGCGATCGGGGTCATCAGCACCGGCTGGGCGCCCCTGGCCCGGACGTCGGCGACGAAGCGCGTCAGGTTGTCGGTATAGGCGCCCTTGGGATCGGTGAAGCGGACGATCTTCACCCGGTCGGCGTCGTTGTGGCCGAACTGGATCAGCACGGTGTCGCCGGGCTTGAGCTTCTCCAGCAACCCCGTCCACAGGCCTTCCTCGATGAAGGTCTTGGTCGACCGGCCGCCGCGCGCCAGGTTCACCACCTCGACGCGGGGATCCAGAGAGCATTTCAGCACCATGCCCCAGCCCATCTGCGGATAGGCCGAAGCCCCGTAGTTGGCGGCGGTGGAATCGCTGGCGATCAGGATGCGGGCCACCGGCGCGGCCATGGGCGCGGGCGGCGGCACGTCGGTCAGGTCGGGCCTCGGCGCGCCAGGGGCGGTCGCCGAAGACGCGGCCTGACCCAGCGCCAGGGCCGCAATCAGGCCGAGCAGGCTCACCGCTCCACCTTCGCCAGGATCGACCGGTCGATCTGGTCCAGGGTGTTGACCCCGGTCAGGGCCATGGCCACCCGCATCTCCTTCTCGATCAGGTCGAGCAGCTGGGTCACGCCCGGCCCACCGCGCGCGGCCAGGGCGTAGATGAAGGCCCGGCCCAGCAGCACGCCCTTGGCGCCCAGGGCCAGCATCCGCACCACGTCCAGGCCCGAGCGCACACCGCTGTCGGCCAATACGGTCAGGCGGTCGCCCACCGCCTCGGCGATGTCGGGCAAGGCGCGGGCGGAAGACAGCACCCCGTCCAGCTGCCGGCCGCCATGGTTGGAGACCACGATGCCGTCGGCGCCGATGTCGGCGGCGGCCTTGGCGTCCTCGGGATCCAGCACGCCCTTGATAATCAGCGGGCCCTTCCACTGGTCGCGGATCCAGTCGAGGTCCTTCCACTGGATCGAGGGATCGAAATTGGCCCCCAGCCAGCCCATGAAGTCCTCCAGGCCGGAATTCGCGCCCAGCACCGGAGCGACGTTGCCCAGGGTGTGGGGCCGGCCCATGACGCCGACGTCCCAGGCCCAGCCGGGCTTGAACACCGCCTGCATCAGGCGCCGCGCCGCGGCGTTGGGGCCGCTCATCCCCGAATGGGCGTCGCGATAGCGGGCGCCGGGCACGGGCATGTCGACCGTGAACACCAGGGCCGTGGCCCCGGCGTCGGCGGCCCGGGCCAGCAGGTCGCGCATGAAGGCCCGGTCGCGCAGCACATAGAGCTGGAACCAGATCGGCGCCGGGCTGGCCTTGGACACCTCGGCCAGGTCGCAGACCGAGACCGTCGACAGGCAGAACGGCACGCCCTTGGCGGCGGCGGCCTTGGCGGCCTGGCACTCGCCGCGCCGGGCGTACATGCCCGTCAGCCCCACCGGGGCCAGGGCGACCGGCAGGGCCTGGTAGTGGCCGAACAGGGTGGTCGAGGTGTCGACCTGGGAGACGTCCTTCAGCACCCGCTGGCGGAGGCTGAGGTCCGCCAGGTCCGAGACGTTGCGCGCCAGGGTCCGCTCGGCATAGGCGCCGCCGTCGATATAGTCGAACAGGAAGCGCGGCAGCTTGCGCCGCGCCGCCTCGCGAAAGTCGGTGGTGGAGGAGACGATCACGGAACTACTGCAGGTTCACGAACGCGCCGCCATCGACCAGCAGCGCCGCGCCGGTGACGTACTTGGCTAGGTCCGAGGCCAGGAAGACGATCGGTCCGGCCAGGTCGTCGGGCTCGCCCAGGCGGCCCAGCGGGATGCGGCCGGCCATGTATTCGCGCTTCTTCACGTCGGCCAGATCTTCCTTGTTGATCGCCGTCTCGATGGTGCCCGGCAGCACCGAGTTGCAGCGGATGCCATGCTTGCCGAGCGCGATGGCGGTCGATTGCATCAGGCTGTGCACGCCGGCCTTGGTCGGGGTGTAGTGGGTCTGCATGCCGCCGCCGACCAGGGCGCTGATCGAGCTGACGGCGATGATCGCCCCGCCATGCCCCTGCTTGACCATCTGGTTGGCCGCCGCCTGCACCATGTAGTAGGCGCCATGCAGGTTGACCTTCATCGTCCGTTCCATGACCTCGGGCGGCATGTCGAGGAAGGCGTGGAACGGGCAGATGCCGGCGTTGTTGACGAAGACGTCGACCTTGCCGAACGCCGCGACGGCGGCCTCGACGAAGGCCTTGGCGGTGGCCACCTCGGCCACGTCGCCCTTCACGGCGATGGCGCGGCGGCCCAGGGCCTCGATCTCGCGCACGGCGTCGGCCGCGCCCGCTTCGTCGGAGTGGTAGTTGATCGCCACGTCCGCGCCGTGCCGGGCGCAGCCGATGGCGGCGGCCTTGCCGATCCCGCCCGAAGCGCCGGTCACCAGCACCACCTTGTCCTTCAGAAGCATCGTTCCTCCACTCTCACGCTTGAACAGGCCGCCTATCGCTTGGCGACTGTCCGCTTCTCGTTCCATCCCAGCTCGACGCTGATGGCGTTGGCGCAGTTGCGCACGTCGTCGGTCAGGTCGGCCATGCGCGCGTCGTCCATGTACTGGGCCGCGCCCGAGACGCTGATCGCCGCGACGATCTGGCCGCTGGGCCCGCGGATCGGGGCGGCCACGCAGCGGATGCGGTCCTCGTTCTCCTCCAGGTCGAAGGCCACGCCGCGCTTGGCGTAGTCGCGCATCCAGGCGATCCACTGCTCTTCGTCGGGACCGTGCTCCGAGCGCGGACCTTCCTTGCGATAGAGCTCGCGCCAGCGCTCCTCGGTGTCGTCCAGCACCAGGGCCTTGCCCAGGCCGGTCGAGCGGATCGGCTGGCGGTCGCCGACGCGCGAGCTGATATTGATCCGGCGGCGGCCGGTCAGCTTGTCCAGGTAGTGGGCGCGGTCGTCTTCCAGCACGCCCAGGTGGACGGTGTCCTCCAGCTCTTCCCACAGCTTCTCGAGATGCGGGCGGGCCAGGCGCGGCAGGTCCATCTGCTGGCCGGCCAGATAGCCCAGCTCCAGCAGCTTGGACCCCAGGCTGTAGCCTTCGCGCGGGGTCTGGGCCAGCAGCCGGCGCTCGACCAGGGCGGTGGCCAGGCGGTGCGTGGTGCTGCGGGTCAGGCCCAGGCGCTGGGCCAGGGCGGGCAGGCCGATGGTGCCGGAATCGGCGACCACGTCGAGCAGGTCCAAACCGCGGAACAGCGTCTGGCTGCCGCTGGGCGCCTTGCCGCCGGGGCTGTCTTCCTTGGCTGCCACTGCGGCTCCCCTTGACGCGTCACGTTTCATTTTGTAGCACTCTCTCTCATAATATGGTACCTAGCGCAAGCGGCGAAGGCGACGATCCGGTCTCCGAAAGTCAGGGCGCGCCACCGTGTCATAGGACGTCCCGGGGAGGTAGGCGCGACCTTTGAAAGTCTCGCCAAGCATGTCGAAGGCCTTTGCCTAACGATACGCCCTTCTCTTCCTTTAAGTTGATCGCTTCCTTTCAGGAAGTGTTTGGGCTGGAGCTGGTTTTTCCCATGCCGTTTCCCCTTATCCGGCAGGTTCGGGCCTATGTCGTGCGCGGCGGCGGCGCCGACTATCACGACCAGGGCGAAGGCCACTGGATCGACGACCACATCGCCACGCCGATGTCGCGCTATCCGGAATACCGCCAGAGCCGCCAGAGCTTCGGCATCAACGTTCTGGGCACGCTGGTCGTCGAGATCGAGGCCGCCGACGGCACGGTCGGCTTCGCGGTGACCACGGGCGGCGAGCCCGCCGCCTATATCGTCGAAAAGCACCTGGCCCGCTTCCTGGAAGGCCGCGATCCCACCGAGGTCGAGAAGATCTGGGACCAGATGTACTTCTCCACCCAGTATTACGGCCGCAAGGGCCTGGTGGTGAACGCCCTGTCCGGCGTCGACCTGGCGCTGTGGGACCTGCTGGGCAAGCTGCGCGGCGAGCCGGTCTATCACCTGCTGGGCGGCAAGGTCCGCGACGAGCTGACCTTCTACGCCACGGGCGCGCGGCCCGACCTGGCCCAGAAGATGGGCTTCATCGGCGGCAAGATGCCCCTGCACCACGGCCCGGCCGAGGGCGAGGAAGGCCTGCGCAAGAACCTGGAAGAACTGGCCACGATGCGCGATCGCGTGGGCGAGGACTTCTGGCTGATGTTCGACTGCTGGATGGCGCTGGACCTGAACTACGCCACCAAGCTGGCGCACAAGGCCCACGAATATGGTCTGAAGTGGATCGAGGAGGCGCTGAGCCCCGACGACTACTGGGGCTATCGCGACCTGAAGAAGAACGCCCCCAAGGGCATGCTGGTCACCACCGGCGAGCACGAGGCCACCCGCTGGGGCTTCCGCATGCTGCTGGAGATGGAGTGCTGCGACATCATCCAGCCTGACGTCGGCTGGTGCGGCGGCATGACCGAGCTGGTCAAGATCTCCAACCTCGCCGACAGCCGCGGCGTGCTGTGCATTCCGCACGGTTCCAGCGTCTACAGCTACCACTTCGTCATCACGCGCCATAACAGCCCGTTCGCCGAGTTCCTGATGATGGCCCCCAAGGCCGACGAGGTGGTCCCGATGTTCCACCCGCAGCTGATCGGCGAGCCCGTGCCGGTGAACGGCAAGCTGAAGCTCTCCGACGCCCCCGGCTTCGGCGTCGAACTCAATCGCGAGGTCGGCCTGCACCGCCCTTACGCTCGCTGATCTTCTCGCCAGCTTGATCTTCTCGAAAGACTAGAGCCATGAAACTCCTGCGTTACGGCCCGCGCGGCGCCGAAAAGCCCGGCCTCCTCGACGCCGAGGGCAAGATCCGCGACCTGTCCGGCCACGTGGCCGACATCACCGGCGCGCAGCTGTCGCCCGAGGGCCTGGCTCGGCTGGCGGCCATCGACCCGGCCGTCCTGCCGGTGGTCGAGGGCTCGCCCCGCTACGGCGTGCCGATCGGCAATGTCGGCAAGTTCCTGGCCATCGGCCTGAACTTCGCCGACCACGCCAAGGAAGCCGGCCTCGAGCCGCCGCCCGAGCCGATCTTCTTCACCAAGGCGACCTCGTGCCTGAACGGCCCGAACGACGACGTGATGCTGCCCAAGGACGCCGTGAAGGGCGACTGGGAGGTCGAGCTTGGCGTGGTGATCGGCAAGCGCGCCCGCTATGTCGAGCAGGCCGAGGCTCTCGACTACGTCGCCGGCTATGTGCTGGTCAACGACGTCTCCGAGCGCGCCTTCCAGAAGGAGCTCGGCTCGCAGTGGGACAAGGGCAAGGGCTGCGACACCTTCGGCCCCGTGGGTCCGTGGCTGGTCACGTCGGATGAAGTCGGCGACTGCCAGGACCTGGACATGTGGCTGGACCTGAACGGCAAGCGCATGCAGACCGGCAACACCAAGACCATGATCTTCGGCGTGGCCGAGCTGATCGCCTATATGAGCCGCTTCGTGACCCTGGAGCCGGGCGACATCCTGACCACCGGCACCCCGCCCGGGGTCGGCGAAGGCCAGAAGCCCGAGAAGATCTTCCTCAAGGCCGGCGACGTGATGGAACTGGGCATCGAGAAGCTCGGAACCCAGCGCCAGACCGTGATCGCCTGGACCAAGGAAGGCGTCGCTTGAGCACTCCCTACACCAATCGTTTCTCCGGCCGCGCGGCGGTGATCACCGGCGGGGCCTCGGGCCTGGGCAAGGCCGTGGCCGCGCGGATCGTCGCCGAGGGCGGCCAGGTCTGCCTGTGGGACCTGGACGCCGAGGGCCTGAAGGCCGCCGCCGCCGAGGTCGGGGCCGCCCACGTCGTGGCCCTGGACGTCTCCGACCAGGCCGCCGTGGCCGCCGCCGCCCAGGCCTCGAACGCCGCCCTGGGCGGGCGCATCGACATCCTGGTGGCCTCGGCCGGCATCACCGGCGCCACCGCCCCGGTCCATGAGTACCCGCTCGACAGCTGGCGGCGGGTGATCGACATCAACCTCAACGGCCTGTTCTACTGCTGCCGCGAGGTGGCCCCGTTCATGATCGCCGGCGGCTATGGCCGCATCGTCAACGTCGCCTCGGTGGCCGGCAAGGAAGGCAATCCCAACGCCAGCGCCTATTCGGCCAGCAAGGCCGGGGTCATCGGCCTGACCAAGTCCCTGGCCAAGGAACTGGCCACCCAGGGCGTGATCGCCAACAGCCTGACCCCCGCCACCTTCGAAAGCCCGATCCTGGAGCAGCTGCCCCAGAGCCAGGTCGACTACATGCGCTCCAAGATCCCCATGGGCCGCCTGGGCGAGGTCCACGAGAGCGCCGCCATGGTCTGCTTCATGGCCTCCGAGGAATGCAGCTTCACCACCGGCGCAACCTTCGACACCTCCGGCGGACGCACCACGTTTTAAGGAACAGCGGAGCGATGACCTATCTCGGCCCGATCATCGACCCGCACATGCACCTGTGGGACCTGGACCGGCACTATTACAGCTGGCTCCAGGACACGCCGCTGCCGAACAACCCGGCCGGCGACATGTCGCCGATCGCCTACCGCTCCTACGGGCTGGACGACTATCTGGCCGACACCGCCGGCTGGAACCTCGTCCAGACCGTCCACGTCGAGTGCGGCCTGCCGCCCAAGGACCAGCTGTCGGAGACCGACTGGCTGCAGGGCCTGGCCGAGACGCGCGGGGTGATCGGCGGAATCGTGGCGGGCGCCAACCTCGACGATCCCGGCGTCGAACCCCTGCTCGAGGCCCAGGCGGCGCGGACCGCTGTTCGCGGCGTGCGCCAGATCGTCAACTGGCACAAGGATCCGGCCAAGACCTACGGCCCCACCGACCTGCTGCTCAGCGACGCGTGGCGGGCCGGCTACGCCCTGCTGGCCAGGTACGGCCTGTCGTTCGACCTGCAGCTCTATCCGTCGCAGATGGCGACCGCCGCCGAGCTGGCCGCGGCCCATCCGGACATTCCCGTGATCGTCAACCACGCCGGCATGCCCACCGACCGCGACGAGGCCGGGCTGGCGGCCTGGCGCGAGGGCTTGGCCCTGGTGGCCGAGCGGCCGAACGTCAGTTGCAAGATCTCGGGCCTGGCCATGATCGACCGAGCCTGGACCGTCGACAGCCTGCGCCCCTTCGTGCTGCGGGTCATCGAGACCTTCGGCCCGGCCCGCTGCATGTTCGCCAGCAACTTCCCGGTCGAGAAGGTGCACGGGTCGTTCGGCGGCTTCTACGCCGCCTATGACGCGATCACGGCCGACTTCGGCCCGGCCGAGCGAGACCTGATGTTCTCCGGGACGGCCAGTCGAATCTACCGCTTGCCGCCGCCGACGACCTGACCAACGACAAGAGCAAGAAACGGGAGGATACGATGAGCAAAGACCAGGACCGGCCCCTCGCCTTCCGCATGCAGCTCAAGCCCGGCGTCGCCGCCGAATACGAGCGCCGCCACGACGACCTGTGGCCCGACCTGGCCGACGCCCTGCGCAAGGCGGGGATCCACGACTATTCGATCTTCCTGGACGAGCAGACGATGAGCCTGTTCGCCGTGCTGCGCCTCAGGCCCGACAACACCAAGGACGCCTTGCCGCTGGAGCCGGTGATGCAACGCTGGTGGGACTACATGGCCGACCTGATGGAGGTCCATCCGGACAATCGGCCGGTCGAATGGCCGCTGAAGCCCGTCTTCTATTTCGAGGGCTAGGATGACCCGCCTCCCCCTCCGCGCCCGCCTTCCTGGCCTTGGGTCGCTGGCCGCGGCCCTGCTGGCGACCAGCGCCCCCGTTCAGTCGTTTGGGGCTGAACCGGTGCGCTACACGATGACGGCGTTCACCAACGCCAGCCAGTCGAACATGAGCGTCTACGATTCGGCCGACGGCGCGCGCTTCACCCTGAAGAAGCCGCTGGCCTACACCCCGCCCCAGGGGCTGATCCGCGATCCCAGCGTCATCAAGCATACGGACGGCTGGTACTACGTCGCCTACACCACCGGCTGGACCGGAAACACCATCGGCCTGGCCCGTTCCAAGGACCTGACCGACTGGACCTTCCTGCGCGACGTGACCATCAAGCTTCCCGGCGCGGCCCCCGACCCGACCAACAGCTGGGCGCCGGAATGGTTCGTGGATCAGGACGGGTCGGTGAACCTGATCCTGTCGGTCTCGACCACCGGCATCGCCGGCCAGTTCCGGCCCTATCGCATCACCGCGACCGACGCCTCGCTGGCGACCTGGTCCGCGCCCAAGCCCCTGGCGGGCCTGGGGCCCAACTTCATCGACACCTTCGTGGTGCGCGAGGGCGGCCTCTACAACGCCTTCGCCAAGAACGAGACCAGCAAGGTCATCGAGCTGTGGACCGCCCCCTCGCTGGACGGCCCCTGGCAGGCCAAGGGGACCGGGGACTGGGCCGGCTGGGGCAAGGGGGTCGAAGGCCCCGCCATGGTCCGGGCGCCGGACGGCGGCTGGCGGATCTATTTCGACGAGTACTCGGCCAAGCGCTACTGGTACAGCGACAGCAAGGACGGCTTCCGCACCTGGACGCCGAAGGCCGAACTGCCGGCGCTGTCGGGCACGGTGCGCCACTTCACGGTGCTGAAGGAAGGCGGCGACGCCCCGGTCGCGGCCAAGCCCGCGCAAGTCCACCAGATCACCTGGGACAGGTATTCGCTGAAGGTCGACGGCGAGCGCGTCTTCTCGTGGGGCGGCGAATTCCATCCCTTCCGCGTGCCCAGCCCCGACCTGTGGCGCGACATCCTCCAGAAGATGAAGGCCAGCGGCTACAACACCGTCGCCATCTATTTCGACTGGGGCTACCACTCGCCAAAACAGGGGGTCTACGACTTCCAGGGCGTGCGCGACATGGACCGCGTGCTGACCATGGCCAAGGAGGAAGGCCTCTATGTCATCACCCGCGCCGGCCCCTATGTGAACGCCGAGCTGACGCGCGGCGGCTTCCCGGGCTGGCTGGTCAACCAGCAGGCCCGGGCCCGCACCGACGCGCCGGAATACATCGCCGCCGCCGACGAATGGCTGACCCAGATCAACGCCGTCATCGCCCGCCACCAGCTGACCACCGGCCAGGGCACGGTGATCGCCCACCAGATCGAGAACGAGCTCGACGTGGTCGGCGCCCCGCAGCAGCGCTACATGCAATGGCTGGACGACAAGGCCAAGGCCGACGGGATCACGGTCCCGATCTTCCACAACGACAAGGGCCGCAACGGCTACTGGGTCCCCAAGGGCTCGAACGTGCCGGGCACGGTGGAAGGCCCCAACGACCTCTATGCCTTCGACGGCTATCCGGGCGGCAGCTGCAAGGTCGATTCCACGCCGTCCAGCCCGGGCGTCGCGCCCGACTGGGGGCTGTACGGTCCGGGCGGCGCCAAGGGTGGCGCCTCGGCCAGCCCCAACACCCCCGGCTTCGCGGCCGAGTTCGGCGGCGGCTGGTTCGACTACTGGGGCAGCAACGGCGACTATGACTGCACGGCCATCCATCGCGGCGTCGGCTACCAGCGGGTGTTCTACGGCACGAACATCGCCAACGGCCTGACGATCCAGAGCTTCTACATGACCTATGGCGGGACCAGCTGGGGCTGGCTGCCGGCCCCGGTGGTGTTCACCTCCTACGACTACGGCTCGGCGATCGACGAGGCCCGGGGCCTGCGCGACAAGGCCCGCGTGATGAAGCAGATGGGCGAGTTCATCGCCGCCGTGCCGGACCTGCGCCGCATGGACAAGGGCGAGGCCGTCGTTCCGTCGAACGACAAGGTCCGCGTCTATCACAACGTCAACGCCGAGACCGGAAGCCACCTCTACGTCGTGGTCCACAACCCCAGCAGCGCCACCGGCGACGAGGCCTTCACCTTCAAGGTCAAGACCCGCGACGGCGCGTACGAGGTCCCCTCGCGGATCAAGGGCCAGGACAGCAAGATGCTGATGGCCAGCTACGACCTGGGCGGTCAGCGGCTGGTCTATTCGACGTCCGAGATCCAGACGCACCTGAAGTGGAACGACGGCGACCTGGCCCTGCTGTACGGCCGGGCCGGCGAGGCGGGCGAGACGGTGCTGCGCTACGCCTCCGCGCCGAAGGTCGAGGTGCTGGAGGGCGACGTCCAATCGGCCTTCGACGCCGCCAAGGGCGACCTGAAGCTGGCCTACGTCCACAAGGGCCTGGCCCGCGTGCGGATCACCGGCGGCGGTCGCCCGCCCCTGACCCTGCTGCTGGCCGACGCCGAGACCGGCCAGACCTTCTGGCGTCGCGATGCGTCCCATGGGGCCCTGCTGGTGCGCGGCCCGGGCCTGGTGCGCGGCGACGCGACCAAGGGCGGCGTGCTTAGCCTGACCGGTGACACCGAGACCGACAGCCCGCTGGAGGTGTTCGCGCCCAGGGGCGTGACCGCCATCCGCTGGAACGGCGCCAAGGTCGCGGCCAAGGCCACGGCCTCGGGCAGCCTGCTGGCCGACAAGCCCCTGGCCGGCCCCGCGGCGATCACCCTGCCCGACCTGGCCAAGCTGGACTGGAAGACGGCGCCGGGCTCGCCCGAAGCCGACCCCAGGTTCGACGACAGCGCCTGGCTGAAGACCGAGGGCCGCCGCGGCGGCTCGACCGTGCGCGGTCCCACCGGCCAGCCGGTGCTGGACATGAGCGCCCATGGCTTCCACCAGGGCGACGTCTGGTATCGCGGCCGCTACCAGGGCAAGCCCGACATCGACACCCTGACCCTGCACTACGGCGGCGGCGGGGCGGGCATGCTGCAGGTCTGGCTGGACGGCCGGTTCCTGGGCCAGCACGAGCTGGACGGCGGCCTGCCCCGCCCGATCACCATGGGTGTCGCGACCTTCAAGCTGCCCGAGGACCTGCGCGGAACCGGCGAGCACGTGATCTCGGTGATGGTCCGCAACAACGGCCACAACTGGGACCTGGACGCCGACGACTTCCACAAGGAAGCCCGCGGCCTGGTCTCGGCCTCGCTGTCGGGCCCGGGGACCTACAGCTTCGCCGTGCCGATCGCCTGGAAGATCCAGGGCAACCTGGGCGGCGAGGACATCCAGGATACCGTGCGCGGCAACGCCAACAACGGCGGCCAGTACGGCGAACGCGAAGGCTGGCACCTGCCGGGCTTCCCCGACGCCTCATGGACCAAGGCCGACATGGCGGCGACCAGGCCCTACGCCGGCACGACCTGGTACCGCACGAGCTTCGACCTGGACCTGCCCAAGGACCAGGACACCACCCTGGGCCTGACCATCGGCGATCCGGACAAGCCGCGTTCGCCGGGCCGGTACCGGGTGCTGATCTTCGTCAATGGCTGGAACATGGGCCAGTTCATCGCCCATGTCGGCCCGCAGCGGACCTTCGTCCTGCCGACCGGCATCGTCGACCTGCATGGCCGCAACACCCTGGCCCTGGCGGTGACCAGCGACGGCGCGCCCGGCGACGCCTTGGAGACCGTCAAGCTCGTCAACCTGCGCACCGTGCGCGGCGGCCTTCCCGTCGCCCGCGTTCCCGCGCCCGACTTCAAACCCTGACCGGACGCTCCCCCCGTCCGCGCCTGAAAGACTTCCAAGGAGACTATCGTGCCCAATCTCGCCCACGGCCTCGAGGCCAAGGACATCAAGGCCAAGATCGCCCTGCTGATCAGCAACCTGGTCGACATCCAGGACGAGACCGGCGAGTTCCTGCTGCGCCTGGACGACGGCCGGGTGATCGACACCAAGGGCTGGAACGACTGGGAATGGACCCACGGCGTGGGCCTGTACGGCTTGTGGAAGCAGTACGAGATGACCGGCGACCCGCGGGCCTTCGAGATCATGACGACCTGGTTCGCCGACCGCTTCGAGGCCGGCACCCCGACCAAGAACATCAACACGGTCTCGCCGTTCCTGACCCTGGCCTACCTCTACGAGGCCACCGGCGACCACACCTACCTGCCCTATCTGGAGACCTGGGCCGACTACGTGATGTACGAGGGCCCGCGCACCGAGGAAGGCGGCTTCCAGCACATCGTCTTCAACAGCGAGAACCCCCAGCAGCTGTGGGACGACACGCTGATGATGAGCGTCCTGCCCCTGGCCAAGATCGGCCTGCTGCTGGGCCGCGACGACTTCGTCGAGGAGGCCAAGCGCCAGTTCATGGTGCACGTCAAATACCTGGCCGACCGCAAGACCGGCATGTGGTTCCACGGCTGGACGTTCGAAGGCCGGCATAACTTCGCCGACGCCCTGTGGGCGCGCGGCAACTGCTGGGTGACGATCGCCATCCCGGAGTTCATCGAACTCCTGGACCTCAAGCCCGGCGACGCCCTGCGCGACTTCCTGATCGACACCCTGGAAGCCCAGATCAAGGCCCTGGCCCGCTACCAGGACGCCGAGACGGGCCTGTGGCGGACGCTGGTCGACGACAAGACCTCGTACCTGGAAGCGTCGGCCACGGCCGGCTTCGCCTATGGAATCCTGAAGGCCGTGCGCAAGCGCTACGTCGGCCGCGAGTATCAGGAAATGGGGATCAAGGCGCTGAAGGGCGTCCTGGCCCATATCGACGACAGGGGCGAGCTGCAGCAGGTGTCGTTCGGCACCCCGGTGTTCGACACCCTGCAGGGCTACAAGGACATCCCCCTGACCTCGATGCCCTACGGCCAGTCGCTGGCCATCCTGGCCCTGGGCGAGTTCCAGCGCGCCTTCATCTAGCTTCGGCGGACTTGACCCGATCCGGTCGCGAGACCGGATCGGACGGGGCGACAAGACCCCTCTTCATTCGGGAATGACACGCAGATGGCGACGCCGGAACTCCGCACACCCACCTGGATCAACTACTGGGGCTGGGGTTCCGGCGACATGCTGGGGGCCGGCGCCCAGGCCGTGATCACCGGCTGGCTGGCCTATTTCTTCATCACCTTCTGCGGCCTGTCGGCGGTCGAGACCGGCCTGATCCTGGGTCTGCCGCGCCTGCTGGAGGCGATCACCTGCCCGCTGATCGGCTACATCTCCGACAACCTGCGCCACACCTGGGTCGGGCGGAAGATCGGGCGGCGCAAGATCTTCCTGATCATCACCATCCCGCTGCTGCCCAGCTTCGCCCTGATCTTCGTCACGGGCCAGACCTTCGCCTACTACCTGACGACCTTCATCTTCTTCGAGTTCCTCTACACGATGTTCCTGATTCCGTGGGAAACCCTCGCGGCGGAAATGACCAAGGATTACAAGAAGAAGGCCAAGTTCGCCGGCGCGCGGATGCTGATCGCCCAGAGCTCGGCGATCCTGGCCTCCTACCTGCCGACCCTGATCATCAACCACTTCGGCGGCAAGGATTCGTCCGGCACCTTCCTGATCATGGCCGCGATCTTCGGCGGCCTGTTCAGCCTGGTCGTGCTGCTGGTAGTGCTGTTCACCTGGGAGCGCCCCTACACCGAGGCCGAGATGCGGATCCAGCCCGAGCCCATGGACTGGGGCAAGGCGGCGCTGATCCCGGTCAACATGTTCCGCGACCTGTTCTCGACCCTGCGCATCAAGGCCTTCCGCCAGCACCTGTCGCTCTATCTGGGCGGCTACATCTCGCAGGACATCTTCAACACCGCCTTCCCGCTGTTCGTGGCCACGGTGATGATGGGCGCCACCCTGGTGATCTCCCAGCTGATGACGACAATGTACCTCGCCCAGCTGGTCTCGGTGATGATCGCCATCAACGTGGTCATCCGCACCGGACCGACGGCCGCCTATCGCATGGCCATCAGCTTCGTCGGCGCGGCCCTGCTGCTGTTCCTGGCCTTCTACCTGATCAAGCCGGCGGGCTTCGCCGAGGGACTGTCGGCGCTGGGCGGCGACACCTTCGCGGCCTTCATCCCCACCAGCGCGGCGTTCAATCCGATGGTGGCGTTCTGGCTGTTCGCGCCGATCATCCTGGCGGGCCTGGGGCGCGGCACGCTGAACTTCGTGCCCTGGAGCGTCTACAACTACCTGCCCGACATCGACGAGGCCGTGACCGGCCAGCGCCGCGAGGGGATCTTCGCGGGGGTCATGACCTTCGTGCGCAAGATCGCCCAGTCCGGAGCCATCGTGGTCACCACCTCTCTGATCGGCCTGGGCGGTTATGTCTCGGCCGACAAGGCCCACCCCGGCGTGGCCGTGGTCCAGTCTCCCGAGGCAGTGCGCGCCGTGGTGCTGGTGATGGTGGGCGGACCGATCCTGGTCATGCTCTGGGGGCTGTGGATGTCGTGGTCGTTTCGCCTCAACGCCAGGACCCACGAGGTGCTGATCCACGAGGTCGAACGTCTGCGGGCCGGCGAGACCGAACCGGAGAGCGCCGAATCCAAGGCGATCGTCGAGAACCTGACCGGCTGGCGCTTCGAGCGGCTGTGGGGGCGCGGCTAGAGCATTTTCGAGCGAAGTGGATTCCGGTTCGCGTAAAGAAAATGCGTTAAAACAAATCTCTAGAGCCCCGGCCTGATGC
Organism: Caulobacter sp. GW821-FHT09A05; assembly: GCF_059418465.1. Lineage (NCBI taxonomy): Bacteria > Pseudomonadati > Pseudomonadota > Alphaproteobacteria > Caulobacterales > Caulobacteraceae > Caulobacter > Caulobacter sp. GW821-FHT09A05. The sequence goes on from NZ_JBWKPX010000001.1 coordinate 289,686, forward strand.
AATCAGGTTGGGGCTCTAGCCCTGCCCGGGGATTGGCAGGCGCTCCATGATCTCCACGGACTCGCCGGGGAAGATCGCGAAGTGCGGATGGTCCTCGAACATCGCCGCCGCCGCCGCGTGGGATTCGGCCTGGACGATCACATAGCCGGCCACCCGGTTGCGGATGTCGCTCACGCCGCCGGCCGCGGCCTTCTTGGTCTTGCCCAGCGGGCCCCCATGGTCGACCACCGCCGCGGCGTGATCGGCCATCCACCGGCCCCAGGCGGCCATGCCCCTGTCGATGGTGGATTGGTCGAGCGAACTCGGATCCACCGGCGTGTCGGATCCCATGTAGAGCGCCAGGAACGTCTTCATCGCCATTTCCTCCTCGGGCCGTTTCAGGGGCCGGTTCAGCGCGACGACCATACGCCCCCAAGGAAACGCTGGCGATCGCCGCCGCCCCTCGGCTAAATACTCAGACAAAATAGGATCGAGGGGGATGCGAATGGCGACATCGAGAGGGGGCGCGCGACTGGCCCTGGCGCTGTGGGCGACGACCGCCCTGGTCGCGCCGTCCGCCATGGCGGCCTCGCCAAAGCTGGACGCCCGCGCCATCACCGCGGCCCGGTTCGGCGCCGACGCCGCCTGGTACGAAGGCAACATCCCGCTGTTCGAATCCTCGGACCCGAAGCTGGACCAGATCTACTACTATCGCTGGAGCGTGTTCCGCGCCCACCAGCGGGACCTGGGTCCGCGCGGCTACATCACCACCGAGTTCCTCGACGACGTCGGCTGGCAGCGCGAGCCCTACGCCAGCCTCAACGACGCCACCGGCTTCCACATCCAGGAGGGACGCTGGCTGCGCGACCGGCGCTACGCCGGCGACTATGTCGACTTCATGTACGAGGGCGGCGGCAACGACCGCCACTTCGCCGAGGCCATCGCCGACGCGACCTTCGCCCGCTTCCTGGTCGACGGCGACCAGGACGCCGCCACCCGCCACCTCGGCGCGATGAAGCACATCTACGCGCTGTGGGACGACCACTACGACTTCGACAAGAAGCTGTACTGGATCGAGCCGCTGCTGGACGCCACCGAGTACACGATCAGCTCGATCGACGCCTCGGGCGGCAAGGACGGTTTCACCGGCGGCCAGGCCTTCCGACCCTCGATCAACAGCTACATGTACGCCAACGCCCGGGCGATCAGCCGGCTGGCGGCCCTGACCGGCGACGCGGCCACCGCCGCGGACTATGCCGCACGCGCCGACGACCTGAAGGCGCAGGTGCAGAAGAGCCTGTGGAGCGGCGACTTCGCTCACTTCATCGACCGCTACAAGGTCAGCAACGAGCACGTGAAGTACTGGGACCCGATCCGCGGCCGCGAACTGGTCGGCTACGTGCCCTGGACCTTCGGCCTGCCGGACGACGCCCCCGCCTACGCCCAGGCCTGGAAGCACGCGATCGACCCCAAGGAACTGGCGGGCCCGGCCGGCCTGCGCACGGTCGAGCCGTCGTACCCCTACTACATGCGCCAGTACCGCTACGAAGGGACCGCGCCCGAATGCCAGTGGAACGGTCCGATCTGGCCGTTCCAGACCACCCAGGTGCTGACCGGCCTGGCCAACCTGCTCAACGACTATCGCCAGGACGTGGTCACGCGCTCGGACTACGCCCGCATGCTGGCCCAATACACCCAGCTGCATTTCAAGGACGGCAAGCCGAACCTGGAGGAGGACTATGACCCCGCCACCGGCAAGGCCATCGTCGGCCTGGCCCGCAGCCACCACTACAATCACTCCGGCTATGTCGACCTGGTGATCAGCGGCCTGGTCGGCCTGCGGCCGCGCGCCGACGACGTGCTGGAGGTCAATCCGCTGGCCCCGGCCGACCCGGCTGATCCCAACTTCCTGAGATATTTCAGCCTGCAGGACGCGCCCTATCACGGCCACTTGGTCGGGATCGCCTGGGACGCCGACGGCTCGCGCTACGGCCGCCGAGGGCTGGTCGTGACGGTGGACGGCCAGGAGGCGGCCGCCTCGCCGACCCTGGCCAGGCTCACCATCCCGCTGGCCCGCAAGCCCGCCGCGCCGATCGCCCGGCCGATCGACCTGGCGGTCAACCTGGTGCGCTCGGACTATCCCAAGGGCTCGGCCTCGGCCGGAGACGACCCCAAGACCGTGCACCAGGCGCTGGACGGGCGGGTGTGGTTCTTCCCGGAGATGGCCAACGGCTGGTCGCCGGGGACCGGCGCCAAGCAGCCCTGGTTCGCGGTGGATTTCGGCAAGCCGGTGTCGGTGCGTTCGGCCGAGCTCAGCTTCTTCGCCGACGGCAAGGCCTTCGCCGGGCCGGCCCGCTATCGGCTGGAGGCCTGGCGGAACGACCGGTGGGTGGAGGTCGCCAAGGCTCCCGCCCCGCTCGCCAACGGCGTCGACCGCACGGCCTGGACGCCGGTCACGACCTCGAAGCTGCGGGCGGTGTTCGACCTGGCGCCCGGCAAGGACATGCGGCTGGTCGAGATGAAGGTGTTCTGACCCCAAAAAAAGATCGCCCGCCCCGGCGAACGCCGGGACGGGCGAAATTCTGGGGCCCGGTCGGGGACAGGCCCATGGACCTGTCCCCGTTCAGCCTAGTTCAGGTCCAGCACCACCACCGACTTGCTCGGCAGGGTGGCGGTCAGCACGTCGCCCTTGATCGAGGCGGCGGTGAAGGCCGCCGGCTTGACCGCGTTGGGCGCGTCGAACGTGTTGTGGGCGGCCATGGTCGCGGCGGTCAGCACCCGGCCCTTGGCCGTCTTGCCGGTCACGCCCGTGAGCTTGACCGTCACGGTCGCCGACTTGTTCGGATCCATGTTGACCAGCGCCAGGTGCACCACGCCCGCCGTGTCCCGCGCCGCCGAGGCGCTGACCGCCGGGACGCTGGACTTGCCCAACGTATAGTTCGGGCTGTTGACCGCCAGCGGCAGCGAAGTCGCGCCCTGGAACGGCTTGTAGAGGTCGTAGACCCAGTAGGTCGGGGTCAGGACCATCTTTTCCTTGTCGGTCAGGATCATGGCCTGCAGCACGTTGACCATCTGGGCGATGGCCGTCAGCCGCACCCGATCGGCGTGCTTGTGGAAGATGTTCAGGGTGGCGGCGGCCACCACCGCGTCGCGCATGGTGTTCTGCTGGTAGAGGAAGCCCGGATTGCTGCCCGGCTCGCCGTCGTGCCAGATGCCCCATTCATCGACGTAGAGCCCGACCTTCTTCTCCGGGTCGTACTTGTCCATGATGGCGCTGTGCTTGGTGACGAGTTCGTCCATCCTCAGGGCCTGGACCATGGTGTCGGCCCAGAGCTGTTCGTCGAACTGGGTCGCGGAACCCTTCTTGTCCCATTTGCCGGTGGGGATCGTGTAGTAGTGCAGGCTGAGCGCGTTCATGTTCTTGGCCGCGCCGGCCATCAGGGTTTCGGTCCAGTTGTAGTCGTCGCTGTTGGCGCCGCCCGCGACCTTCACCGTCGTGGTGCCCGGCGGCACGCGCACGAACTCGGCGAAGTTGCGATAGAGGTTGGTGTAGTGGGCCGCCGTCATCTGGCCGCCGCAGCCCCAGTTCTCGTTGCCGACGCCGAAGTAGTCGAGCTTCCAGGGCTTGTCGCGGCCGTTGGCGCGGCGCATGTTGGCGATCGTCGACTGGGTCGGCGAGGTCATGTACTCGACCCACTCGGCCGTTTCCTGCGGCGTGCCGGTGCCGACATTGCCGGCCACATAGGTCTTCGTGCCGATCAGCTCGGCGAACTCCATGAACTCGTTGGTGCCGAAGCTGTTGGGCTCCTCGACGCCGCCCCACAGCACGTTGACCTTCACGGGGCGCTTGTCGCGCGGGCCCACACCCTCGCGCCAGTGATAGTCGTCGGCGAAGCAGCCGCCGGGCCAGCGCACGACCGGCACCTTGATGGCCTTCAGCGCCGCGACCACGTCGTTGCGATAGCCCCGGGTGTTGGGGATCTTGCTGTCCTCGCCAACCCAGACGCCTTCGTAGATGCCCCGGCCCAGGTGCTCGGCGAACTGGCCGTAGACTTCCGGCTGGATCACCGCGCCGGGCTGGTCGGCCCGCAGGGCGCCGGTCACGGTGGTCTGGGCGACGGCGGCCCCGGTCGTCGCCAGCGCGGCGACAGCAAGGCCCGCGACGAGCGCGTGCTTCAGCGTGGTCAGCTTCACGATATTCTCCCTAGGTCGCCGTTGGTCGGCGTTGTCTTCGGTGGTTGGATCAGTGGTTGTCGCGCGGCAGGCCCTTGGTCTGGGCGATGCGCTGATACTTCACGGCCGGCTCCAGCACGGCCCCGGTCTCCATCTGGCCGACGATGGCCCGCTGGATCTCCTGCCAGGGCGTCTGGCTTTCCGGATACTGGTAGCCGCCGGCCGCCTCGAGCGCCTTGCGCCGCGCGACGATCTCCTCCGGCGTGACCAGCACGTCGACCCGCGACTTGCGCAGGTCGACCCGCACCCGGTCGCCGGTCTTGAGCAGGGCCAGACCGCCGCCGGCCGCCGCCTCGGGCGAGGCGTTGAGGATCGAGGGCGAACCGGAGGTGCCCGACTGACGCCCGTCGCCGATGCACGGCAGCTGGTGGATCCCCTTCTTGATCAGGTAATCGGGGGCCCGCATGTTCACGACCTCGGCCGCGCCGGGATAGCCGATCGGGCCGGCCCCGCGCATGAACAGCACGCTGCGCTCGGTGATGCCGACCGCCGGATCGTCGATCCGGTGGTGGTAGTCCTCGGGCCCGTCGAACACCACGGCCTGGCCCTCGAACGCGTCCGGGTCGTCGGGATCGGACAGGTAGCGGTCGCGGAATTCCTTGGTGATCACGCTGGTCTTCATGATCGCCGAATTGAACAGGTTGCCGCGCATGACCACGAAGCCGGCGCGCTCGACCAGCGGCTTGTCGAACGGACGGATCACCGCCTCGTCCTCGATGGTCGCGTTGCGGCAGGCCTCGCCGATGGTCTTGCCCGAGACGGTCAGGGCGTCCTCGCGGATCAGGCCCTGGCCCATCAGCTGGTTGACCACGGCGGGCACGCCGCCGGCATGGTAATAGTCCTCGCCGAGATATTCGCCGGCCGGCTGCAGGTTGACCAGCAGCGGCACCTCCTCGCCATAGGTCTGCCAGTCATCGACGGAGAGCTCGACGCCCATGTGCCGGGCCAGGCCGTTCAGGTGGATCGGGGCGTTGGTCGAGCCGCCGATCGCCGAATTGACGACGATGGCGTTCAGGAACGCGTCGCGGGTCAGGATGTCGGACGGCTTGATGTCCTGTTGCACCAGCTCGACGATCCGCAGGCCGGTCTCGTAGGCGTTCTGCTGCCGGTCGCGATACGGGGCCGGGATGGCGGCCGAGCCGGTCAGCGACATACCCAGCGCCTCGGTCAGCGAGTTCATGGTCGTGGCCGTGCCCATGGTGTTGCAATAGCCGGTCGACGGGGCCGAACTGGCCACCAGCTTGATGAAGCCGGCGCGGTCGATCTCGCCGGCCGCCAGCATCTCGCGGGCCTTCCAGACGATCGTGCCCGAGCCGGTGCGCTGGCCTTTGTGCCAGCCGTTCAGCATCGGGCCCACCGACAGGGCGATGGCCGGAATGTTGACCGTCGCGGCGGCCATCAGGCAGGCGGGGGTGGTCTTGTCGCAGCCGATGGTCAGCACCACGCCGTCGATCGGATAGCCGTACAGGGTCTCGACCAGGCCCAGATACGACAGGTTGCGGTCCAGTCCCGCCGTCGGACGCTTGCCGGTCTCCTGGATCGGGTGGACCGGGAACTCCAGGGCGATGCCGCCGGCGGTGCGGATCCCCTCGCGGATCCGCTCGGCCAGCACCAGGTGGTGACGGTTGCAGGGCGACAGATCGCTGCCGGTCTGGGCGATGCCGATGATCGGCTTGCCCGACTGCAGTTCCTCCAGCGACAGGCCGAAATTCAGGTAGCGCTCCAGGTAGAGCGCCGTCATGTCCGCGTTGTCGGGATTGTCGAACCAGGCGCGCGAGCGAAGGGCGCGAGGCGGAACGGCGGCAGAGCTCATGACAGTCCTTGATAAGGCGGCCCTTGATAGAAGAGGGGGCCTTGGGTCGGCGACGGCGGGAGGGCTTGGCGGGACATCAGGAGGATTGTCCGCCATCCGGGCGGAGCGATCGACGTCCCGTTCGTTTCACTCCTGTTCATTTGTCTGACTATACCGCCCGCAAGGCGGCGTCAACGTGAGAGCTGCGCCGTTCGACGGGTGCGACAAGCCGCGCTTTCCGTTTGAACGGATGAGGAAATCATTCATTCGCAGTTGTCGGACGATAGGTGGCGCAGCTGGCGGCGGCGGACTCGGAAAATCCGCGCGTCGCGCGCCGATCGGCGCCGCATGCCGGGCTTGCGGGGACCGCCCGCAATGCTGATTCCCTCGCCTTCCGCCACCAAGGCAGGGCCGGGCGAGCCCGGACGGACGTCCTTCAACCGACGAGAAAGGTCGCGCTGGCCCTGCCGGCGGCGTCCTTGGCCGGCCCGACCACGACCGCCCCGTCCTGGTGGCGCAGATAGCCACCGCCTGGCGCCGCGAACGAGACCCCGCGTCCGCCGGCCAGTCCGGGAACCCGGCGAAAGCCGCTCCGCGCGGGATCGTCGCTCGCGCCGGCCAGCGCCACCGCGCCGCCCGACGCCGCCTGCAGCACATGGCCGGGCTTGAGGATCGGCTCCAGGACCACGGCGCCGGCCGCTCCGGGCTTCTGGCGGAACTGGGTGGTCGCCAGAGGGCCGTCGCCGACCGCCAGCCGCGTCCCGTCCAGGCGAAGATAGGCGCCCGGCCGGTCCAGCGGCGCGAAGCGGTCGGGGATCTCGCCGGCCCCGACGGGCACGCCGAAGTCGGGTGTTCCGTCCGGATGGTAATAGAGTCGCTGCACCCGGGTGTGCCGGTTCGGGTCGAACAGCGGATCACCCTGGATGGTCTTGTAGTCGCGGCCATGGAAGACCAGCACGTCGCGGCCCCGCTCGTCGACGGTGAACGAGTTGTGGCCCGGGCCATAGACGCCCGTCTCTTCCGACGAGACGAAGACCGGGGCCTGGGACTTGCTCCAGGCAGCCGCCGACATCAGATCGGCGCCGGCGTCCGCGGTCAGCAGGCCCAGGCAGTAGCGGGCGTCGGTGGCGCTGGCGGAATAGGCGATGAACACGTGGCCGTTGCGCGCCAGGAAGGCCGGGGCTTCGTTGACCTTGAAGCCTTCGATCTCCCACGGAAGCGTCGGGACGCTCAGGCGGACCGGCGGACGGGCCAGGGTGAGCGGCGTGGCCAGCGGGGCCAGGTAGAGGTTGCTGTTGGTCGCGATCCCCGGCTCCTGCTGCGCCCAGCACAGGTAGCGCACGCCGTGATGGCTGAAGACGGTGGAGTCCAGCGTGAAGGTGTCCCACGGCGTCTGCAGTTGGCCCAGCACCTCCCAGCGGCCGGCCAGGGCGTCGCGGTCCAGGCAGCGCAGGACGTAGGTGCGGATGTGGAAGGGCTCGCCCGCGTCGCCGGCCGCGAAGTACATGTGCCAGCGCCCGTCGATCCAGTGCAGCTCGGGCGCCCAGATATAGCCGCCCAGCTTGCCCTGCGCGGGCCGTCGCCAGATCACCGCCTCGGGCGCGGTCGCGAGGCCCGCCAGGGTGGGCGCGCGACGCAGGACCAGCCGGTCATATTCGGGGACCGAGGCGGTCATGTAGTAGTCGCCGTCGTCGTGGCGGAACACCTGGGCGTCGGCTCGCTGCCGCACCAGCGGATTGCGCGCGCCGCCGCCGGGGGCCTTGGCCTCGGCCGACGCCGCGGCGGCCAGCACGGTCGCGCCGGCGCCGACCATCACGGCGCGCCGCGATGGCGGAAAATCGAAACGCATCGCGGGTCTCCGAACTCAGTCCTTGGGGTCGATCGCCGCCCGGGTGTCTTCCAGGGCCAAGCCGACCAGCTTCTCCATCGCCTGCCGCGCCTGGTCGGGCCTGGCCGCGGCGATGGCGTCGAACACCTTCCAGTGGTCGGGCATCGGGTCGCGCGGCAGCTCGCGCTTGCGCTGCTTGAAGATCGTGGTCCAGCGCACCGCCGCGCCGATGCTGCTGGACAGGGTGAACAGCGGCGCGTTGCCGGTGGCCTCCAGCACGGTGTCGTGGAAGTCGCGGTCGGCGGCCTGGCCGGCGTCGGTGGCCAGGGTCTGGCTCTCCATCTGGATCAGCGCCTTGCGCATGCGCTCCAGCTGGCCGTCGTCGCGGCGCTCGGCGGCCAGGGCCGCGGCGGCCGGCTCGACGATCATCCGCAGCTCGTAGAGGCCCTTGAGAAACTCCTCGCTGGGCTCGGATTCGAAGAACCAGGCCAGCACCTCGGGGTCCAGCAGGCTCCAGCGATTGCGTTCGGTGACCCGGGTGCCGGTCTTCGGGCGGCTCTCGACCAGCCCCTTGGCGGCCAGGATGCGGATGGCCTCGCGATAGGCGCTCCGCGAGACCTGCAGCTGTTCGCTGGAATCGATCTCGTTGTTGAGGATGTCGCCCGGCGCGTATTGGCCCGAGACGATGGCCACGCCGAGCGTGCGGGCGATCGAGCCGTGGATCCGGCTGTTGGCCACCCCCTCCCGCGCGAAGTCCCCGTCCCCGGCCTTGTCCTTCTTCTTCCGCACGCGCGCTTCGCTCCCTGCCCGGTCGATGGATGGACCCCCGCCCGTCCGCCGCTCCGGCGCAGCGCGACACTAGCGAGACAGTTTATGCGCCGACAAGGAATTTCGCAGCCGGCCGTCGATCGCGCCGCCAAATTCCCCGCCAAAAGTACGATGATTGCCAAACCCCGGCGCGGCGCGGGTTTGCGCTGGTTCCCGTGCTATCACGGCGTCCGGCCTGGCGACACCCCTGGCCGCGCCGCGTCGATCCGGGTTTGACACCGCCCAGCAGATCGCTATTTGTCCGACTTAATAGCCAAACCCGCTGGGAGGTCGCGACAGCCATGGTGCTGCGGTTCGTGCAACTGAAGGAAAAGGACGGGGCGCGAATCCTCGCGGCGGTCAACGATTCGGGCCTGGCCCGGAAGGTCGAGGTGGCTGACACCCTGCTGGCCCTGGCGCAAGCCGCCCTGGCGGCCGGCGCCACCCTGGCCGAGGCCGCCCAGGCCCACCCGCTCGGCGCCGAGGTCGACATCCCCGCCGCCCTGGCCGAGGGCCGGGTGCTGGCCCCGATCGACCATCCCGATCCCGCCCACCTGGTGCTGACCGGCACCGGCCTGACCCACCTGGGCTCGGCCGAGGGCCGCGACAAGATGCACAAGGCCGCCCAGGCGGGGGAACAGCTGACCGATTCCATGCGGATGTTCCTGATGGGCGTCGAGGGCGGCAAGCCCGCCGCCGGCCAGGTCGGAGCCCAGCCCGAGTGGTTCTACAAGGGCGACGGCTCGCACGTGGTCGGCCACGGCGCCGCCTTGACCTCGCCCGCCTTCGCCAAGGACGGCGGCGAGGAGCCGGAGATCGCCGGCGTCTACCTGATCGGCCCGGACGGGACGCCCCATCGCCTGGGCTTCTGCCTGGCCAACGAGTTCTCCGATCACATCATCGAGCGCGGCAACTATCTGTGGCTGGCCCACTCCAAGCTGCGCCAGGCGGCCCTGGGCCCCGAACTGCTGACCGGCGACCTGCCGGCCGACGTGCGCGGCGCCAGCAAGATCCTGCGCGACGGCCAGGTGGTCTGGGAAAAGCCCTTCCTGTCGGGCGAGGCGAACATGTCCCACACGATCGCCAACCTCGAGCACCACCACTTCAAGTACGACATCTTCCGCAAGCCGGGCGACGTTCACGTGCACTTCTTCGGCACGGCCACCCTGTCGTTCTCGGAGGGCTTCCAGACCCAGGTCGGCGACGTGTTCGAGATCGGCGCCGCGCCGTTCCTCTATCCGACCCACAACGCCCTGGCCCAGGCGCAGGACAAGCCGGTGACGGTGCGCAGCCTGTGAGCAAGATCCGCCTGGCTCTCGTTGGCCTGGGCAAGATCGCCCGCGACCAGCACCTGCCCGCCATCGCCGCCGACGACCGCTTCGAGCTGGTCGCCATCGTCAGCCGCAACGCCGACCTCGACGGCGTCGCCCACTTCACGACCCTGGCCGATCTCCTGGCCAGCGACGTGGCGGTCGACGCGGTGTCGCTGTGCACCCCGCCGCAGCCGCGCCACGCCCTGGCCCACCTGGCCCTGGCGGCCGGCAAGCACGTGATGCTGGAGAAGCCGCCCGGCGCGACGCTGAGCGAGGTCGAGGACCTGCGCCTGACCGCCGCCGAGCGCGGCCTGACCCTGCAGACCACCTGGCACTCGCGCTACGCCCAGGGCGTGGCGCCCGCCCGCGCCTGGCTGGCCGACAAGGCCATCAAGGCCGTGCGCATCGACTGGCGCGAGGACGTGCGCGTCTGGCATCCGGGCCAGACCTGGATCTGGGAGGCCGGCGGCCTGGGCGTGTTCGATCCCGGCATCAACGCCCTGTCGATCGCCACCGCCATCCTGCCCCGGCCGTTCTTCCTGACCGGCGCGGTGCTGCACGTGCCGGAGAACTGCCAGTCGCCAATCCAGGCCGAGCTGGATTTCGTCGACGCCGCCGGCGCCCCGGTCCGGGCCGAGTTCGACTTCCTGCAGACGGGGCCCCAGAGCTGGGACATCGCCGTCGAGACCGACGCCGGCGTGTTGAAGCTGTCGCATGGCGGCGCCAAGCTGTTCATCGACGGCGAACTGCTCCATGAGGGCCCGGACGCCGAATATGCCGGCCTCTACGACGCCTTCGCGCGCCTGGTGGCCGGCGCCGCCAGCGATGTCGACGTCAGCCCGCTGCGTCACGTCGCCGACGCCTTCCTGCTGGGTCGACGGGTCGTCGCTCCAGCGTTCATCGAATAGAGCGAGACAGCTAATGGCCGAAGCCGCCCTGCGGGCCCTGAACCCCGCCACCAACGAACACTTCGGCCCCAGCTTCCCAGAGCCCAGCGCCGCCCAGATCGAGGCGGCCTGCGCCGCCGCCGCCGCCGCGTTCGACACCTATCGCGAGACGGATCTTGAGACCCGAGCCGCCTTCCTCGAGGCGATCGCCACCGAGATCGAGGCGCTGGGCGATGACCTGATCCAGACGGCCATGGCCGAGACCGGCCTGCCCCAGGCCCGCATCACCGGCGAGCGCGGCCGCACCTGCGGCCAACTGCGGCTGTTCGCCCAGGTCGTGCGGCGCGGCGACTGGATCGGCGCGCGCATCGACCCGGCCATGCCCGAGCGCACGCCCCTGCCCCGCGCCGACCTGCGCCAGCGCTTCATCCCGCTGGGCCCGGTGGTGGTGTTCGGCGCCAGCAACTTCCCCCTGGCCTTCTCGACCGGCGGCGGCGACACCGCCTCGGCCCTGGCGGCCGGCTGCCCGGTGATCGTCAAGGGCCACTCGGCCCACCCCAACACCGGCGCGATGGTCGGGAGCGCGATCGACAAGGCGATCAAGACGGCCGGCCTGCCCGCCGGCGTGTTCTCCATCCTGATCGGCCAGCAGCGCACCCTGGGCGCTGGCCTGGTCGCCGATCCGCGCATCAAGGCCGTGGGCTTCACCGGCTCGCGGGCCGGCGGCGTGGCCTTCATGCGGATCGCCGCCGAGCGTCGCGAGCCGATCCCGGTCTTCGCCGAGATGAGCAGCATCAATCCGGTGGTGCTGATGCCCGCCGCCCTGGCCGCCCGGGCCGAGGCCCTCGGCGCGGCCTTCATCGGCTCGCTGACCATGGGCGCGGGCCAGTTCTGCACCAACCCCGGCCTGATCTTCGCCCTCGATGGCCCCGACCTCGACCGCTTCGAGGCCGCCGCCATCGCCGCCCTGACCGCCGCCCAGCCGCAGGTCATGCTGACGCCCGGCATCTTCGGCGCCTATGAGCAGGGCGTGAACCAGCTGCTCGACCGCGACGGGGTCAAGCTGCTGGCGCGCGGCTGCGTCGGCGACGGCGTCAACCAGGCGGTCGGCGCGCTGTTCTCGGTCGACGCCGAGACCTTCCAGCGCGACGCGGTGCTCAGCCACGAGGTGTTCGGCTCGTCGTCGCTGATCGTGCGGGTCAAGGACGCCGCCCAGCTGGCGACGGTGCTGGAAAGCCTGGAGGGCCAGCTGACCGCCACCCTGCAGATGGATCCCGCCGACGTCGAGGCCGCCCGTCCCCTGCTGCCGATCCTGGAGCGCAAGGCCGGCCGCGTCCTGGCCAACGGCTGGCCCACCGGCGTGGAGGTCTCCAACGCCATGGTCCACGGCGGCCCGTTCCCGGCCACCTCCGACCCGCGCGGCACCTCGGTCGGCACGCGCGCCATCGAGCGCTTCCTGCGGCCGGTCTGCTACCAGGACATCCCCGACGCCCTGCTGCCGGCCGCGCTGAAGGCCGACAACCCGCTGGGCGTGCGGCGGGCCATCGACGGAGTGCTGTAGAGCGGCTCTCGGCTCATCCGGAAGCGGGGGTGGGCGCAGGCGCCTATCCCCGCGCCGCCTCCGGGCGGATATTAAGTCCGACAATTGTAATGTTCGCCTTCGCGCGTTCCAGCGCCGGCCGCGTTCCCTTTGATCGCATCCACTTTTCGTCTTGCGCCACGCGAGATTCAACGCCATCCTCGTTTTGTCTGAGTAAATAGCCCAGACAAACCAGCCCTCCGCCAAGGCGGGCGGAAACAAAGGCGCTCGGCGCCGCGCGATCGGGAGGAAACGACGGCTTCACGCCGCCCTTCCGTCTTGCGCGCCGCCGGGCCGTCCGGGGAGTGGATGCGTGGCGCGCGTGCGGCTTGACCATCTGAGCAAGAGTTTCGGTTCCGTCGCCGTGCTCGACGACATCCGCCTCGACATCGCTTCCGGCGAGTTCATCGCCTTCCTCGGCCCGTCGGGCTGCGGCAAGTCCACCCTGCTGCGGATGATCGCCGGGCTCGAGACCGTCGAGACGGGCCAGATCCACATCGGCGAGCGGCGCGTCGATCCGCTGCCGCCGGGCGACCGCGGCGTGGCCATGGTGTTCCAGCACTACGCCCTCTACCCGCACATGACGATCTTCGAAAACATGGCGTTCGGCCTGCGCAACGCGAAGGTCCCCAAGGCCGAGATCGAGACGCGCGTGGCCGAGGCCGCCCGCATCCTGGAGATCGAGCGCTTCCTGCGCTCCAAGCCCGGCCAGCTGTCGGGCGGTCAGCGCCAGCGCGTCGCCATCGGCCGGGCCATCGTCAAGAAGCCCGACCTGTTCCTGTTCGACGAGCCGCTCTCCAACCTCGACGCCGCCCTGCGCATGCGCACGCGGCTGGAGCTGGCCCAGCTGCGCCGCCGGGTCCAGGCGACGATGATCCTGGTCACCCACGACCAGGTCGAGGCCATGACCCTGGCCGACCGCATCGTGGTGATGAGCGACCGCCGCATCCAGCAGGTCGGGACGCCGATGGAGATCTACGCCCGTCCGGCCAACCGCTTCGTGGCCACGTTCGTCGGCTCGCCGCCGATGAGCTTCCTGGACGCGACGCTGGGCGAGGGCCCCAACGGCTTGGCCCGCGCGACCCTGCCAGGCGGCGCGAGCATCGACACCGAAGTCCCCCTCGCCGCCCTGCCCGCCAGCACCGCCTGGCGCCTGGGCCTGCGGGCCGAGGCCGTGAAGGTCGTCGCGCCGGGCGCTGGCCAGGTCGACGCCAGGGTCGAGTTCGTCGAGCGGCTGGGCGACCGCACCCTGGTCTATCTGCGCCTGGCCGACGGCGCGGCGATCACGGCTGAGGACGCCGGGACCAGCCGCGCGGCGATGGGCGACCTGGTCGGCCTGGCCCTGGACAGCGCCACGCACCTGTTCGACGCCGACGACCGCGCCCACCGCGGCCCGTCGCCAGCGGACGGCCGCCCATGACCGCCGCCTCGCCCCGCAAGAGCCGCTGGACCAACGGCCTGTTCGTCGGGCCGTACCTGCTGGCCTACCTGACCCTGCTGCTCTACCCGCTGCTGGCGGGCGTGTGGCTGAGCCTGCACAAGGCCGACCTGTTCGGCGGCGAGGCGTTCGTCGGGCTCGAGAACTTCGGCCGGCTGCTGCGCGACACGGTGTTCCTGCAGGCGGTGCGCAACACCTTCTGGTTCGTGCTGCTGACCGTGCCGCCGCTGGCGGTGATCGCCCTGGGCCTGGCCATCGCCCTGAACCGCCCCACCCGCGCCGCCGCCATCTTCCGCGGGGTGTTTTTCAGCTCGTCGGTGCTGTCGGTGACCATCGTCACCCTGATCTGGCGACTGGTGCTGATCCCCGACGGCGGACTGATCGCCAACCTGCTGCACGCGGTCGGGCGGCCACCGATCCCGCTGCTCAGCCATCCCGACCTGGTGCTGCCCGCCATCGCCCTGACCACCGTCTGGTGGTGCCTGGGCCTGCCGATGATGCTGTACCTGGCGGCCCTGCAGCAGGTGCCGGCCGAGCTCTACGAAGCCGCCGCCCTCGACCGGGCCGGGCCGTGGAAGACCCTGACCCGCATCACCCTGCCCTCGATCCGCCGGACCCTGGTGCTGGTGGTGATCATCCAGTGCGTGCTGCAGTTCCAGCTGTTCGGCCAGGCCCAACTGCTGACCCAGGGCGGCCCCAACGGCGCCTCGCGGCCGATCGTGCTGTTCATCTACGAGGTCGGCTTCCGGCGCTGGGACATCGGCTACGCGGCCGCCGCGTCCGAGATCCTGTTCGGCCTGATCCTGGTCGCCACGATCCTCCAGTACGTCACCACCCGTGACAGGACACCGCGTGACGGGGCGGCGGTCCGATGAGCGCCCTGGACCGCGCCGCCGGGCGCAATCCCTGGATCGCCCCCCTGGGCTGGGCCGCCCTGACCCTGGCCGCGGTGGCCATGGTCCTGCCGCTGGCGTGGACCGTGGGCCTGTCGCTGAAGTCGAACGGCGAGTTGCTGCGCGACACGGCCTCGGTGTTCCGCGGTCCCTACACCCTGGAGAACTACGGTTCGATCCTGGCCCGGGCGACGGTGTTCCGCTGGCTGGCCAACAGCCTGCTGGTCTCGCTGTGCACGACCGCCGGCGTGCTGGCCCTGTCGTCCCTGGCCGGCTACGGCTTCGCTCGGCTGGAGTTCCCGGGCCGCAGGTGGCTGTTCGCCCTGGTGCTGTTCGGCCTGGCCGTGCCCGAGCAGTCGGTGATCATCACCCGCCACCAGCTGTTCTCCGCCCTGCACCTGCACAACACCTATCCCGGCCTGATCCTGCCGGGCCTGGCCGCGCCGTTCGGGGTGTTCCTGATGACCCAGTACTTCAAGGCCATCCCGGTCGAGCTGGACGAGGCGGCGATGCTGGACGGCGCCAGTCGCCGGCAGGTGTTCTGGAAGGTGCTGCTGCCCCTGACCCTGCCCGCCCAGGCGACCCTGGGCATCTTCACCTTCCTGTCGTCGTGGAACGACTACTGGTGGCCGCTGATCTCGGCGACGCGCAGCGAGATGTTCACCCTGACCGTCGGCGTGGCCAGCTCGCAGATCAACTTCGCCCAGACCAGCGGCCTGGGCTTCCTGATGGCCCAGGCGGTGTTCGCCAGCGCGCCGATCCTGGTCGTCTACGTGTTCTTCCAGAAGTACATCGTGCGGGCCGTGTCGGGAGCGGCGGTGCGATGAGCCGCCTGCCCCGCATTTTCATGATCGCCGCCGCCGCCCTCAGCCTGTTCGGCTGCGCCAAGCCCGACGACGTCACCCGGATCACCGTCCAGCGGATCTTCGGCGAGTGCCGCTCGGCGGGGGCCGGTGCGCGCAATCCCGACGGCGAGTGCGAGATCATCACCGGCCTGCTGGATCAGTTCCAGCGCGAGAACCCGGACATCCGGCTGAAGGTCAACATCGCCGCCTGGCCCGGCTACGACCAGCTGTCGGCCCAGTTCGCGGCCGGCGATCCGCCGGATCTGGTGACCATGCACATGTCGGCGATCTCCGACTACCAGTCGCGCGGCCTGATCGAGCCGATGGGGCCGGGGCTGGAAAGCGTCGGGGTCGACCCCGCCGCCTTCACCCGCGCCGCCCGCGAGGGGGTGACCAAGAACGGCCAGGTCTGGGGTCTGCCCTTCGACAACTGGGCGCCGCTCTGGCACATCAACCTGAACCAGTTCCGCCAGGCGGGGCTGGTCAGGGACGGCCAGCCGGTCCTGCCGACCAGCGCCGACGAGCTGCTGGCCCAGGCCCGCCAGTTCAGGGCCGCCACCGGCAAGCCCTATCTGGTCCAGGCCATGGCCAACGAGACGGCCAGCTACACCCGCAACCTCTACACCTGGCTGATGACCCAGGACGCGGCGTTCTTCCCCGACCCCAAGCACATCAAGCTGACGACGCCGCAAGCCCATCGGATCGTGGCGCTGTTCAAGCAGCTCTACGACGAGAACCTGACCACCAAGGACCAGGACTATCCGGCCGCCACCAGCGGCTTCATGAACGGCGACGGCGGAGTCTATCTGGTCGGCACCTGGATGATCGGCACGTTCGAGGCGGAGTCGCACACGCCGGGCCGGCCCCTGTCGGGCGGCTATGCCGTCGTTCCCTATCCCCGCCTGTTCGGAACCCGGGACGCCGCCTTCGTCGACGGCCACGCCTGGGTCGTGCCGCATCGCGACCGGACGCCCCAGCAGCGCGCCGCGGTCTACCGCCTGGCGAAGTTCCTGGCCGACCACGATTACGACTGGTCGCGCACCGGCCACCTGCCGGCCATGCAGGCGGTGATCGACAGCCCGCGCTTCGCGGCCCTGCCCCACCGCCGAGCCATCGCGCCCCTGGCGACCATCGGCCAGACCCTGCCGCCCCAGGTGCAGCGCCAGTTCGCCATCCAGGACATCATCGGCGACGAGATGGCCAGCGCCATCACCGGCCGCAAACCGATCGACACCGCCCTCGTCGACGCCGAGCGACGCGTCAACGACCTGCTGTTCCACCTTCTGTAGCCAGACGAGCCCGCCATGCTGACCGCCAAGATCATCGCCGACGCCGACTTCGTGGTGGCCCCGCTGGATCGCCGGATCTTCGGGACCTTCGTCGAGCACATGGGCCGCTGCGTCTATGGCGGCATCTACGAGCCCGGCCACCCCACGGCCACGCCCGAGGGATTCCGCCAGGACGTGCTGGACCTGACCCGGGAGCTGGGCGTCACCCTCGTCCGCTATCCGGGCGGCAACTTCCTGTCGGGCTACAACTGGGAAGACGGCGTCGGGCCCAAGGAGGATCGTCCCGTCCGCCTGGACCTGGCCTGGCACTCGACCGAGACCAACCAGTTCGGGACCAACGAGTTCATCACCTGGTGCCGCAAGGCGCAGCTGGAGCCGATGTTCGCGGTGAACGTCGGCACGCGCGGCACCGACGAGGCCCGCCACTTCCTGGAATACTGCAACCACCCGGGCGGGACCCACTATTCAGACCTGCGCCGCGCGCACGGCTACGAGCAGCCGCATGGCGTCAAGTTCTGGTGCATCGGCAACGAGATGGACGGCCCCTGGCAGATTTGCGCCAAGACCTCGGCCGAGTACGGCCGCATCGCCCAGGAGACCGGCAAGGTGATGAAGTGGGTCGACCCCACGATCGAGCTGACCGCCTGCGGCTCGTCCCAGCGGGCCATGCCCACCTACGGCAAGTGGGAATACGAGGTGCTGGACCAGTGCTTCGACCAGGTCGACTACATCTCGCTGCACCACTACTGCCGCAACGATTCCGACGACATCCACGAGTTCCTGGCCACGATCGACGACCTGGACCACTTCATCCGCGAGGTGGCGTCGATCGCCGACGCCGTGGCCGCCAAGCGCCGCTCCAAGAAGCGGATCATGCTGTCGCTGGACGAATGGAACGTCTGGTACAAGGCCAGCGGCCCCGACGACCTGAAGCAGCCCGGCTGGCCGGAAGCCCCGCCGCTGATCGAGGAGGTCTACAATCACGAGGACGCCCTGGTGGTGGGCGGCTGCCTGATCGTGATGATGAACAACGCCGACCGGGTGAAGGCCGGGTGCCTGGCCCAGCTGGTCAATGTGATCGGCCCGATCATGACCGAGACCGGCGGCCCGGCCTGGCGCCAGACCATCTTCCACCCGTTCGCCGACTGCGCCCGCCACGGCCGCGGCGAGGTGCTGCGGCTGAAGGTCGAGACCGGCACGTTCCCGACCAAGGCCCACGGCGAGGTCCCCAGCCTGCTGGCCACGATCGTCCGCGATCCCGACACCGGCGCGGCTGCCCTGTTCGCCCTGAACCGCAGCGTCACCGACGACATGGACCTGTCCGTCGACCTGCGGGGCGTCGCCGACGACCTGGTGATCGCCAGTTCGACCCAGCTGCACGATCCGGACCTGAAGAGAACCAACACCAAGGCTGCGCCGGACGCCGTCTCGCCGGTCGCCAACCCGACCACCAGGCTGGAAGGCGGCCGCCTGACGGCGACGCTGAAGCGCCAGTCCTGGAACGTGATCAGCCTGGCGCGGGGGTGACGCAACGGTTTCTGGCCTGACCAATCAGGGGCCGGGCGATATATTTGTCTGACCAGGAAAGCGGTCGTTCAAGCCTCAGCCCCGCATCCCGCTCGGGACCCGTGCGCCCGAGGCGCAAATCGCGATCGACTCTCCGAACTCACATGGTCTTGGCGGTGTTCGCCCTTGATCGGTCGAGATCATCGCCGCGCCGTGGGCCAAACCAGGGGAATTTCGTTCCACTCGATCGGCTGACGTCGAAGAGGCAACAGCCTTGCGGTAACTGCATTTGTCAGACAAGATGACCGGATTGAACAACTCCGCACAGACGGGGTGATGGTGACCTGGGAGGGAAATTGATGACGATCCACTCTACATCCACGCGCCGTCAGGCGACCGAGCGGCGCGCATGGCTGCTTTCGGCGGCGGTCTCGGCGCTGGTGCTCGGCGCCGCGAGCGGCGCTCAAGCCCAAGACCAGCAGGGCGCGGCCGCTCCCAAGGATGACCCGACCGAGGTCGAGGAAGTCGTGGTGCGGGGCATCCGGGCCAGCCTCGAAAAAGGCCTGATGATCAAGCGCCAATCCAGTCAGGTCGTCGAATCGGTGGTGGCCGAGGACATCGGTAAATTGCCTGACAACAACGTCGTGGAGGCCCTGCAGCGGGTCGCCGGCGTGCAGGTGACCAATCGTTCCGGCGGCGAGGCGGCGGCGATCTCGATCCGGGGCATGCCGGATATCACCACCACCTGGAACGGCCGCAACGTCTTCACCGCCTCGGGCCGCCAATTCGCCCTGCAGGACATTCCGGCCAACCTGGTCAAGCGGATCGACGTCTACAAGACCCGCGCCGCCGAGCAGATCGAGACCGGCATCGCCGGCCAGGTCGACGTCGCCACGCGCCGCCCGTTCGACTTCAATGGCCCGGCCCTTTCCCTGGCGGCGCGAGGCATCTGGCACGAGCAGGCCGACAAGATTAATCCCAACCTCAGCGCCCTGGCGAGCAACCGCTGGCAGGTCGGGGCGGGCGAGGTCGGCGCCCTGCTTAGCGTCAGCTACGCTCGAACCAAGTTCCGCGATCAGAGCGTCACCGCGGGCGCCCTGGTGCCGTTCATGACCGCCACCCCGGCCGCCGGCTGGACCCCGCTGGAGCGCATCCAGCCCACGGACGGCCGCGCGCCCGGCCAGCAGCTGTGGGTTCCCGGTTCGAACAGCGGCCTGCCCAGCGCCGCTGGCTCGACCATGACCATCAACGGCGTGGCCACGCCCTATCTGCTGTCCCGTGACGCGGTGTTCGCCAGCGATTTCTATGGCGATCGCAAGCGCCCGGCCGTCAACCTGGCCCTGCAGTTCGCGCCGAACGACCGCTCGGAATACACGTTCGAATTCTTCTACGACGGCTACCGCAACACCACGTTCAACAGCCTGCTGTTCTCGTTCGTCGACTGGTGGGGCGACCTGGGCGCCAATCCGGCCTCGAGCTACACGCTGTATCCCGGCACAAACATCATCAAGTCGCGCACCGTGGGCTCGGTCTACGGCTTCAACAGCGGCGACCTGACCAGCGCCAAGACCGACAGCTACGTCTACGCCCTGAACGGAAAGTGGGACATCGGCGACCGGCTGCGGGTGACCGGCGACTTCTCGTACCAGAACAGCGAGTTCAGCTCGCAGTTCCTGGCCATGCGCACCGACCGCGTCGCCAACTCGATCTCGGTCGACTTCAACCCCGGCAACGGGGTGACGGCCTTCAAGTTCGACAACAACGCCCTGCTGACCGACCCGGCCCAGTGGAACGTCGCCCAGTTCTATGACAACGCCAATCGCAACAAGGGCGACGCGATCACCCTGTCGTTCGACGGCGTCTACGACGCTGAATGGGGGCCGCTGAAGACACTGAAGTTCGGTTATCGCTTCGACGACCGCGGCGCCTCCGAAGCCCAGCGGAACCAGGACGGCTTCCTGGGCCGTCCGCTCAGCACGCTGGATCCCGGTCTGCGGTTCACCAACAAGGACTTCTTCGACGGCCGCTCGGACGTGCCGACCTCGTGGGTGCTGGCCAACGGCTACTATCTGCGCGACCACGCCACCGAGATCCGGGCGCTCTACAAGACGGTCAATCCGAACTTCAGGACGACCGATCAGCTGCGGCTGTTCACGAACTTCAACATCGACGAGGCCACGACCGCCGCCTACGTCCAGGTCGACCTTGAGCACGACCTGTTCGGCCGTCCGCTGAAAGCCCAAGCCGGCCTGCGCTATGTCGATGTCGACACCGACATGGCGTTCAACGACCAGCTGACCGGCGCCCAGAAGCTGGCCTCGGCCAAGGTCGACGACCTGCTGCCCAGCTTCACGCTGCGCTACGACATCGCTGAGGACGTGACCCTGCGCTTCAACTACGGCAAGACCCTGCGGCGGCCAAACTTCACCGACCTGAACCCGAACTACAACCTGACCGGCGACCTGACCAATGTCGGCTACGGCTCGGGCTCGGGCGGCAATCCCGACCTGAAGGCCACCCGGGCCACCAACTACGACCTGACCGCAGAGTGGTATTTCTCGCGGGGCAGCGCCCTCTACGCCACGGCCTTCCGCCGCGAGATCGACGGGTTGGTGGTGCCGCTGCGCCGCCTGCAGACCATCCCCAACAGCGGCCAGAACACCAACTCGTTCGTGATCAGCCAGCCGGTCAACGCGTCGGATGGCGTGCTCAAGGGCCTGGAGGTCGGCCTGATCTACTTCCCGGACTACCTGCCCGGCGTGCTCAAGGGCCTGGGCGTCCAGGGCAGCCTGACCAAGCTGAAGTCGTCGCAGAACGTCCCGCTGACCAACGCGGCCGGCGACATCATCGGCGAGCAGGAGACCTCGTTCTTCGGCGTCTCGGACCTCTCCTACAACGTCACCCTGGCCTACGAGCGCGGCCCGATCGGCGCGCGCCTGTCCTATGTCTGGCGCGACGACTTCCTCAACAACAACGAGGCCGCGCTGTTCGCCAACCCGATCGGCATCTGGCGCAAGCCGGAGAAAAGCCTGGACTTCCAGCTGAGCTACCAGATCCGCGACAAGATCTCCGTGACTTTCGACGCGGTGAACCTGACCGACGAGCTGAGCCAGTCCTATTACGCCTTCGGCGACGCGGGCGGTCCCAAGACCGACAACTTCGGCTCGACCATCCTGAGCCGGACCTTCGCGGTCGGCCTGCGCTACTCGTTCAACTAGGTGCGCGCGCCCGGCGGCTGGGCCGCCGGGCGACGTTCAAGCCCGAGGGCCGCGCGATGCTGACCCGCCGAAATGCGCTAGCCGGGGCCCTCGGCGCGACCGCCGTCGCCGCCACCGCGCCGGTCGCCTATCCGGCCGCCGCCGCCGGCCTCGACGACCGAATGACCGGCGACCTGGCGCCCGTCCACGATCCCTGCATCATCCGGCAAGGCGGAACCTATCATCTGTTCTGCACCAGCCAGGCCAACCAGAAGCCCGGCCTGATCCACTGGCGCACCTCGCCCGATCTTGTGAGCTGGACCCTGGTCGGCGCGGTCATGCCAACCCTGCCCGACTGGGCGCAGCGCGAGGTTCCGGGCGTGCGCGGGGCCTGGGCGCCGGACATCAGCCTGATCAACGGCCGCTACCACCTCTATTACGCGCTCTCGACGTTCGGGAAGAACCGCTCGGCCATCGCCCTCCAGACCACCGCGACCCTGGACCGGGCCGACCCGGCCTTCGGCTGGCGCGACGAGGGCGTCGTCTTCGCGTCCGGACCGGGCGACGACTTCAACGCCATCGACCCCAACATTGTCGCCACGGGCGATGGCCGCGTCTGGATGAGCTTCGGCAGCTTCTGGTCGGGCCTCAAGCTGGTCGAGATCGATCCGACGACCAGCAAGCCCAGGCCCGGCGCGACCCCGGCGGCGATCGCCGCCCGGCCCCGCCCCGGCGCGATCGAGGCGCCCTGCATCGTCGAGCGCGACGGCTGGTTCTACCTGTTCGCCTCGTTCGACTTCTGCTGCCGGGGCGCCGACAGCACCTACTACACCGTGGTCGGCCGCGCGAAGGCCGTGGCGGGCCCCTATGTCGACCGCGACGGCAAGGCGATGATGAAGGGGGGTGGCTTCATCGTGCTGCACGCCGACCTGGATCCGGCCAGGCGCTTCAAGGGGCCGGGCCACGTCGCGGTGCTGCGCGACGCAGGCCGCGAGCACATCGTCTACCACGCCTACGACGCCCGGAAGGGCGGCGTCCCCACCCTGCGCATCCAGCCCCTGGGCTGGACCGACGACGGGTGGCCGGTGGCCCTCTGAATCCTTCTCCCGCATGGACCTGGCCCGATCTGGGACGGGCGTTCGCCCTTTCCGCCGAGCTTCGATTGCACAGGCTCCAATTGTCGGACTATATGATCGCCAAGCGCCATACAGAGCCGCTCGCGATCGTTGGAACGAGGAACCCCATGAAGACTTCAGGCCGCAAACTGACCGGCGCCCTCCTGGCCGCCACCGCCATCGCCCTTCCGGCGGGAGCCTTCGCGGCCGACTACGCCCGCGCCCCGTTCGGCAAGACGCCCGACGGCGCCGAGGTCGAGGCCATAACCCTGACCAATGGCAAGGGCGTCAGCGCCACGGTGATCACCTACGGCGCCACCCTGCAGTCGCTGGTCGCGCCGGGCCGCGACGGGACCAAGGCCGACATCGCCCTGGGCTTCAAGGACGCCGAGGCCTACGCCAAGAACGCCAGCTATTTCGGGGCCTCGGTCGGCCGGTTCGCCAACCGCATCGGCAAGGGCCGCTTCACCCTGGACGGCAAGACCTACCAACTGGCCCTGAACAACAACGGCGTGGCCGCCCTGCACGGCGGGCCCAAGGGCTTCGACAAGCAGGTCTGGAAGGTCGCCGACGTCAAGCGCGGCCCGGTCGCCTCGGTCACCTTCACCTATGTCAGCCCCGACGGCGAGGAAGGCTATCCCGGAACCCTGACCGCCACGGCGACCTACGCCCTGGACGAAGCGAACCAGCTGACGATCACCTACGGCGCCACCACCGACAAGCCGACCATCGTCAACCTGACCAACCACGCCCTGTTCAACGTCGCGGGCGAAGGCTCGGCCGACGGGGCGATGGGCAATGTGCTGACCCTGGCGTCCGACGGCTACACGCCGGTCGACGCCGAGCTGATCCCGACCGGCCAGATCACGCCCGTGGCCGGCACGCCGTTCGATTTCCGCAAGCCCCAGGTGATCGGCGACCGCGTCCGCGACGCCAGCGATCCGCAGATGGTCATCGGCCGCGGCTACGACCACAACATGGTGCTGACCGGCAAGGCTGGCGGCGCCCCGCGCTTGGCCGCGCGCCTGGCCGACCCCAAGAGCGGCCGGGTGCTGGAGATCCTCAGCGACCAGCCGGGCATCCAGTTCTACAGCGGCAACTTCATCGACGGCACCACGGTCAGCAAGAGCGGCAAGATCTATCGCCAGGGCGACGGCATCGCCCTGGAGCCGCAGCACTTCCCCGACGCCCCCAACAAGCCGGCCTTCGCGTCGGTGCGGCTGGACCCGGGCCAGAAGTACAGCAACGTCATGATCTTCAAGCTGACGACCGACAAGAAATAGAGCGGCCTTGCCGGACGGCGGAGAAGTCTGTTCCCATCCCCGCATGGCGACAGGCTTCTCCATCCGCCCCGTCCGCGCCGCCGGCGACCTGGCGGCGGTCGTCGCGCTGTTCGAGGCCTATGTCGCCACCCTGGCCGTCGATCTGGGCTACCAGGACTTCAGCCGTGAACTGGCCGGCCTGCCCGGCCAGTACGCTCCGCCGAAGGGCGAGCTGCTGCTGGCGCGCAACGCCGCCGGCGCGCCGCTGGGCTGCGTGGGCCTGCGCCCGATCCCGCCCGACGGCTGCTGCGAGATGAAGCGCCTCTATCTTTCGCCGGCCGCGCGGGGTCTGGGGCTGGGCAAGGCCTTGGCTCAGGCGGTGATCCAGGCGGCCCGCGCCCTCGGCTACGACGAGCTTCGGCTGGACACCCTGCCCAGCATGACCACCGCCATGCGGCTCTACGACACCCTGGGCTTCGAACGCACCGGCCCCTACTACGCGCCGACGCCGGACGGCACGGTGTTCATGCGGTTGAGGCTGCGCCTCCCGGGAACGACGCCGGACTGATCCCGGGAAACCGGCGCCCAGGCCGGATGCACCGGCCGTGCCGCGAAATAAATCGCATCCGATTTAATCGACAGACTTGACGATGCGGGAGGTCACGCCCAGTTAACTCGTATCCGATTAAAACGGATACGAGTTAACATGACATTGAAAGGAGATTTCCCATGACCGCCAAGGTTCTCTTCACCGGCAAGACCCACATCACGGCCGGCCGCGACGGCGCGGCGCGCAGCAGCGACGGCTTCCTGGACATCAAGCTGGCGCAACCTCACCCCGCCGCTGAAAACCTGTTCGGCGCCGCCTGGTCGGCCTGCTACATCGGCGCCCTCCAGCTGGCCGCCGGCCAACAGAAGGTGACGCTGCCGGTCGAGCCCTCGGTCGACGCCGAGATCGACCTGGTCAACGACGCCGGCGCCTTCTTCCTGCGCGCCCGCCTCGACGTCAGCCTGCCGGGCGTCGACCGCGAGACGGCCCAGCGCCTGATCGAGGCGGCGCATGGGATCTGCCCCTATTCCAAGGCGGTCCACGGCAATATCGACGTCACCACCACCCTTGCTTGACCGAGGCGACCGGGCCTGCCCCCGCGACCGGGGCAGGCCCAACCTCCCAGGCGTGCCCTTCAGGCGCGCTTCTTCGGCGCCTTCCGCGTCGAGACGTTCAGCGCCACGGCGGCGCGGATCAGCGCCTTGAACGCCGCCTCGTCGATCGCCTCGCCCTGGCGGAAGTCGATGGCCCGCCGGGTGGCCCCTTCCAGGCTGGAATTGAACAGACCCGAGGGATCCTCCACCGACGCGCCCTTGGCGAACGTCGTCTTCACGGCGGCCTTGTAGGTCTCGCCGGTGCAGACGATGCCGTCGTGGGACCAGACCGGAATCCCCCATTTCCACTCCTCGACCACGTCTGGGTCGGCCTCGCGGATCAGCTCACGGATCCGGGCCAGGGTCTCGCCGCGCCAGTCGTCCAGCGCCGCGATGGCCTTGTCGATCAGTTCGGAAGGCGGCCCTTCCGGCGTCCCGCCCATGGTCTTCTTCATAGTTGTCTCACCTTGTACTGGCGGCTCACATGCGTTCACCGGGCAATTGGCTGGCCTGTCTCACCCAGTCGGTGAAACGGGCCTCGTCGATCGTGTCGTCCTCGTGGACGTGGAAATAGCGCACATCCTTCTGCTTGGAGGCGACCGGCGGCGGGGGCTGCAGCGCCGCGCCCCGGAAGAAGGCCACCTTGACGTACTTCGCGTAGCAGTGGACGGCGAGGAACCAGCTCTTCTCCTCGACGCCATAGAACGGCGAGTTCCATTTCACCGCCTTGCGCACCCCGGGAACCGCGCCTTCGATCAGGGCGTCGAGCCTGCGCCCGACCTGGCTTTTCCAGCCCGGCATGGCCGCGATATAGGCCTGCACCGGCGCGTCGCCGTGGCCCTTGGCGATCTGGGGATTGCCGCCCGACAGCAGTTTAGGCTCGGACCGCTCCTCGGCCACGGTGCGTCCTCCTACCCGTTCGCCCGTCCGCGCCCCTTGGCGACATAGGGCAGCACGAACATGTACAGGCCGCTGACCAGCAGCAGGATCAGCGGAACCAGGGCGAACAGGCCGACCCAGTATGGAGGCTGGCCCTGGGTCATGACGATCATGTAGCCGATGACGCCGGCCGTGAAGAGGATGGACAGCCAGCGATGGATCTGGCGGATGAGGGCGCTCAAGGGACTCTCCTTCTGAAGATGGGCCTTGTGAAGACAGGCGGGAGGCCGCGGCTCAGTCCAGCCGGTCCAGGACCTGGTCCAGCGCGCCCAGGAACGACTTCCAACCAGCGTGAGCGCCGCCGTAGGCCTGCTTCTGGTCGGGATGGAAACCGGCCTGCTCCACGCGCAGGCGCGTGCCCGTGCTAGTCGGGGTCAGGGTGAAGGTCACCACGCTCTGGAGGTTGTAGGCCGCGTCCTCGTGCGCGTGGTTCCAGGTGTAGGACAGGATCCTGTGAGGCTCGACGGCCAGGACCTCGCAGTCCAGCACCCCGCCCCACTCGCCGCGCAGTTGGAAGCCGTGGCCCACCACGGGCTTGAAGTCGTTCTTCATCAGCCATTCCTCCATCAGGTGCGGCTGGGTCAGGGCGCGCCAGAGCTTTTCGGGCGGATGAGCGATGTCGCGTTCGACGACGACGGAACGGGTTTGCGTCGCGGTGCTGGTCATTGGTCCATCCTGTTGAGCAGGTCTTCGAGGCTGTCGAACCGGGTCTCCCAGAACCCGGCCATGCGGCTTGTCCAGTCCACCAACGGGGCCAGGGCGTTCAGCTGGGCGCTGTAGTGCGTCTGGCGGCCTTCATGACGATCGCTGACGAGGCCGGCCTGCTTGAGCACACCCAGATGCTTGGAGACCGCCGGCTGCGAGACCCCCGCGACGGCCGTCAGGGCCCCGACGGTCTGCTCGCCGTCGCGGCACAGCCGCTCGAAGATCCCCCGCCGGGTGGGATCGGCGAGCGTCCTGAAGAGCACGTCGTGAGCGTCGGTCATGGGAACTAATAACCCGTTGGCTATGAATTACTCATAACTACGAAGTTATGAATTGGTCAAGATCGCTCGTGAAAAATCTCAAAGTCGGCGGGCGACCGACGTCATCGGCTTGACGTCGATGGGAGCGGTATCATCTAAGACCCCTTCAACGACGACACGAAGGACCGCGCCATGACCATCACCGGAGAACTTCTGATCGACGGCGGCGCCCGCGCCGGAGCCGGTGGCGCGATCCATGCGGTCGATCCCAGCACCGGCGACACGCTGGACGTGACCTTCGGCGGCGCGACCAAAGCCGACCTGGACGAGGCCGCCGCCCTGGCGGCGGCGGCCTTCGGCCCGTACCGCGCCACCTCGCCCGAGCAGCGCGCGGTGTTCCTGGAAACCATCGCCGCCAAGATCGAGGCGATCGGCGACGCCCTGATCGTCCGCGCCATGGCCGAGACCGGCCTGCCCCGCGCGCGTCTGGAAGGCGAGCGTGGCCGCACCATGGGCCAATTGAAGATGTTCGCCGGCGTGCTGCGCGACGGCGGCTGGCTGGAGGCCCGCATCGACCCGGCCCAGCCGGGCCGTACGCCGCTGCCGCGTCCAGACCTGCGCCTGCGCAACGTGCCGCTGGGCCCGGTGGCGGTGTTCGGCGCATCGAACTTCCCGCTGGCCTTCTCGGTGGCCGGCGGCGACACCGCCTCGGCCCTGGCGGCCGGCTGTCCCGTGGTGGTCAAGGCCCACCCGGCCCATCCGGGCACCTCCGAGCTGGTCGGCCGCGCCGTCCAGGAGGCCGTCAAGGCCTGCGGCCTGCCCTCGGGCGTCTTCGCCCTGCTGCACGACGCCGGGATCGAGATCTCGCAAGGCCTGGTCGCCGATGCCCGCATCAAGGCCGCCGGCTTCACCGGATCGCGCCGCGCCGGCCTGGCCCTTACAGCCATCGCCCAGGGCCGTCCCGAGCCGATCCCGTTCTACGCCGAGATGAGCAGCATCAACCCGGTCCTGCTGCTGCCCGCCGCCCTGAAGGCCCGCGGCCCGGCCATCGCCCCCGACTTCGTCGCCGCCCTGACCCAGGGCGCCGGCCAGTTCTGCACCAATCCCGGCCTGATCCTGGGCATCGACGGCCCCGAGCTGGACGCCTTCCTGGCGGCCACCGCCGAGGTCATCACCAAGGCCCCGGCCGGCCAGATGCTGACCCCCGGCATCTGCAAGGCCTATGCCGGCGGCGTGAAGGCCCTGGCCGAGACGGCGGGCGTCACCGAGGTGGCCCACGGCCTTGAGGGCGGTCATGGCCAGGGCCGCGCGACCCTGTTCTCGGTGGACGCCGCGACCTTCCTGGCCACCCCGCACCTGCAGGACGAGGTGTTCGGCGCCGCCTCGCTGGTGGTCCGCGCCAAGGACCTGGCCCAGTTGACCCAGGTCCTGGCCGCCCTGGAAGGCCAGCTGACCATCGCTGTGCACATGGACGATGCCGACACCGACCTAGCCCGCGCCCTGCTGCCGACCTTGGAGCTGAAGGCCGGCCGCGTGCTGGTCAACGGCTTCGGCACCGGCGTCGAGGTGGGCCACGCCATGGTCCACGGCGGCCCGTTCCCGTCGACCTCCGACAGCCGCACCACCTCGGTCGGCTCGCTGGCGATCTTCCGTTTCCTGCGTCCGGTCAGCTACCAGAACCTGCCAGCCGCCCTGCTGCCGGCCGAGCTGCAGGACGCCAACCCGCTGGGCATCGCGCGCCGGGTGGATGGCAAGGTCGTGCTGGCTTAAGCGCCGGTCGTTCTAAGACCCTCCCCCTGTGGGGGAGGTGTCGGCGAAGCCGACGGTGGGGGGAGTGATCGGCAGGCCGCCGGCCCCGGATCGATGATCCTAAAACTCCCCCCACCGGCCTTCGGCCGCCTCCCCCACTGGGAGAGGACCTGAATTAGCTCACCCCGTACCCCCCGCCCCCCGGCGTCTCGATCACGATCGAATCCCCCGCCGCGACGTCCACGGCGTCGGTCGCGCCCAACGCCTGCACCGAGCCGTCCGCCCGCTCGACCCGAGCCGCGCCCAGCCTCCCGACGCCACCGCCCGCCAGACCGAACGGCGCCACTCGTCGCCGGTTGGACAGCAGGGTCGCCGTCATCGGCTCGCGAAAGCCGATCCGCCGCACCACCCCGTCCCCACCGCGATGCGCGCCCGCCCCGCCCGAGCCGCGCCGGATCGAGAACGCCTCGACCAGCACCGGATAGCGGCTCTCCAGCACCTCCGGATCGGTCAGGCGGCTGTTGGTCATGTGGGTCTGGACCGCGTCGGCGCCGTCGAAGCCGGGCCCAGCCCCGGCCCCGCCGCAGATGGTCTCGTAGTACTGCCGCCGGTCGTCGCCGAAGGTGAAGTTGTTCATGGTGCCCTGGGCCGCCGCCATCACGCCCAGCGCGCCGTACAAGGCGTCGACCACCACCTGGCTGGTCTCGACATTGCCGGCCACCACCGCCGCCGGATAGCGCGGGCGCAGCATCGAGCCCTCGGGGATCACCAGCTCGACCGGTCGCAGGCAGCCGTCGTTCATCGGGATCTCGTCATCGACCAGGGTGCGGAACACATAGAGCGCCGCCGCCCGGCAGATCGAGGCCGGGGCGTTGAAATTGGTCGGGACCTGGTCGCTGGTGCCGGTGAAGTCGACCCGCGCCGTGCGGGCCTCGCGGTCGACGGTGATCGCCACCCTGACCACCGAGCCGTCGTCCAGTTCATAGGCGAAGGCGCCGTCCGCCAAGGTCGCCAGCACCCGCCGCACGGCCTCCTCGGCGTTGTCCTGCACGTGGGCCATATAGGCCTCGACCACGTCCTGGCCGAACTCGGCGACGAGGCCGGTCAGGCTCTCGGCCCCGCGCGCGCAGGCGGCCACCTGGGCCTTGAGGTCGCCGATGTTCTGGTCGGGATTGCGGGCCGGCCACTTGCCCGAGGCCAGCAGGGCCCGGACCTCCGCCTCACGGAACCGCCCGCCCTCGACCAGCAGAAAGTTCTCGATCAGCACCCCCTCCTCCTCGACCGTCCGGCTGCCCGGCGGCATCGAGCCGGGCGTGATTCCGCCGATGTCGCCCTGGTGGCCGCGGGCGGCGACGTAGAAGGTCAGGGCCCCGGCCGCGTCGAACACCGGCATCACCACCGTCACGTCCGGCAGATGGGTGCCGCCATTGTAGGGGGCGTTGAGCATGTAGACATCGCCGGGCAAAAGACCCCGGCCGTCGTGCAGGCGCCCGTCGCGGATCGCCCGCACGCTGTCGCCCATCGAGCCCAGGTGCACGGGCATGTGCGGAGCGTTGGCGATCAGGTTCCCGTCGCGGTCGAACAGGGCGCAGGAGAAGTCGAGCCGCTCCTTGATATTGACCGAATAGGCGGTGTTCTGCAGGGCGAAGCCCATCTCCTCGGCCACGGCCATGAACAGGTTGTTGAACACCTCCAGCATCACCGGATCGGCCCCGGTCCCGGCCGCCTGGCGCGGGGCCAGGGCGGCGACGCGATCGACGATCAGGTTCAGGTGGCGGTCGACGGTCGCCCGCCAGCCCGGCTCGATCACCGTGGTGCCGGTCTCCTCGCGGACGATGGCGGGGCCGGTCACCTCGCCGCCGATCGGCAAGGCGGCGCGGTCGAAGACCGGCGCCGCGTGCTCGGCGCCGGCCATACGGGTGGTCAGGATCGCCAGCGGTTCAGGCCTGGTCTCCGCGCCGCGCCCCAGGTCGGGCGCCTCGCCGGCGTCGGCGTGTCCGACGGCCTCCACGGCCAGGGCCTCGACCACCAACGCCGTACCCGGCGAGACGAAGCCGAACCGCCGCTGGTGCAGGGTCTCGAAGGCCTCCCGCACCGTCCTCGCGTCGCCCAGCGGCACGCGCAACGGGGTGTCGGTCCCGGCGTACTTGACCAGCAGGCTGGCGATCGTCTCGACGCGGATCAGCGGCGCGTTCTGGACCAGCAGCGCCGCCTTCGCCTCGTCGGCCAAGGCGGCGGCGCGCGCGGCGAGGCCGTCGGCGGCCTGGACCAGCGGCTGCTCCACCGTCGCTTCGCGCAGGGTCCGCAGGTCGGCCAGGCCCATGCCATAGGCGCTGAGCACTCCGGCGAACGGGTGGATCATCACCTCGGTCATGCCCAGGGCGTCGGCCACCAGGCAGGCGTGCTGGCCGCCCGCCCCGCCGAAACAGGCCAGGACATAGCGGGTGACGTCGTAGCCGCGCTGGATCGAGATCTGCCGCACGGCCTTGGCCATGTTCTCCACGGCGATGGTCACGAAGCCCTCGGCGACCTCGACCGGGGTCATGGCCTTGCCGGTGGCCATCAGGATCTCGGCCGCCAGCGCCTCGAACTTCGCCACGACGACGTCGCGGTCCAGCGGCTGGTCGGCGTTCGGGCCGAACACCGCCGGGAAGAAGTCCGGCGACAGCTTGCCCAGCATGACGTTGCAGTCGGTCACCGTCAGCGGGCCGCCGCGCCGGTAGCAGGCCGGGCCGGGGTTGGCGCCGGCGGACGCCGGCCCGACCCGGAACCGCGCGCCGTCGAACGAACAGATCGAACCGCCGCCGGCCGCCACGGTATGGATGTTCATCATCGGCGCGCGCATCCGCACCCCGGCCACCACGGTCTCGTAGGCCCGCTCGTACTCGCCGGCGAAATGGCAAACGTCGGTGGAGGTGCCGCCCATGTCGAAGCCGATCACCCGCTCAAACCCGGCCTGGGCCGCCGTCCTGGCCATGCCCACGACGCCACCAGCCGGACCGGACAGGATCGCGTCCTTGCCCCGGAAGGCGTGGGCGTCGGTCAGCCCGCCGTTGCTCTGCATGAACAGCAGCCGGGTCTCGCGCCCCAGAGCGTCTGCGACCTTGTCGACATAGCGGCGCAGGATCGGCGACAGGTAGGCGTCGACCACGGTGGTGTCGCCGCGCCCGACCAGCTTCATCAGGGGGCTGACCTCGTGGCTGACCGACACCTGGGTGAAGCCCACCGCCCGGGCGATCGCCGCGACCCGCGCCTCGTGGTCGGTGAAGCGGAAACCGTGCATCAGCACGATGGCCACGGCCCGAAAGCCGTCGTCGAAGGCGGCCTGCAGGCCGGCCCGGGCGGCGGCCTCGTCCAGCGGACGCAGCACCGAGCCCTCGACGCTGATCCGTTCGTCGATCTCGACCACGCGGGTGTAGAGGGCTTCGGGCTTGACGATATGGCGGTCGAACAGCCTGGGCCGCGCCTGGTAGCCGATGCGCAGGGCGTCGGCGTGGCCCTTGGTGATGGCCAGGACCGTGGGCTCGCCCTGGCGCTCGAGCAGGGCGTTGGTGGCCACCGTGGTGCCCATCTTGACCGCGTCGATGGCGCCCGCGCCGCCGAGCAGGGCCCGCACCCCGGCCACGGCCGCGTCGTCATACTGCTCGGGGTTTTCCGACAGCAGCTTGTGGGTCAGCAGGGACCCGTCGGGGCGTCGCGCGACGATGTCGGTGAACGTGCCGCCGCGGTCGATCCAGAACTCCCAGCCGCGCTCGGTCATCAAGGTCCCCTTTGCCGGCGACTGTTTTGGCGGCGTTGCGCGGCCGCATCAAGCGCCGGCTTCCTAACCCCTGAAAGCCTCGATCCCGGCCCAGACGCCCAGGCCCAGGAAGATCAGGGCCGCCCCCAGGCGCACATATTTCAGCGGCACGATCCTGGTCGCCGCCTCGCCCAGATAAACGGCGGGGATGTTGGCGGCCATCATGCCCAGGGTGGTGCCGGCCGCGACCCGGAGCACGTCGTGGAAGCGCGCGCCCAGGGCCACGGTGGCGATCTGGGTCTTGTCGCCCATCTCGACCAGGAAGAAGGCGATGGTGGTGGTCAGGAACACGCCGTAACGGCCCGCGCCGCCGGCCAGGTCGTCGTCGGCCTTGTCCGGGATCAGGGCCCAGGCGGCCATGGCGACGAACGAGACCGCTATGGCCCACTTGAACCAGGCGCCGTCGAACAGGCCCGAGACCAGCGAGCCGGCCAGGGCCGCCAGGGCGTGGTTGGCCAGGGTGGCGACCAGTATGCCCAGGATGATCGGCATGGGCTTCTTGAAGCGGGTGGCCAGGATGATGGCCAGCAGCTGGGTCTTGTCGCCGATCTCGGCGATGGCCACCACGAGGGCCGAAACGAGCAGGGAGTCCATGGATCAAGAACCGTCCGGGCCGAGCGCATGCCAATAGCGTCGGAAACCCCGCCCAGCCCGGAACGGAAACCGACGCCATTGGTCTCGCCGCGGAAGCTGCTGCTTCCTTCACCCGCGCCATGCCCCTTCCACTCAAGAAAGAAAGGCAAGTGTGTTGACGACGGGCCCCGCTGATCGGCGCGGGCGGCTACTCCCCAAAGGTGCGGGGTTGGTAGCGGCCCAGGCGGGTGGGGTCAAGTCGCGGCTGGGGACAGGCGCGGGCGCCTGTCCCCGTCCAGTCAGGTCGCCGCCGGCGGATCGAACCGCATCGCGTGGATCGACACCCGCACCTTGCCGCCGGTGAAGGCGCCGCCGGCCGCCGTGATCACCACCGGCGTGTCGGCATAGTAGGCCGTCGGGCCGATCACCCCGACATTGCTGGCGTTCTTGGCCACGCCCAGGGACGCGCCGAACTTGCCCGCCTCGCCGGCCACGCCGCAGCTGTAGGAGGTCGCCCCGGTGATCGCCGCGCTGGTGCGGGTCGAGACGCCCAGCACGATGGCCCGGCCGGGGATGGTCACCGTGGTGGCGACCGAGGCGCCCGACAGAGCCACCTCCTGCTCGAGGATCTCGAACCGCGTGGCGGCGAAGAACGGCGAGCGGGCGGCGGTCAGGGCCTTGAAGGTCGAGGACAGCGGGGTCCAGTTCTCGCCGTCATGGATCAGGGCCAGACCCTCGTCGATGATCCAGGCCAGCCAGCCGGCCTTGGGCGTCAGGGCCTCCCAGGCGCCGTCGACATAGCGGGCCAACAGACCGGCGGCCTTGTCGAACCACGAGGCGCCGGTCGCTCCCGTCGGCAGGATATGCATCGCCCCGTCGGCGGGAGAGGCCGGCTGGGCGGTGGTCGTGCGGCTCTGGACCGCCAGCTGGACCAGGCCGTCCAGCTTGCCGAGGGCCTCGTTGACGGTGATGTGCTTCTGGGCCTGGCCGGCCGCCACGAAGGGCAGCGACAGGCGGGGCGTCGTATCGTTGGACATGGGAACTCCTGGAGGGTTTCGACGCCCCCAGTGTCGCCCCGCCGCGAGTCCCGGAGGATCGACCGCTGTCGATCCCCCTGCCTGTCCCCGCCTACTGCGCCGCGAAAGCCAGGCGGTTGCCCGAAGTCAGCGCGGTCTTGGCCGCCAGTTCCGCCTTGGCGTCCTCGTACTGCTCCGCGAACTTGGCGATCAATTCGGCGGCCGACAGCACCGCGTCGATGGCGCCGACGCCCTGGCCGGAGCCCCAGATGTCGCGCCAGGCCTTGGCCTCCTGGTTGCCGCCCGAGCCGAAGTTCATGGCCGAGGGGTCGCTGACCGGCAGGTTCTCCGGGTCCAGCCCCGCCCGGACGATCGACTGGCGCAGATAGTTGCCGTGCACGCCAGTGAACAGGTTCGAATAGACGATGTCGTTGGCGCGGGCCTCGACGATGGTGTCCTTGTAGCCCTGGGGCGCGTTGGCCTCCTTGGTCGCGATGAAGGCCGAGCCGACATAGGCCAGGTCCGCGCCCATGGCCTGGGCGGCCAGGATCGAGCGGCCCGAGGCGATCGAGCCCGACAGCGCCACCGGGCCGTCGAACCACTGACGGATCTCCTGGACCAGGGCGAACGGCGACAGGGTTCCGGCATGGCCGCCGGCCCCGGCCGCCACCGGGATCAGGCCGTCGGCGCCCTTCTCGATGGCCTTGTGGGCGTGCTTGTCGTTGATCACGTCGTGCAGGGTGATCCCGCCGTAGCTGTGGATGGCGGCGTTCAGGTCCTCGCGCGCGCCCAGCGAGGTGATGACCACCGGGACCTTGTACTTCACGCAGAGCTCGACATCCTCCTGGAGCCGGTTGTTGCTCTTGTGGACGATCTGGTTGACCGCGAACGGGGCCGAGGGCGCGTCGGGATTGGCCTTGTCGTGGGCCGCCAGCTCCTCGGTGATCCGGGCCAACCACTCGTCCAGCTGCGAGATCGGCCGCGCGTTCAGGGCCGGGAACGAGCCGACCACGCCGGCCTTGCACTGGGCGATGACCAGGTCGGGATTGCTGATGATGAACAGCGGAGACGCGATGACGGGCAGGCGCAGGCGGTCGCGCAGGATCGGCGGCAAGGCCATGAGAGACGTCTCCTTTGGGGCGGCCGCTCCGGGCCGCTCATGTAAACAGCGTTAGCTTAAACGGTCGTTCGCATCCTGCGCAAGCGCTTGACCTACCCTGGGGCACAAGCGCATCTGCTGGTCAAAACAAGAAAATGCTGCGGTGCAGGAGACAGACGTCGTGAATCACCCGCCGACCCCGCTGGCCGAGGATTTTGGCGCCCCGGATCGGTCGAAATGGATGGCCCTGGTCGAGAAGACCCTCAAAGGCCAGACCTTCGACGACGCCCTGATCACCCGGACTCCCGACGGCGTCGCCATCCAGCCGCTCTACACCTCCGAGGACGGCGTGGTCGTGGCGCGCGACCTGCGGGCCCGCGACGCCGACCGTCCCTGGGACCTGCGCATGCGCGCCGCCCATCCCGATCCCCGCCAGGCCGCCGCCGAGATCACGAAGGACCTCGAGGGCGGCGCGGCCTCGGTGCTGCTGTCCCTCGACGGCACGGGCGCGAACGGCGTCGCGGTCGGCTCGCTGCAGGACCTGGCCCAGGCGCTGAACGGCGTGCTGCTGGACCTGGCCCCGGTGGCTCTCGACGCCGGCTTCCTGGGCCCCAAGGCCGCCGACTGGCTGGGCGGCCTGGCCAAGGCCGCGCCCAATGCGCCCCTGGCCTTCCACATGGACCCGCTGACCGCCTTCGCCCAGGCCGGCGCCAGCCCGGGGCCGATCGAAAGCCATCTGATCTCGGCCGCCACGGTCGGGGCGCGGCTGTCCCAGACCTACGCCAAGGCCAGCCTGGTCCTGGCCACGGGGCGGGCCGCGCACGAGGCCGGCGGCTCCAACACAGAGGAACTGGCCGTGATGGCCGCCTGCGCCCTGGCCTACGCCAAGGCCCTGGTGCGCGCCGGCCTTTCCCAGGAAGAGGCGTTCTCGCGGATCGTCCTGGGCGTCAGCCTCGACGCGGAATATTTCACCGGCGTGGCCAAGGTCCGCGCCGCCCGGGCCCTGTGGGCGCGGATCACGGGAACCTGCGGCGTCTCGGTTCCGGCCGTGATCGAAGCCCGCTCCTCGCAGCGCATGCTGACCCGGGCCGACGCCTGGACCAACCTGCTGCGCCTGACCGCCGCCGGCTTCGCCGGAGCGGTCGGCGGGGCCGACGCCATCGTCCTGGGCGCCTTCACCGACGCCATCGGCCTGCCCACCGCCTTCGGCCGCCGCCAGGCCCGCAACACCCAGCTGGTCCTGATGGAGGAAAGCCACCTGGGCCGCGTCGCCGACCCGGCCGGCGGGTCCTGGTACCTGGACAGCCTGACCGACCAGCTGGCCCGCGCCGCCTGGGGCGGTTTCCAGGCCATCGAGGCCGCCGGCGGGATCGTCAAGGCGCTGGAAAGCGGCCTGGTCGCCGACATCGTCGGGGCCACCCGCACGGCCCAGGAAGCCGCCTTCGCCGACAGGAGCCGCAAGATCCTGGGCGTCACCGCCTTCCCCAACGCCGACGACAAGCCGGTGGAGGTCGCCACGCCCGACGCGGCCGACTTCGCCGTTGATCCGCCCAGCGCGCGCCTGCCCGGGCCGGACTCCCGATGCCCGCCCCTGACGCCCATGCGGTTCTCGGCCGCCTTCGAGGAAGCCCAGGCATGAGCAAGTTCCCCGACTTCAAGGACGTCGCCTTCCAGGCCGCGGCGACCGTCGCGGCGCCGGACGGCGCGGCCTGGGCCACGCCCGAGGGCGTCGACGTGCCGCCGGCCTTCACCGCCGACGACACCGCTGGCCTGGACTTCACCGGCGGCTATCCCGGCGTCGCGCCGTTCGTGCGCGGCCCCTACCCGACCATGTACGTGACCAATCCGTGGACGGTGCGGCAGTACGCCGGCTTCTCGACCGCCGAGGACAGCAACGCCTTCTACAGGCGCAACCTGGCCGCCGGCCAGATGGGCCTGTCGGTGGCCTTCGACCTGGCCACCCACCGCGGCTACGACTCCGACCATGAGCGGGTGAAGGGCGATGTCGGCATGGCCGGCGTGGCCATCGACTCCATCCTCGACATGCGCACGCTGTTCTCGGGCATCCCGCTCGACAAGATGAGCGTGTCGATGACCATGAACGGCGCGGTGCTGCCGATCCTGGCCCTCTACATCGTCGCCGCCGAGGAACAGGGCGTCTCGCCCGACAAGCTGTCGGGGACCATCCAGAACGACATCCTCAAGGAGTTCATGGTCCGCAACACCTACATCTATCCGCCCGGCCCCTCGATGCGGATCATCTCGGACATCTTCGCCTACACCTCGGCCAACATGCCGAAGTTCAACTCGATCTCGATCAGCGGCTATCACATGCAGGAGGCGGGAGCCTCCGCCGACCTGGAACTGGCCTATACCCTGGCCGACGGGGTCGAGTACGCCCGGGCCGGCGTCGCGGCCGGCATGAGCATCGACACCTTCGCCCCGCGCCTGTCGTTCTTCTGGGCGATCGGCATGAACTACTTCATGGAAGTGGCGAAGATGCGCGCGGCGCGCCTGCTGTGGGCCCGGCTGATGAAGCGCGAGTTCGAGCCCAAGGACGACCGCTCGCTCAGCTTGCGCACCCACAGCCAGACCTCGGGCTGGTCGCTGGCAGCCCAGGACGTGTTCAACAACGTCGCCCGCACCTGCGTGGAGGCCATGGCGGCCGTCAACGGCCAGACCCAGAGCCTGCACACCAACAGCCTGGACGAGGCCCTGGCCCTGCCCACCGACTTCTCGGCCCGGATCAGCCGCAACACCCAGCTGTTCCTGCAGATGGAGAGCGGCACGACCCGCGTCGCCGACCCGTGGGGCGGCAGCTACTATGTCGAGAAGCTGACCCACGACCTGGCCATCAGGGCCCTGGCCCATATCGAGGAGGTCGAGGCCCTGGGCGGCATGGCCAAGGCCATCGAGCAAGGCCTGCCCAAGCTGCGCATCGAGGAGGCGGCCGCCAAGACCCAGGCCCGCATCGACAGCGGCAAGCAGAGCGTGGTGGGGGTCAACCGCTACAAGCCCGAGATCGCCGACGACATCCCGGTGCTGAAGGTCGACAACACCTCGGTGCGCAACCAGCAGCTGGAGAAGCTGGCCCGGCTGAAGGCCGAGCGCGATCCGGCCAGGACCGCGGCGGCGCTGAAGGCGCTGGAGGACGGCGCGCGGGGAAGCGGCAACCTGCTGGCCCTGGCCGTCGACGCGGCCCGGGCCCACGCCACGGTCGGCGAGATCAGCCAGGCCATGGAAAACGTCTTCGGCCGCCACCGCGCCACCATCCAGTCGATCCAGGGGGTCTACATGAAGGAAGCCGGCGCCGATCCGGTCGCCGCCCGGGCCAAGGCCATGGTCGAGGCCTTCGAACAGGCCGACGGCCGCCGGCCGCGCATCCTGGTGGCCAAGATGGGCCAGGACGGCCACGACCGCGGCCAGAAGGTGATCGCCACCGCCTTCGCCGACCTGGGCTTCGACGTCGACATCGGCCCGCTGTTCCAGACCCCGGCCGAGGCGGCCAAGCAGGCGGTCGAGAACGACGTCCACATCGTCGGCGCCAGCTCCCTGGCCGCCGGCCACCTGACCCTGGCCCCCGAACTGAAGGCCGAACTGGCCCGGCAGGGGCGGCCGGACATCATGATGGTGGTCGGCGGCGTCATCCCGCCCCAGGACTTCCAGGCCCTGCGCGACGCCGGGGCCGCGGCGATCTTCCCGCCCGGCACGGTGATCGCCGAGGCGGTGATCGAGCTGCTGGACAAGCTGAACCAGCAGCTGGGCTACACCCAGGGCGAGGCGGCCTGAGAGCCGCCAGCTCGCCCCCCAAGCGACCGAGCCGGCGTTCCGAACAAGGTTCGCCCGTGTTAGGTTGGCGACCATGAACGCCCTGGCCCGCGCACTCGAAACCTCCCAGCCGCACCGGTTCACCCTGGACGACGTGCTGCGCATGCAGGACGCTGGAATTCTCGACGCAGACGCCCGGGTCGAACTGATCGACGGGGGGCTGGTCGAGATGGCTTCGGAGGGCGCGGCGCACACGCGCGCCAAGATGCAGATCGCCTACGCCTTCATGGCCCAGGCCAGAGGCGAGATCGTCGTCATCGTTGATTCCACGCTGCGCCTGGCCCCCACCTATGCCCCGGACCCAGACCTCTATCTCTATGATGCGTCGCTGCCGCTGGAGCAGGTGAACGGCGCCAACCTGGGACTTGTCGTCGAGGTCGCCCAAAGCACGGTGAGCAAGGATCTCTCGATCAAGGCCGAACTCTACGCCCTGCATGGCGTGCGCGATTATTGGGTCGTCGACGTCAATACCAGCACGACCACGGTCCATCGCGACCCAAGCGGCGGCGGCTATCGCGCGATCGTGCAATATTCGGCGCGCGACACCGTAGCCTCCCTGGCTTTTCCAGCGCTGACCCTGTGCCTGGCCGACCTGCCGCCGATCCGCTGATCGGCTGATCGGCTATCGCCGCGCCTTTTTCACCCGTTTCGGCTTGCGGGTCCGGGCGTCGATCTCGTCGGGCAGGCCGTGCTTGGACTCGATGTCCTTCTGCAGCGCCTTGGCGGCCATCAGGTGCCCTGGGAACAGGGTGTCGACGGCCCAACCCAGCACCGGCACGGTGTCGGACAGGTTGTCCGCGGCCAGATAGGCCGCCATCCGCGCCAGGGTCGGCGCCGAGGCCTTGGCCTGCACGGCGTGGAACAGCAGCAGGCCGCCGGCGCCCAGGCCGTAGGCCAGGCCCGCGCCCGGGACCCAGGCCAGCACGCCGTCCAGCCCCAGGCCGAACGGACCCAGGCCGATCAGCCGGTCGGACAGCCGCTTGATGGTCTCGGCCCGCCGCCAGGCCTGGTGCGCCTTCTGGCGCTGGCTGGCGGGTCCCTCGTCGACGACGTAGCCCTCGACGGTCTCGGCGGTGCGTTCGGTCATGTCAGGTCAACGCTCCGGCCCGCCGTTGGTTGTCGATCCCGGCGCACAAGCCTGCCGCCCCGGGGTCGTTCCGGCAAGGCGCGATGACGGTTTCGGTTTCCGCGGCCGCCGTCGTCCTCTAAGCGGGACGGGTGAGCCCGCCCATCGACATCGCCGACCTTGAGACCCGCCTGGTCGCCGGAGACCGCGCCGCCCTGGCCCGCGCCATCACCCTGGTCGAGAGCCGGCGGCGCGACCACCAGAAGGCCGCCCGCGCCTTGCTCGAACGGCTGATGCCGCGCACCGGCGGCGCCCAGCGGATCGGGATCACCGGCGTGCCGGGGGCTGGCAAGTCGACCACGATCGAGGCTTTCGGCACGATGCTGACCGCCGCCGGCCATCGCGTGGCGGTGCTGGCGGTCGATCCGTCGTCCGGACGGCACGGCGGCTCGATCCTCGGCGACAAGACCCGCATGGAACGGCTCAGCGTCGATCCCAACGCCTATATCCGCCCCTCGCCGTCCGGCGGCGTCCTGGGCGGGGTGGCTCGCAAGACCCGCGAGGCCATGCTGCTGTGCGAGGCGGCCGGCTTCGACGTGATCATCGTCGAGACCGTCGGGGTCGGCCAGTCGGAGACGGTGGTGTCGGACATGGTCGACATCTTCCTGGCCCTGCTGATCCCCGGCGGCGGCGATGAGCTGCAGGGCATCAAGAAGGGCCTGATCGAACTGGCCGACCTGCTGGTGATCAACAAGGCCGACGCCGATCCGGCCAGGGCCGAGCGCTCGGCCCGCGACTATCGCAACGCCCTGCACATCCTGACGCCCGCCTCGCCCGACTGGACGCCGCCGGTGCTGACCGCTTCGGGCCTGACCGGCGCGGGCCTCGAGGCGCTCTGGTCCCAGATCCGCCGCCATCGCGAGATCATGACCGCCAATGGCGCGCGCGCCGCGCGGCGGGCCGACCAGGACAGCCGCTGGATGTGGGCCATGGTCCAGGACCGCCTGTCCGTCGCGTTTCGCGAGGCGCCGGCCGTGGCGGCCATCGCGGCGGAGGTCGAGCGGGCGGTGCGGGCCGGCGACCTGCCCGCCTCGGCGGCGGCCGACCGGTTGCTGGCGGCGTTCGGGCTGGAATAGTCCGCCCCGCCCATCCCGG
The DNA here is from genome assembly GCF_059418465.1 of Caulobacter sp. GW821-FHT09A05. NCBI lineage: Bacteria > Pseudomonadati > Pseudomonadota > Alphaproteobacteria > Caulobacterales > Caulobacteraceae > Caulobacter > Caulobacter sp. GW821-FHT09A05. The sequence continues at coordinate 330,981 of NZ_JBWKPX010000001.1, forward strand.
CGACGCCGGGACGAGCGGTCGGAAGGGATCAGGCGCCGGTCGTCAGCCGCTTGGCCTGGGCCACCCAGGCGTCCCGCTCGGCGCGGCCCTTGAGGTTCAGCTTGGCGTCGAAGTCCAGCAGGTCCTCGACGCCCCAGGCGGCGATCTGCTCGAAGCGCGTCACGCCCAGCTCGGAGAGCGACGCCGCCAGCTTGGGGCCGATCCCGACCAGCTGGGTCAGGTCGTCGGCGACCGACTTGGCGGTTTCGACAGCGGTTTCGACAGCGGTTTCGGCGGTTTCGACAGCGGTTTCGACGGCGGCCTCGACCACGGGTTCGGCCGCCGCGATCGGCGTGGGGGTCTCCAGATCGACCGGCGCGAGGATCGGCGCTTCCGTGACGGGGTCGATCGGCGCCGCGACGGCCGGTTCCGGCGCCAGCTCGACGGGCTCCGGCGTGGGCAAGGTCGCGGTCGGCGCCGGCGCCGGCGCCATCAGCGCCTCGACATTGACGGCCTCGCGCCAGCGGGTGGCCCACCACCACCAGGTCGCCCCGGCCATGGCCGCGCCGCCGAACATCAACCAGAGGGGCGAGGCCGCGCCGGCCATCAGGTTCGGGCCCTTTTCAGGATCGATCTTGGGCAGTTCGGGAAGGAATGACAGGGTCATGGCCGAGCTCCAACAACCGTTTTGTTGCGGTGCAGCATAACACGGTTCTCGGCTTGGCGAGTCGCAAAATCGCAGCGCGCGCTTAAATCAGTCCGATCGCGTCTAGGGCGAGGCCGGCGGCGACCATGGCGCCCACCACCGCCAGGATCGGCGCGCGCAGGGCGAACACCAGGCCGCACGCCAGGATGGTCAGGCCGGCCGCCGGCAGGTTGATGCTGGCCAGGTCCGGCAGTTCCGCCCGCAGCGGCCCCCAGGCGTGGACCGCGCCCACCCGGAACAGCAGGTGCACCGTGAACCAGACGGCCAGGTTGGCGATCACCCCGACGGCGGCCGCCGAAACCAGGGCCAGGGCCCGGGCGGGCCGCGGGCGGGACCGCAGGCGCTCGAAGAACGGCCCGCCGGCGAAGATCCACAGGAACGACGGCGCGAACGTCGTCCAGGCGGCCATCAGCCCGCCGGCCAGGGCGGCGACCCAGGCCAGGTCCGGCGGCGCGTTCTGATAGGCGCCGACGAAGCCGACGAAGACCAGCACCAGCACCAGCGGTCCCGGCGTGGTCTCGGCCAGGCCCAGGCCGTCCAGCATCTGGCCCGGCGCCAGCCAGCCGAACGCGCCGGCCGCCTGGCCGACATAGGCCAGGGCCGCATAGGCGCCGCCGAAGCTGGCCACCGCCAGGATGCTGAACACCCCGCCCATCCGGGCCAGGGTCGAGGCCGGCGAAACCGTCAGGGCCAGCAGCACCGGCGCCAGCCAGACGGCGAGACAGACCAGGGCCGTGCGCCAGGGGGTCCGCGCCGTGGCCTGCGGAGGCTCGATCGCGACGGCGCCGCCGCCCAGGGCCCAGCCCACCGCGCCGGCCGCCAGGATGATCAGCGGAAAGGGCAGGACGGTGAAGGTCAGGGCGGCGAAGGCCAGGCCCGCGGCCCACCCTCCGGCCACGCCCCGGATCGCCCGGCCGCCCATGCGGATCAGGGCCTGCAGCACCAGGGCCACCACCGCCGCCTTCAGGCCCAGCAGGGCCGGTCCGGCCCAGGCCGCGCGGCCATGGGCGACGTACAGCGCCGACAGGCCCAGCATCACCAGCAGGCCCGGCAGAACGAACAGCAGGCCGGCCGCGACGCCGCCGCGCACGCCGTGCAGGCGCCAGCCCAGCCAGGTCGCCAGTTGCTGGGCTTCCGGCCCGGGCAGCAGCATGCAGAAGCTCAGGGCATGGGCGAAGCGCGCCTCGTCGACCCAGCCGCGCCGTTCGACCACCTCGCGATGCAGCAAGGCGATCTGGCCGGCCGGACCGCCGAAGCCCAGGCAGCCGACCTTGAGCCAGACCCAGAACGCCTCCCGGAAACTGGGAGCCGCCGCCGTCACGCCCGCCAGATCCGCGCCTTGGCGCCGGCCTCGCCCAGCGTGTCGGCCAGCCACGTGGTGGCCTCGGTGATCGCGCCTTCCGTGGACCGGGGCGCCCCGACCATGACCATCGCGCAACCGTTCATCTTCATGGGATCCGTCAAGGGTCTCAGGCGCAGCTCCGCAGCTAGCGCGTCCTTCGTGACGGTTTCCATCGCCCGCATGAAGGCGTCGAAGGTTTCCAGGTCCTTCAGCGGCATCCAGGCGGCGATGACCGCGTCCTTGTCCGTGGCCAGCACCGCCCGGGTGGTGGCGACGATCTGGGCGTAGTCGTCGCTGCGCTCGAACGGCGGGTCGATCAGGACGAAGGTGCGCCCGCCCTTCCCCGCCCGCGCCGCGGCCGTGGCGTAGCCGTCGGCCTTGACCGCCTGGGCGAAGGCGTAGGGCGCCAGGGTCCGGCGCAGGCTGTCGAAGTCGTCGGGCCGCAGCTCGCATCCGGCGTAGCGGTCGGTCTTGCGCAGATGGCGGGCGACCAGAAGCGGCGAACCCGGATAGAGCGCCCCCGCCGCGCCGCCGTTCAAGGTCTTCACCGCCGCGACCAGCGGCGCGAACACCGCGGGGGCCTCGTCCATGGCCAGCAGCCGCCCGATCCCGGCCGCCGCCTCGCCCGAGCGCAGGGCCATGTCGCCGCCCAGGTCGTAGGCCCCGGCCCCGGCATGGGTGTCGATCACCGACAACGGGGCCTCGTCGGCGGTCAGCGCCTTCAGCAGGGCCAGCACGATCGCGTGCTTCTGCAGGTCGGCGAAATTGCCGGCGTGGAAGGCGTGTCGGTAGTTCATGTCTGGCGCATCGCTCCCGGAACCGGCGCTCCGTCTACCACGTTGGCCGACGATAGGGTTGGGAGCGAGGCGATGGACCGGGATATTTCCGAGAACGGCGGCTCGGGCCGTCCAGCGAGGCGATGATCGTGCCCCGCGACACGCTCGAGACCCCGCCCGCCGAACGCACCCTGCTGGCCTATGTCAACGACCAGGAGCAGGGCCTCCTACGGCTGGCTCGCGGCAAGGGCTTTTCCTATGTCGACGAGGACGGCCGCCCTGTGAGCGATCCGGCCACCCTGGCGCGGATCAAGGCCCTGGCCATTCCGCCCGCCTGGACCAGCGTCTGGATCTGCCCCGACCCGAACGGCCACATCCAGGCGGTCGGCCGCGACCAGAAGGGCCGCAAGCAGTATCGCTATCATCCCGAATGGCGGGCCGACCGCGACGCGCGCAAGTACGACCGCATGGCCGCCTTCGGCCGCGCCCTGCCCCGGCTGCGCCGGCGCGTGGCCGCCGACCTGGCGCGCCGAGGCCTGCCGCGCGAGAAGGTGCTGGCCGCCGTGGTCAGCCTGCTGGAACTGACCCTGATCCGGGTCGGCAACGACGAGTACGCCAAGGCCAACAAGAGCTTCGGCCTGACCACCCTGCAAAAGCGCCACCTGAAGCTGGCCGGCGGCGGCGCGGTGTTCGAGTTCAAGGGCAAGAGCGGCAAGATGCACAGGACGGGCTTTCGCGACCGTCGCCTGGCCCGCATCGTCGCCGCCTGCCAGGAGCTGCGCGGCCAGCGCCTGTTCCAGTACGTCGACGAGGACGGCCAGCGGCGGGCCGTCGAGAGCAGCGACGTCAACGACTACATCCGCACCGCCTGTGGCGACGACTTCTCGGCCAAGGACTTCCGCACCTGGTACGGCTCGCTGGCGGCGCTGGAGGCCCTGAGCCTGAGCCCCAGGCCGACGACCCAGGCCGAGGCCCGGCGCGCGCTCAACACCTGCGTCAAGGCCGTGGCCGGCCTGCTGGGCAACACCCCCGCCGTCTGCCGCGCGGCCTATATCCACCCCAAGGTGCTGGAGGCGTTCGAAACCAGCCGGTTGCCGAGCCGGCGGGCGGCGTCGCCAAGGGCTCGAGAGCTGGCATTGCTGCGATTGGTGGATAGCTAGGCAGAGTATTATCGTTTGACAGAAAGAAATTTCGGAACGAGGTTGGCGTCACGGGAGGACGCCATGAGCACCGTCGTCAAACTCAAGCCGCGCGCCGAGACGATCGCCGCGCCGGAAACCGCCGCCCAGCGCCGCGTGCGGCTGGGCAGCCGCGCCCTGGCCTGGCTGTTCACCGGCCTGCTGACCCTGTCGGCGGCCATTCTCGTCGCCGCCCTGGCCGCCATGCTGTTCTACAAGGGCGAACTGGTCCGGATCGGGCCGGACAATTGCTACATCGGCGACGGGCCGCCCAACTCCGTCGCCTTCGGCTCGCTGCCCCTGCCCCACCGGCTGATCTACTGCCTGGTCGGCATCGTGCGCGCGACGCCGATCATCATGCTGTTCTGGAGCCTGCGCTCGCTCTTTGGCCTCTATGCCCGGGGCCGGGTGTTCTCGCCCGAGAACGGCCGAGGCTTCAGCCGGATCGGCGGCTGGCTGTGCGCCTACGCCCTGTCGCCCTTCGTCTGCCACCTGTTCCTCAGCGCCACGGGCTACGAGATCGACAAGAACTGGGCCCACATGGCCAGTGTCCAGGCCTTGGTGCTGGGCCTGCTGGTGTTCGTGATCGGCCAGGTCATGCGGGTGGGACGCGAGATCGAGGAAGACCGCGAGGCGTTCGTCTGATGCCGATCATCCTGCGTCTCGACGTCATGCTGGCCAGGCGCAAGGTGCGCTCCAACGTCCTGGCCCGCGCCATCGGCATCACCGAGGCCAATCTCTCGCTGCTGAAGTCCGGCAAGGTGAAGGGCATGAAGTTCGAGACCCTGGAGGCGATCTGCGCCTACCTGCGGTGCCAGCCGGGCGACATCCTGGAATACGCGCCGGAAGACACGCCCGAACGCGAACAAGACGAGTTCAAGCGCGCCGGCTGACGGCGCTTCAACCCCGGAGACATCGATGCGACCGTTTTCAACGCCCGCCGCGGCGATCGCGGCCGGCTGCCTGCTGTTCAGCGGAACGCCCGTCCTCGCGACCCCGACCTTCGCCCCCGTCGAAGGCGGCAAGGTCGCCTACGAAACCTGCGGGGCCGGGCCCAAGGCGTTGGTCCTGCTGCACGACGGCATCCTGGACGGCTCGGCCTTCGACGCCGCCTGGCCCCGGTTGTGCGCCCGGTTCAAGGTGGTCCGCTATGACCGCCGAGGCTATGGAAACTCGCCGGCCGCGACCGCGCCCTACGACGCCGTCGCCGACCTGGACGCGGTGATGAAGGCCGCCGGGGTCGGCCACGCGGTCCTTCTGGGATCGTCCTCGGGCGGCGGGATCGCGGTGGATTACGCCCTGGCCCATTCCCAAACAGTGGACGGCCTGGTCCTGGTCGGGGCGGCGGTGAACGGCTTTCGGCCGTCCCAGCACTTCACCGACCGGACCATGAAGCTGGTCGGCCTGCTGTCCCAGGGCCGTCTCGCCGACGCGGTCAAGGACCCCTACATCCTGACGCTCGGCGCCGAGGCCCAGCGCGCCTTCGTCGCCGCCGACCTGACGGCTCATCCCGGCAATTTCGGCGCGTCGCGGATGGTCAAGGACGGACCGGAGGTCATGGGCCGCCTGGGCGAGATCAAGGTTCCCACCCTGATCATCACCGGCGAGGTCGACATGCCCGACATCCACGCCCACGCCGGAGCCCTGGAGGCCCTGATCCCCGGCTCCAGGCGGATCGTCATGACGGGCGGCGGCCACTTCATCTATCTGGAACGGCCCGACGCGTTCGCGGAGACGGTGGGCGCGTTCGTGGACGAAGCCGGCGGAAAGGCGCCCTAGCCATGCCTCACGCCCCCTCGTGCGCCTTCAGGGCCGTCCGCAGTTCCTCGACCATCATCTCCCGCAGCCCTGGCGGCGAGACGATCCGCACCGCGTCGCCCCAGGTGAACAGGTGCCAGGACAGTTCCAGCATGCCGCTGGCCCGGAAGGCCACGGTGACCGCGCCGTCCGGGTCCTGGGTCACCACCTGGTTGGGATGGAAGCGCCAGCGCAGGGCGTCCTCGGCGCGGGCCGGCCCGATGCGCAGGACCACGTCCTCGATCTGGCCGTGATAGATGCCGAAGCTCTCGTCGGCGAAGGCCTGCAGCGAGAAGTCGGCCGGCGGCGGGGCCGGCTCGTCCAGCGCCGCCACCGCCTGCATGCGGTCCAGGCGGAAGGTGCGGGGCCTGGGGTCCCGCCCCTCGGTGGCCACCAGATAGTTGCTGTGACCGAACAGGATGCCCAGGGGCGTGACCTTGCGGGTCCGCCCCGGCGCGCTGCCGCCCTCGTAGCGGAACGACAGGGCCTGCAGGCCCTTCACCGCGGTGCGGATCGCGGTCAGCACCTGTTCGCTCTCGAACGGGCGCGGGCCGGGATGGACGGCGATGGTCTCGGCCTGGACCAGGGCCTCGACGTCCGGGGCCACCTTGCGCCGCGCCGCGCCGCGCAGGGCCGACAGCAGCTTGCGTTCCAGGGCGTAAAGGGCGGCGGCCCGCCCCTCGGCCCCGCCGGCCGCGTAGCTGTCGGCCGCCGTGCGCAGGGCCGCCAGCTCCTCGGCGGTGGGGGTCTGGAACAGGCTGTCCAGCCCCGAAGGGATGCGGAAGCGCTTGGTCGGCGGATCCTCGATCGCCTCCATCTGCGGGAAGGCGGCCCAGACCGCGTCGCGCATCCGCTCGGCCGTACGCCGGCCGACGCCCATGGCGCGGGCCATCTCGTCGAGGGTCAGGCCCTCGGACGATCCGGCCAGCATCCGGGCCAGGTCCAGCAGTCGGGTCGCCTTGTCGTGTCGCATGGCGCGACTCTATACGACCGTTTTTGACGCAGAACACCCACAAAAGGGGAGCCGCAGGGCAAGACGCCCGATCTGGAGCTCCGCCTCATGACCCGTCTCCTCACCCAGGCCCATCTCCTCACCCAGGATTGGCACGTGGCCCCGGTCAGCGCCGCCATGATCTCGGCCGTGCTCGCCTTCGCCGACATCCATCGCGACCTCGGCGGCGGACGCACCCTGATGCGACTGAGCCCCGAGCGGGTGCTGCGGGCCGACATCATCCTGCTGCTCGGCCGCGACGCCGGGCGGGCCGCCGACATCGGCCTGGTGTGGAACGACCGCGAAGACCAGATCGTCCGGATCATCGACGACGCGGCCCTGCGCGCCTCGCGGCAAGCCGCCTGGGAGGAGGCTTTCGACCTTTTCGAAGCCGACGACCGCGACCTGGCGCCGCAGCGGCTGTGCGCCTGACGGCGTTCAGGTGGACATTTGGCCGCAGGGACCACCCAGACGATTTCACCCGCAAGTCGCCGAAACCCAAAGTATTTGCGGGCGAGCACGGTTATTGCGTCAAATTGACACACGACCTTTGGATTGAAAATATAACCCTGCAGATTTTTCCCACCATGCAGTCACAATTGAGCAAGAAGCTCCGGGTTCATCCATTTTAAACAGGCGACCGACATCCTGATCACGAGCAAAATGCTCCCGGCCGTCAAAATGACGTCGGACACCTTGAATAGGAATACGTCGGATGCCGCTGAATAGCGTCAATACCAACTCGGGCGCGATGATCGCCCTGCAGAACCTGAACACCACCAACAGCGAACTTCAGGTCACGCAACAACGCATCAACACCGGCAAGAAGATCGGCAACGCCAAGGACAACGGCGCGATCTGGGCGATGGCCAAGGTCCAGTCCTCGACCGCCGGCTCGCTGAACGCCGTGAAGGACTCGCTGCAACGCGGCCAGTCGACCATCGACGTGGCCCTGGCCGCCGGCGACACCGTCACCGACCTGCTGGGCAAGATGAAGGAAAAGGCGCTCGCGGCTTCCGACACCTCGCTGAACACCGCGTCGTTCAACGCCCTGAAGTCGGACTTCACCTCCCTCCGCGACCAGATCACCAAGGCCGTCACCAACGCCAAGTTCAACGGCGTGTCGATCGCCGACGGCTCGACCACCAAGCTGGCCTTCCTGGCCAACGCGGACGGCACCCAGTTCACCGTCGCCGCCAAGACCCTGTCGCTGGTCGGCCTGGGCCTGTCGGCGGCTTCGACCTTCACGACCGCCGCCGCGGCCAAGACGATGATCGACACCGTCACCAAGGCCATGGGCACGGCGACCAACAAGCTGGCCTCGCTGGGCACCAGCTCGACCGGCCTGGACACCCACCTGACCTTCGTCGGCAAGCTGCAGGACAGCCTGGATGCGGGTGTCGGCAACCTGGTCGACGCCGACCTGGCCAAGGAAAGCGCCAAGCTGCAGTCGCTGCAGACCAAGCAGCAGCTGGGCGTCCAGGCGCTCTCCATCGCCAACCAGTCGTCCCAGTCGGTCCTCAGCCTGTTCCGCTAAGCGGTTCGGTCTTCGAGTTCAGCACCTTGAAGGGCGGGTCCTCGGACCCGCCCTTTTTCTATTGGACCGCCCGGCAAGACTCACCCCGCGACGGGTGGGCGCCATCAACCCGCATATAGCCAGGAACAGTCGACCATTCGACAGAGTCAATCCCGGGTTAAGATTCACCTTCGGGACTCTCGGTCAAAAGAACTCCATTCAGCACCGCTGACTTTCGCCGAATCGGAATGACTAACGAGACATTAGTTACGTCGCGAAAATAGCTGCGACACTTTTACAATATCGAAAGCACGACCGTGGATGCTGGCGGCGAGCAAAATGCTCCCGACCGTCAAAATGACGTCGGCAACCTTGAATGGGAAACCGCCGAAATGGCTCTGAACAGCATCAATACGAACTCGGGCGCGATGATCGCCCTGCAGAACCTGAACGCCACCAACAACGAGCTGGGTGTTACGCAACAGCGTATCAACACCGGCAAGAAGGTCGGCAACGCCAAGGACAACGGCGCGATCTGGGCGATGGCCAAGACGCAATCGTCGACCGCCAGCTCGCTGAACGCCGTGAAGGACTCGCTGCAGCGCGGCCAGTCGACCATCGACGTGGCCCTGGCCGCCGGCGACACCGTCACCGACCTGCTGGGCAAGATGAAGGAAAAGGCCCTGGCCGCTTCCGACACCTCGCTGAACACCGCCTCGTTCAACGCCCTGAAGTCGGACTTCAACAGCCTGCGCGACCAGATCACCAAGGCCGTCACCAACGCCAAGTTCAACGGCGTCTCGATCGCCGACGGTTCGACCACAAAGCTGGCCTTCCTGGCCAACGCGGACGGCTCGCAGTTCACCGTCAGCGCCAAGACCCTGTCGCTGACCGGCATCGGCCTGTCGGCCGCCGCCTCGTTCACCGACGCGGCCTCGGCCAAGACGATGATCGACTCCGTCAGCAAGGCCCTGGGCACGGCGACCAACAAGCTGGCCTCGCTGGGCACCAGCTCGACCGGCCTGGATACCCACCTGACCTTCGTCGGCAAGCTGCAGGACAGCCTCGACGCCGGCGTGGGCAACCTGGTCGACGCCGACCTGGCCAAGGAAAGCGCCAAGCTGCAGTCGCTGCAAACCAAGCAGCAGCTGGGCATCCAGGCCCTCTCCATCGCCAACCAGTCGTCCTCGTCGATCCTCAGCCTGTTCCGATAGGCGTCGCGTACCGAGTAAGCGTAAGAAAGGGCGGGTCCCCGGACCCGCCCTTTTTCTATTGGACCGCCCCCGGCAGGGCCTTGCCCATCCGCACCAGCGGCACCTCGACCCCGCTGGAGGTCGGCGCGGAGAACCGTTCGATCTCGTGATAGCCGCAGGCGCGGTACAGCGGCTCGCCGGCCAGGGTCCCGGCCAGTTCGCAGCGCGTGAACCCCTCGCCCGCCGCCGCCGCTTCGCAGGCTTCCAGGATGACCCGCCCCACGCCTTTGCGGACGTGGTCGGGGTGGGTGTACATCGCCCGCACCCGGGCCGCGTCGCGGGCCGGATCCAGCAGGGCGGCGTCGCGGCCGGCCGAATGGTCGCCGCCGAACAGGGTGGCGCGCCGGCTCCAGCCCCCACAGCCGGCCAGGGCTCCGTCGTCCTCCACCACGAAATAGGTGCCGTCGGCGATCAGTTGGCTGTCCAGCCCCATGATGTCGAACGAGGCCGCCACCGCGTCCGGCGCCAGGAAGGGCCTTAGCAGTTCGCCGATCGACGCGTTCATCAGGTCGCGCAGGGCGGACAGGTCCTCGGGAACGGCGAGGCGGAGGGTCAGGCTCACGGGGGTCTCCAGTCTGAATCCCCCCGAACCTGGCGGCCCGTCCCGCCTTCGCCAAGGTCTTTGACCCAACAAAACCGGGGCTTTCAGCTCTGCCTGTAAAAAATTACATGACAACGTTGTCACGAACGGCGTGTTGCGCTATAGAGGTTTCGGCCCTTCTGGGCGTTTCCTCCTATGCGACTTTCGGCCGTCTTCTTCTCCTGTAGAAGGCGGCCTTTCTTTTGCCCGCCGGTCAGGCCCGCCGCCCGATCCGGGCGAAGGCCCCGACCGCTCCCGCCGCGAACAGGCCGCTGCGCCAGGCGCTCTCGCGATCCGGTGCCGCGCCGCTGGCGGCGACGCGGGCCTCGAAATCCATCACCTGCCAGGTCCATTCGTCGTTGCCGGCATGGACCACCACGGCGTAGTCGCGCACCTGGATCTGGGCGAAAGGCATCGGTCGGCTCCCTGTTCTGCAAGGACAGACCTAAAGGCGCGAGGTTTCGCGGTCGTGGCGCGGGTTTCCACGAACGGGAAAGGGGCCGTGGAGTTTTCGTGCAGGCCTCAGGCCGTGACGATCCGCCCGTCCTCGACCCGCACCGGCCAGGGCGACAGCCGCGCCCCGACGCAGGGCCCGCCGACGCAGGCGCCCGTCTCCGGCTCGAACAGCGCTCCGTGCCAGGAGCAGGCGATCAGCGATCCATCGTGCGTCAGGTAGCGGTCCAGCACCTGGGCCAGCGGCAAGCCGGCGTGCGGGCAGCGGTCGACATAGCCGAACGCCGCCTCGCCCCGGCGCACCACGAAGCCGTGGAAGCGCTTGTCGCCGATCCGCAGCACGTAGTTCCGCGCCCCGGGATCGGCGATCTGGTCGAGCGGGCCCAGCTTGACGCCCGCCGGCGTGGTCCAGACCCGCTCGCCGATCTCGGCTTCCGGCGTGGCCTCCTGGCTCAAATGCGCTCGACCGTCTGCTCGATGGCCCCGAAGATCGAATGCCCCTTGGCGTCGCGCATCTCGATGCGGACCGTGTCGTCGCCCATCAGGAACGGCGTCTTGGGATGGCCGGTCTGCAGGGTCTCGATCGTGCGGACCTCGGCCAGGCACGAATAGCCCAGGCCGCCTTCGCTGACAGGCTTGCCCGGGCCGCCGTCCGGGCCGCGGTTGCTGACCGTGCCCGAGCCGATGATCGTGCCGGCCGACAGGGCGCGGGTCTTGGCGGCGTGGGCCACCAGGGTCCCGAAGTCGAAGGTCATGTCGACGCCGGCGTCGGCCTTGCCGAAGTCCTCGCCGTTCAGGGTGACCAGCAGCGCGCCGTGCAGCTTGCCGTCCTTCCAGGCCTCGCCCAGCCGGGCCGGCGTCACGGCCACGGGCGAGAAGGCGCTGGCCGGCTTGGACTGGACGAAGCCGAAGCCCTTGGCCAGCTCGGCCGGGATCAGGCCGCGCAGGGAAATGTCGTTGCACAGCATGACCAGGCAGATGGCGGCCAGGGCCTCCTCGCGGGTCGCGCCCAGCGGCACGTCGCCGACGATCACGGCCACCTCGCCCTCCAGGTCGCAGCCCCAGGCGGAGTTGGCCAGCGGGATGGTGTCGCGCGGTCCCAGGAACCCGTCCGAGGCGCCCTGGTACATCAGCGGATCGGTCCAGAAGCTCTCCGGCATCTCGGCGCCCCGCGCCTGCCGCACCAGCTGCACGTGGTTCACATAGGCGCTGCCGTCGAGCCACTGATAGGCCCGGGGCAAGGGGCTGGCGGCCTCGTGCTCGTGGAAGCGCTCCTGCGGCACGCCGCCGTGCTCGAGGCTCTCGGCCAGGGCCCTCAGCATCGGCTCGCAGCGCTCCCAGTCGTCGAGGGCGGCTTGCAGGGTCGGGGCGATCGTTCCGGCGTCGGTGAACCAGGCCAGGTCGTTGGAGACCACCACCAGCCGGCCGTCGCGGCCGCCCTTCAGGGACGCAAGCTTCATGGGCGCTTCCTCTTTTGCTTCGTTGTTGGGGCCGACCGACGTCCCTAGGGCAGCTTGGCCTTGGGAAAGCCTGTCCAGCAGGCGTCATAGTCGGCCTGAAGCGCGGAAGTCTCCAGCGCGAACTTCGTCGGACGGATCACCCAGCGGCTCTCGAACATGAAGGCCATGGTCCCGTCGATCCTGTGCGGCGCAAGCTCGGCCTCGGTCGCGCCCTTGTGGCTGGCGACGTCGGGGCCGTGGTCGCTCATCATGTTGTGCAGGCTGGCCCCGCCGGGCGAGAAGCCGCCGGCCTTGGCGTCGTAGGCGCCGGTGACCAGGCCCATGAACTCGCTCATCACGTTGCGGTGGAACCAGGGCGGGCGGAAGGTGTGCTCGGCCACCATCCAGCGCGGCGGGAAGATCACGAAGTCGACATTGGCCGTGCCGGGGACTTCGCTGGGCGCGGTCAGAACGGTGAAGATCGACGGGTCGGGATGGTCGAAGCTGACCGTGTTGATCGTGTTGAACCGCGCCAGGTCGTATTTGTAGGGCGCGAGGGTCCCGTGCCAGGCCACCACGTCCAGCGGGCTGTGGTCCCAGGTTCCCATCCACAGGCCGCCCTGGAACTTCTGGATCACCTCGGTGGGGCGCTCGATGTCCTCGAAGGCGGCGACGGGGGTCAGGAAGTCGCGGCTGTTGGCCAGGCCGTTCGAGCCGATCGGTCCGAGCTCCGGCAAGCGGAACGCCATGCCGTAGTTCTCGCAGACATAGCCCCGCGCCGGGCCGTCCAACTCGACCCGGAACCGCACGCCCCGGGGAATGACCACGATCTCGCCGGGCGCGGCGTCGAGCCGGCCGAACTCGGTGACGAAGCGCAAGGCCCCCCGCTGGGGCACGACCAGCAGCTCGCCGTCGGCGTTCTGGAACACCCGGTCGATCATCGAGCGGTTGGCCAGGTACAGGTGCGCGGCCATGCCGGCCTGGGTCGCCACGTCGCCGTTGCCGCCGATCGTCACCAGCCCATCGACGAAGTCAGTCGGCTCGGCCGGAACCTCCATCGGGTCCCAGCGCAGGCGGTTGGGCGTGGGCGCGGCGGCGTCGAACGGGCCGCTCTTCAGCCGGTCCTGGACATAGGGCGCATAGGGCCCGTGGCCGGCGCTGGGCCGCAGGCGGTACAGCCACGACCGGCGGTTCTCGTGGCGCGGGGCGGTGAAGGCCGTGCCTGACAGTTGCTCGGCATAGAGGCCGTAGGGCGGCCTCTGCGGCGAGTTCTGGCCGACCGGCAGGGCCCCGGGCACGGCCTCGCTGGAGACGTGGTTGCCGAAGCCGGATTGGTAGGTGAGGTCCATGGTTGGGTCCCAGGCTCGTTTTCTCGACCGCACCCTAGTGCTGTCATCCCGGACAAGCGAAGCGCAGATCCGGGACCGCCACAAGCGCAGCGCTCAGGCGTCGGTCCCGGATCTTCGCGCTGCGCGCTTCGTCCGGGATGACACCCTTGAGGGGTTCAAGCCTCGACCGTGATCACCCCGCGGCGGATCTGGTCCAGCTCGATGCTCTCGAACAGCGCCTGGAAGTTGCCATTGCCGAAGCCCTGATTGCCCTTGCGCTGGATGATCTCGAAGAAGATCGGCCCGAACAGGTTCTCGGTGAAGATCTGCAGCAACAGGCCTTCCTCGCCGACCTTGCCGTCCAGCAGGATGCGGTTCTTGCGCAGCCGCTCCAGGTCCTCGCCATGGCCGGGCACCCGCTTGTCGACCAGCTCGTAATAGGTCTCGATCGTGTCCTGCAGCCTGACGCCCCGGGCGCGCAGCTTCTCGACGGTGTCGTAGATGTCGTCCGTGGTCAGGGCCAGGTGCTGGATGCCCTCGCCATTGTACTGGCGGATGAACTCCTCGATCTGGCTCTGGTCGTCCTGGCTCTCGTTGAGCGGGATGCGGATGGCCTTGTCGGGGGCGATCATCGCCTGGCTGAACAGACCGGTCGCCTGGCCCTTGATGTCGAAATACTTCTGCTCCTCGAAGCCGAAGACGTCGCGGTAGAAGCTCGACCAGGTGCGCATCTGGCCGCGCTTGACGTTGTGGGTCAGGTGGTCGAGCAGGTCCAGGCCCACGCTGTTGGCCGCTTCCGCCTCGGCCGCGTCGGGGACCGGGGTCCAGTCGGCGAACACCGCGTCGGGACCCGCCACCAGGTACAGCATCGAGCCGCCGATGCCTTCCAGCACCCTGGCGCCCTGGCCCAGCAGGGTCGGGCTCGCCTCGGCCGCCACCGCCCCGCGCTTCAGGGCCTCGGCATAGGCCTGCTCGACGTTCTCGACGGTGAAGGCCATGCCGTTGGCCGAGGGGCCGTGGGCGGCGCGGAATTCGGCGGCCTGGCCGGCGGGCTCGTCATTGACCAGCAGGTTGATGCGGCCCTGCTTGTAGCGGGTCACGGCCTTGGTCGGGTGGGTCGAGGCCGCGACGAAGCCCAGCTGCTCGAACAGCGCCTTCATGGCGGCCGGCTCGGGGCTGGTGAACTCGACGAAGGCGAAGCCGTCGAGGCCGAGGGGGTTCTGGGGGCTGAGGGTCATGGGATGGCTCCAGCGAAGCGATCTTGATGAAAGGTGGTGCGCCCCCGTCCTTCGACAAGCTCAGGATGAGGGCGAATGTGGAGTCAGCAAGAAACCTCATCCTGAGCCTGTCGAAGGACGAGGTTTCCGGCACGGTCGTCTCGCATCACACAGCAAGGGCGGCCGGCAGGGCGGCGATCAGGCGGTCGTTGTCGGCGGGACGGCCGACGGTGATCCGCACCCAGCCGCCGGGCACGGGCGTGGGACGAACGATAAGCCCTTCGCGCAACAAACGCGCGGCGGTGGCTTCGGCGCCGGCCGGGCTGCGCAGGAACACGAAATTGGCGGCGCTTCGGGTGCGCTCCACGCCCAGGGCGTCCAGGGTCGCCTCGACCCGGCCCCGCTCGGCGATCGTCAGGGCGACGGTGCGCTCCAGGTGCTCGACGTCGTTCCAGGCGGCCAGGGCGGCGGCCTGGCTGACGGCGGTGACGTTGAACGGCGGGCGGATGCGGTCCAGGTAGCCGACCAGCTCGGCCGACGAGCAGATCCCGTAGCCCACCCGCAGGCCGGCCAGGCCATAGGCCTTGGAGAAGGTCCGGCCCGAGACCCAGGTCCCGCCCCAGGCCTTCAGCAGGTCCAGGGCGTCGAAAGGCTCGTGGTATTCGCGATAGGCCTCGTCGACGAAGACCACGGTCGAGCGCGGGGTGACCGCCAGGATCTCGGCCAGGTCGACGCCCGAGAGGGCCGCGCCGGTCGGGTTGTTGGGCGTGCACAGCACCAGCAGCTTGGGGCCCTTGGCCGCCTCGTGCTTGAAGGCCTCGACGTCGAGGTCGAAATTGGCCAGGCGCGGCACATCGATCAGGCTGGCCTCGGCGCAGCGGCCGAAGATCTCGTAGGCCGGGAAGGTCGGCGAGCTCAGCAGGATGCTGTCGCCGGGATGCAGCACGGCGCGGAACAGGTAGTCGATCAGGGCCTCGGAGCCCGGGGTCATGACGATGCGGGCCGGATCCACGCCCAGCCGCCCGCCGATCGCGGCGCGCAGGGTCTCGCAATAGGGGTCCGGATAGATCTCGGGGCTGGCCAGCGCCTCCTGCACCGCCGCCGCCACCCTGGGGCTGCATCCCAGCAGGTTCTCGTTGCTGGCCAGCTTGGACAGGTCGGCGCGGCCCGCGCGGCGCCCCGCCTCGGCCAGGGTCATGCCGGCCTTGTAGGCCCCCACGCCCTCCAGGGCCGGGCGCACCGGCGAGGCCACGGCGGGCGACAGGGACTTTTGATCGACAACCAGCATGCGCCGCGCTCCGGAAAGGGGTACGGTGGCAGGATAGGACGCTGTGCGGGGCGATGTCTGGCGATGATGGCCAACTCCCTGCCCATAACGGTCATTTTATGCCAATGCATGGACTTTTCCCGGATCTTTGCGACCGAGCCTGAGACCATGCCCTTGGGCGAGTCCGCAACAGACGCGGCGCATCGCTTGGGGACACGCGCGAGCGCATGTCCCGGCCGGAAAACCCGGCGGGATGGGGAGGCGCGGAGCGGTCCGGGCCGAGCCCGGATGACCGTGGGTTTTAGTGTGTGCGTTTCGGCTAGACCTGACCGCTCCGCGGAACCGTTTGTCTCGAGGGACGGCGACTGAGGGCTTGTTTCATCCCGATCGACGTTCCCCCTCGGACGGGCAGGATCAAAGTCGCCCGGAAGGGGCCGTTGGCGACTCCGACTGATCCTGGAACAGGCCGGTTTTTACCTCCCGGCCCCGTCGCCCCGCCTGTCCCGCCACCGTCCCCGACAAGCCTTGGAGCCTTCTGAGCCCCGCCGCCCGCCGGGAGCCGATCGCCAGGCCCAGGCGGCCCCGCTCGGTTCCATCCCCATCGCCTGCTTGGGCCGGTACCAAGAGCCCTCCCCCGCGATGGAGACAGTCCTGATTGTGCGCGAGGTTTGAGGACTGGCGCGTTCGTGACGCTGATTATTTTTCAGGGCGTTGGAAAGGCTGGGGTTTATAGCGCCGGCGACGGGGATTGGGCGGCGTCTATCCCCCTAAACCACCTTCCCTCCCCTATCGCATATGCCTCGGAACGGCTGTCATCCCGGACGAGCGCGCAGCGCGAAGATCCGGGACCGGGGCGTGAGCTCAGCGCTTGCGACGGTCCCGGATCGGCGCTCGGCTCCGCCGAGCTTGTCCGGGATGACAGGTTTTCTTCAGAGCAGATCCATAGGGGGCCGCGCTTGCCGGCCTCGCCCCTGACGTCATCCGCCAACGGCGAGGCCGCGCCTTGAAACCTTGATGGCGCGGCCCCATCCGGAACGGATGGAGTTCCTACAAGCTGACGTTGCGGGAGTCCGAGAAGGGTGGAAATCAGACCATAAGGCCAATCAATCCTTCATTGAGCCTTTCTATGCGACACTCCTAAAATGCACGATCAGAACCGCATTCCCCGCAGGACCGTCTTGTTCGGGGGAATGGGTTTGGTCTTGGCCGGATGCGCACCGACCCCATCAACGAGCGGATTGCTGCCCTACGGTTATCGCTATCGCCTGTCCGTAAAGGTCAAAGCGTTCAACGCTATCTACAACGGCAGCGGCGTCCAGCAATATCGCTTTCGGCGCGGCATCCGTGCACTTGGCTCCATGGATTCCGGCGGTGTGGGAATAATTGGCGAGGCTATTCCAATCCCGATGGGCGCGCATGGCGTGGCCGTGCTGTCTCTCGCGGATACGGAGCAACGCCCGGCTGCCTTTGGAGATCGTTGGCCGATCGACGCCATTGCCAAGAACGTGTTTGGACCAAACTTTCGTCTGCAGACGTTTATAGGCCTTGGGCCAACCCGCTCTATCTCCGTGCGTGACTTGCCGCTGGCCGTCTTTTTCCCCCACCCTTCCGACCCATCTTCCGTTCGCCCCTTGACGCCCGAAATAGGCATCGAAATTCAAGCCGCAGAGTTGAGTATCACCCGCGCGCCGATCACTAGGGGCGTCATCGGCCAATCCCTTCCATGGCTTGATCACTATGTGCGTGAGGGTCGATATCTGGACGGCGACACAATTCAATCCATGCGGTCTGGTCAGTCCTTCGCGACATCCCTGAGCCCTCGGGATTTTAAGAGCACCACGTATTAGGCCCGAGGTCGTCTGAAGAGACTCTCCTCCAAGGTCCGACTAGGGTCGAAGCCCGAAATCAGCTCCCCCTACTCCAGATAATCCAGCGGCAGCGCCGTGGCGTCCTTGATCGTCTCCAGCACGAAGGACGACCGGATGTCCTTGACCGCCGGCATCTTCAGCAGGCGCTTCATGGTGAAGTCGGCATAGGCGTCAAGGTTGGGGGCCACCACCCGCAGCAGGTAGTCGTAGCCGCCGGTCATGGCGTGGCAGCCCACCACCATCGGCTCGCGCAGCACCGCCTCCTTGAAGGCCTCGGCGGCGGTCTCGCTGTGGCGGTCGACCTGGACCTCGACATAGGCCAGCAGGTCCAGCCGCGCCTTGCGCCGGTCCAGCAGGGCTACGTAGCCTGCGATCAGGCCCGAGGCCTCCAGCGCCTTGACGCGGCGCAGGCACGGACTGGGCGACAGCCCCACCCGCTCGGCCAGCTCGACGTTCGTGACCGAGCTGTCCTGCTGGAGGATCTCCAGGATCTTCCGATCGGCGCGGGTGAGCTTCATCGTGACCTGATTTCCCAAAATCTTGGCAGACCATGCCGATCCTAGCCTGTCTTTCGGCCGCGCGACACCATCGGGCGGAGCCTAAGGCTCGGCCGGGCGTTGGGACCCGGAGGCTTCCGCCTCCACCCCGCCCGGCGCCGATCCGCGCCGGGTCACCGCGAGGACGATCAACGTCCCGCCGCCACGGAGAGACCCCATGCGCATCGCCCTGCTGATTTCCGCCTCGATCGCCAGCCTGTCGCTGATGGCCTGCTCGCAAAAGACCGAGGACCATGCCGGCGCCGCCGCCGACCAGGCCGGCGCGGCCACGGCCTCGGCGGCCCAGGACACCGCCGCCAACGCCAACACCGCCGCCGCCAACACCGCCGCGGCGACGGACAAGGCGGCCGACAGCACGGCGGCGGCCGCCGACCAGGCCGCCAAGAACACCGCCGACGCCGTCGGGGTCGCCGAGCGCAAGGCCGACGCCGCCGCCGACGCGGCCGCCAAGACCCACTGACCCACTGACCCACGCGATCGGGGACCGGCGCGGGCGCCTGTCCCCGCCAGGGTCCGGTCTCAATTGGATCGTTGATTTTCAGTTGTCATCCCGGCCGAAGGTCCGCCTGGCGGACCGTAGAGCCGGGACCCAGGGGCGAGCGCACCGCGCCGGCCCCTGGGTCCCGGACAAGCGCTACGCGCTTTCCGGGATGACAACGAATGAGAGCGCTGATTTCGCTTGGGTATCACCGACACGCAATTGAGAGCGGACCCCAGCAGCCCCAAAAGCAAAACCCCCGGAGCTTTCGCCCCGGGGGTCTCGTTTACGCTTACGGGTACGCCACTAAACTTTCGGAGACTTTCAGTTGGCCAGGCGGCGCAGGAACGACGGGATCTCCAGATCCTCGCCTTCG
The DNA here is from genome assembly GCF_059418465.1 of Caulobacter sp. GW821-FHT09A05. Taxonomy (NCBI): domain Bacteria; kingdom Pseudomonadati; phylum Pseudomonadota; class Alphaproteobacteria; order Caulobacterales; family Caulobacteraceae; genus Caulobacter; species Caulobacter sp. GW821-FHT09A05. Next base: position 350,082 of record NZ_JBWKPX010000001.1, read on the forward strand.
TCGGCCGTCGGCTGGTCCAGCGGCTGCAGCTGCGGACGGGCCGAACCCGTCTGGCGCGGCTGCTGCTGGGCCGGCTGCTCGTAGCGCTGCTGGCGGCCGCCGCCGAACAGGCTCATCCAGCCGCTCGACTTCTGGGCCCGGCGGTCCTCGTAGGTCTCGCTGTACAGCGGCTCGTCCTCGGCCTCGGCGACCATCGGGTCGACGATGCGGGTGACGCGCGGGGCCGGGGCGGCGACGCGCGGCTCTTCCATCACCGGCTCTTCGAAGCGCAGGTCTTCCTGGGCCTCGACGATCGGGGCGGGTTCTTCGTAGGCCGGCTCGGGGGCGTAGGACGCGGCCGGGGCGGCGGCGGGACGCTCGATCGGGCGCGGCTCGTAGCGCATGCCCGGACGGGTGGTCTCGGCAACGGCCGGAGCCGGAGCGGCCTGCGGCGCGACAGGGCGCGTCTCGGCGATCAGCGGCTGGGCCGTGGTGTTGCGCGAGACGGGCTTGGGCTCGATCTGGGCGATCGAGGCGCCGTCCATGCCGGTGGCGACCACCGACACGCGGATCACGCCGTCCAGCGACGGGTCGAAGGCGGCGCCGAAGATGATGTTGGCTTCCGGGTCGACCTGATCCGAGATCGCGTTCGCCGCTTCATCGACTTCAAGAAGCGTCATGTCCATGCCGCCGGTCACGTTGACCAGCACGGCCTTGGCGCCCTTCAGCGAGACTTCGTCCAGCAGCGGGTTGGCGATGGCGTTCTGGGCGGCCATCAGGGCGCGGTCTTCGCCGGTGCCCTCGCCGGTGCCCATCATCGCCTTGCCCATCTCGGTCATGACCGTGCGGACGTCGGCGAAGTCGAGGTTGATCAGGCCCGGCAGGACCATCAGGTCGGTGATCGAGCGGACGCCCGAGTGCAGCACCTGGTCGGCCATGCCGAAGGCTTCGGCGAAGGTCGTGCGCTCGTTGGCGACACGGAACAGGTTCTGGTTCGGAATGACGATCAGGGTGTCGACATAGCGCTGCAGCTCGCCGATGCCGGCGTCGGCCAGGCGCATGCGGTGGCGGCCTTCGAAGTGGAAGGGCTTGGTGACGACGCCGACGGTCAGGATGCCGCGCTCACGGGCGCACTTGGCGATGATCGGGGCCGCGCCGGTGCCGGTGCCGCCGCCCATGCCGGCGGTGATGAACACCATGTGCGCGCCGTCCAGGTGCTCGCCGATCTCGGGGAAGCTCTCCTCGGCGGCGCTCATGCCGACCTCGGGGTGAGCGCCCGCGCCGAGGCCCTGCGTGACCTGCACGCCCAGCTGGATGCGGCGGTCCGTCTTGGCGAACTGAAGCTGCTGCGCGTCGGTGTTGGCCACCACGAACTCAACACCCTCGAGGCCAGCCTCGATCATGTTGTTGACAGCATTGCCACCGGCCCCACCGACGCCGAACACCACGATACGCGGCTTCAGTTCAGTGGTACGCGGCGCGGAAAGAGAAATTGCCATGGGACCCTCGCGTCCTAAACGCCGAATTCGTCAACTACCGAGCGGATCAACCGCCGGGAGTCATCTCGACGATCGGGTTAACAGAACAACCACCAACCTTAATCGGTGGTTAACTGCATAAGCTGAGTCGGCCCCCGGTCGATCCCAAAGCGGCCGAAAAAATCCAGTTATCCAAAGGAATCGCTTGGGATTCTTGGGGTTCGCCAACCTAGCCCATGGGGTTATGCGACGGAACGCCGCTGACCAAAAAAGTCTCGCCAATCCCCAATTTCATAGGGGATAGAACTAAGCCGTCAGAGGTTTCCGACACTTAGATCGTAAACAGTCATGCTTAAATTCTGTTAAGACTTGGCGGCTCTGCTTGCCGCCGATGCGACAAGACGAAAATTTTCGCGGTCATAAAAATTTACAGTTGGGCGCAGGCGCGTGACGTTTCGCCTTCAAGCCGCCGTCGCCCGTCCTCGTGGTGCCGGTTCACCGAGACCAACAATTCCTGGCGGCGGCGATCTGAGGGTCGGCTTATCGGCGGATATGCGATCTTCCTATTTCGACCCTAGCCGGACGATTGATCCCTCTCCCAGAGGGAGAGGGAGGGGCCCGCCGCGAAGCGGTGGGAGGGTGAGGGGTTACGAGGTCCGACGGCGTGCCGGCGCTCCGTCCGACGCCGTACCCCCTCACCCCGACCCTCTCCCTCTGGGAGAGGGAGCAACTTCCGTCCCCCCCCCCGAACAGACGGTCGCGCTGTCCGCTTAGGCGCCTTGCGGCCGATGTCCGGTTCCTGGCGCGGGACTGATTTCCGGACCCGACCCTGAACGGACACAAGGACGGCCTGCTTTGCGACGCTTGGTGCCTAGGCCAGTTCTTTCGCCAACTGTTCCAGCATGGCCACTCCCATCGGCTCATTGGCGATGAGACACGGGTCGTCCCACTCGTTCTGAAAGATGATCGTCGCGTTGGCGAACGTGTAGACAGTAAGGATCGGACTGGATTTATCGACTTTGGGGATGCCGTAGTGCTGCTCAAGGGCAGCCCGGACACACTCAATGTCAGAGGCCGCAAACTCCAGCGAACAGCCAGTTTCGAGATGGAGGAGAGAAACGGTCATGCCACAGAGTGTCCGCTGTCCGGCATCAGTTCAAGGTCGGTAACCCACCCTAAGCAGACTTTGGATAGCCCAACGACTGGACATAGGAGCGGATGGCGGAAGCCACAGCGAGTGCACGCTTCTGGAGATCAGGAGCAGAGCCGAGACCCATCTCCTCGACTTCTACTGACACGAGGTATTCGGCAACAGCATCGTCTGATCTGCCGTTGGCGATCTGCCCGGCGGCCTTGAGCAGGTAGGTATCGTACTCATCCGCTGGCACGCCTGCTCCGATCGGATCCCAGTCTCGAAAACCAATCTCGCGTAACGGCTCTAGTCTGATTTTCGGACGCGTATCCATGAAGTCACGCTACGCACCCCTGTGTCCGATTTCCACACCCGTGCGGACGATGAGCGTGTCCGTTGTAGCGGCGCATCCGCGTCATTTCACGACGAGAAGACGGGCTTCTGTTTCAAAGATTGTCGCGCAGCCAGGCCGCGGCCCGGGCGACCGGGCTGGCGTTGGGGTCGAGCGGGCGCTTGCGGATGGCCGCCCCGGCCAGGGCCTTGGGCGAGACCACCTCGCGCGGACCGAAGGCCGAGCGGTGCAGGACGCCGGCCGCGGCGCAGAAGGCCGGGCCGGAGGCGGCGTCGGCCAGGTGCGGCACCCGGCGCGGACGGCCCAGGCGGACCGGACGGTCGAAGACGCGCACGGCCACCTCGCGCACGCCGGCCAGCTGGCTGGCGCCGCCGGTCAGGACGATGCCCGCGCCCGGCTCGACCGGCGCGCCCGAGGCCTTCAGCCGCTCGCGCAGCAGCTCCAACGTCTCCTCGACGCGGGGCTGGATGATGCCCTTCAGCAGGGACCGGGGCGCGATCACCGGGCCGGCGCCCGGATCGTCGCCGCGCGGCGGGGCCTCGATCATCTCGCGGTCCTCGTTGGCCGAGGCGATGGCGCTGCCGTGCAGGGTCTTGATGCGCTCGGCGCCGGCGACCGAGGTCTGCAGGCCGCGGGCGATGTCCTGGGTCACGTGCCCGCCGCCGACGGCCAGGCTGTCGACGTGGCACAGGGCGCCGTTGTTGAACACCGCCACCGAGGTCGAGCCGCCGCCCATGTCGATGCACACCGCGCCCAGGTCCATCTCGTCCTCCTCCAGGGCCGCCAGGGCCGAGGCGAAGGGCGCGGCGACCACGCCCTCGAAGCTGAGGTGGGCGCGCTCGACGCAGTGGGCCAGGGTGTGGAAGACGTTCTCGTTGATCGAGACGACCAGCAGCTCCAGGCCCAGGGCGCGGCCGAACATGGCGCGTGGGTCGCGGATGCCGCGCTGGCCGTCCACCGACCAGGCGATCGGCAGCAGGTGGATCGGCTTGCGGCCGGGGATGCGGACCTGGGCCAGGGCCGAGGCGATGGCGCGCGACAGGTCGCCGTCGCCGATCGGCCGGGCGCCCAGCGACACCTGGGTGTGGACGCGGTGACTGGCCAGCTGGCCGCCGGCCGTGCAGACGCTGACCCCCTGGACGTTGACGCCGGCCACGGTCTCGGCCCGCTCGACGGCCTGGGCGATGGCCTGGGCGGCCTCGTCCAGATTGACGATCGCCCCGCCGCGCACGCCGCGCGACTGCACATAGCCGACCCCGGCCGTGGTCAGGGTGCGGTTGTCGCGATGGACCCCGTCGGCCCTCATGATGAAGCAGGTGACCTTGGACGCGCCAAGGTCGACGGCCGCGACCGCCGGCTGACGCACGAGCGTCGCCTTCAAGCCTTCGCGGGCTTGCTTCCGGTCATCCAGTCGCGACATCGCTAAAGTCACCTCACACACAAGTTCATGATCAGGCCCCTCCGGCCACGGGCTGCCCGGGCAGCACCGCGTCGCGAGGCCTTACGGCCACCATCTCGGGGTCGCGCAGGTCGATGCGCGCGAAACCGAGATCGAGGATTCGTTGTCGTTGATCGAGTTGATCCAATTGAATCAGCGCGGACTCTTCGTCAATGGCCGGCAGCTGGATCAGCGAACCATCTTTCAGGCGCAGGTCCCAGCGGCGGTCGTCGACGCGCACCAGGGCCTCCAGGCGGTCACGCAGGCGCGGCCGGGCGTTGACGGCCGGCAGGATGGCGCCGGCGGCCTGGTCGGCGCCCTGCCCCACCACCAGCGGCAGCTGCGGGAAGCGCGCGGCGTCGGCCTCGCGGATGATGCGGCCCTCGCCGTCGATCACCCGCATGGCGCCGGAATGCTGCCAGACGGCCAGGGCCGGGCGCTCCTCGACGGAGATGAACACGGTGTCGGGCAGCAGGCGCACGACCTTGGCGGACTTGACCCAGCCCACGCCCTCGACCCGCGCGCGCAGGTCGGCTAGGTCCAGGCCCAGGGTCGGCTGGTCTTGATACAGGGCCGTGGCGTTGAGGATGTCGGCCTTGGCCATCGGCGAGGCGCCCTCGATGTGCACGGTCTTCAGCTTGAAGCCGAGGTCGGCGAACTCGCCGTCGACGCCGCGGGCCATGGCCTGGCCCAGGCGCTCGGCCCGGTGGCCGGTGGCCAGGGTGGCGACCAGGGCGACGACCAGGGCGCCGCCGGCCACGCTCAGCGCCAGGCCGGGCGACACGCCCACGCCGCCGCGCGCGGCCTGCAGCTTTCCAGCCGGCGGCGCGGCGCCGCGCGCGGCCGGTCGAGCCTTCGGACTTGCGGGCCCTTCGGCCCGGGGGCGCGTTGGCTTACGCGGTCCCCCCCGCACGCTTGCGGGCATAAGCGTCCTCCACGATCCAGAACACTAAACGATCAAACGAAACGCCGGCGTGGTCCGCCTGCTCGGGGACGAGCGAAGTGGGTGTCATGCCGGGTTGCGTATTGACCTCTAGAAGGACCAGAAGGTCGTTAATTCCGTCATAACGGAAGTCCGCCCTGGTCACCCCTCGGCAACCAAGACTTGCATGGCCAAGCTTGGCCAGATGCAGGGCCCGATCTCTGACGTGGTCCGGAATCGGGGCGGGCAGGACGTGGATCGAACCGCCTTCCGCGTACTTGGCGTGGTAGTCGTAGAAACCTGTGGACGAGCGGATTTCGGTGACCGCCAGGGCCCTGGGACCCGTTGTCCCGTCCAGGATCGCGACCGACAGCTCCAATCCTGGGATGTAGGGCTCGACCATCACCTCTTCCCCGAAAGTCCAATCCGGCGCGCCGACGTCGCGCGGCGGCCCGTTGGCGCCCTCGCCCACGACGAACACCCCGACGGACGAGCCCTCGGCGTTGGGTTTGACCACGTAGGGCGGCTGCATCACATGGTCGCGCGCGACATCGTGGCGGTTGAACAGGCCGCCGCCGGGCACCGGGATTCCGGCGGCCGCCAGCACGGCCTTGGACCTGGCCTTGTCCATGGCCAGGGCCGAGGCCAGGACCCCGGAGTGGGTGTAGGCCAGGCCCAGGGTCTCCAGCACGCCCTGCGCGCAGCCGTCCTCGCCCCAGCGGCCGTGCAGGCCGTTGAACACCAGATCGGGCGCGAGGGCGGCCAGGACCTGGGCGATGTCGGGACCCGGGTCGACGCGGCTGACCCGCGCCCCCAGCCGCTCCAGCGCGGCGGCGCAAGCCGCCCCGGTGACCAGGCTGACCTCGCGCTCGGCCGAGGGTCCGCCGAGCAGGACAACGATGTGGTGATTGGCGAGGGGTTTGGGGGTCATGGCCCCAGCGTTAGCCTCGAGATGTGGAGGCGTGAGGGAGAGCCGAAGGCGTTTGCGTGAACCCCTTCTCGGTGAAGATGAAGTCTTCGCCATTCACAAATGTTGTCATCCCGGAAGCCTCGCAGAGGCTGTCCGGGCCCCAGGGGACTGGGCTTATGCCTTGCGGTTCACCTGGGTCCCGGACAAGCGCTGCGCGCTTTCCGGGATGACAACCTTGAAAACGAACCTTGATTGAGCCCCGTCCGGGGACAGGCATAGGCGCCAGTCCCCAGCGGATCTCAGTGCGCCGGAGCCGGCGGGGCCGCCGCGCTCAGGGCCCGGAAGTCGATGTCGCTGTCGGCCACCAGGTAGATGAAGCTGGCCCAGGCGGCGACGTTCTGGGCCAGTTCGTCCGGGCGCACCTTGTTGAGGGTGTCGTCCATGGTGTGGTGGTAGTCGAAGTAGCGGCTGGCGTCCTGGTTCAGGGCGACCACCGGCACGCCCGACTCCTCCAAGCCGGCGATGTCGGCGCCGGCGTGGGCCGGCGGGTTGCGGTCCAGGTAGATCTTCAGCGGGGCCAGAACGCGCACGGCGGTCTTCATGGCCGGATGCTCGGCCGCGCCCTTTGCGATCTGCAGGCTGTAGACGCGGTCGGCGCCGGTGTCGCTCTCGCCGGCCAGGACGATCTTGGGCAGTTCGTCCTTGTGGGCGGCCAGATAGGCCTCCGACGAGCCGCCGCTCTCTTCCGAGCCGAACATCACCACGCGGATGGTGCGTTTGGGATGCTTGGGCAGGTCGCCGATCAGCTTGGCCGCGGCCGTGGTGATGGCGATGCCCGTGGCGTCGTCCAGGGCGCCGGTGCCGACATCCCAGCTGTCCAGGTGGCCGCCGATGACGATCACCTCGTCGGGCTTCTCCGAGCCCTTGATCTCGCCCGAGATGTTCCAGGCCACATCGGCCGGATCGACGGTCGAGACCAGCTTCAGCTTGATGCGCAGCGGGCCCTTGGCGGCCAGGCGCTCCAGCTGTTCGGCCTCGGGCACGCCCAGGGCGGCCGAGGGGATCGAGACCACGCCGTCGCCGAAGGCCGTGACGCCGGTGTGCGGCACGGTGGAGTCCGAGGTCGAGATCGAGCGGATCAGCAGGCCGACGGCGCCGCGCTTGGCGGCCTCGACCGGGCCGGATCGGCGCGAGATGCCGGCCACGCCGTAGCCGGCCCCGTCCTGGGCGCGGACCATCGGCTGGGTGATCACCACGATCTTGCCCTTCACGGCGCTTTCCGGCGCGGCGATCAGCTCGGCATAGGTCTTGAACAGCGCCACCTCGGCCTCGATCCCGGCGGCGGGGGTCGGCACCGTGCGGCCCAGGCCGACGATGTCGAGCTTCATCGGATAGGGGGCGACCAGCTCGGCGCTCTCCTCGCCGCGCGTCCACGACGGCTTGGCGAATTCCTCGACCTTGACGTTGGTGAAGCCCAGGGCCTTGAACTTGGCCACCGACCAGTCCTTGGCGCGGGCCATGGCCGGCGAGCCGACCAGGCGCGGGCCGATATTGGTGGTCAGGTCCTCGGTGACGTCCCAGGCGGTGCGGTCCAGCAGGGCCTTGTCGCGCAGGGCCTCCGCGGTCTTGGCGTCTTGAGCCTGAGCGGCCCCGGCCATCAGGGTGGAAACGGCGGCGGCGGTCAGCAGGGTACGGAGCAGGCGCATGAAATCTCCCTCGTTCGAGGGGTTCATAGCACCGCTATGCGCCGGGAATAGGCAACAACCGGATGAACTATCCGTAACCTTTGAGGTGCTTGGGGTTTGCGCACAATCCCCACCTCCGCTCATCCCGGCGAATGCCGGGACCCAGATGGAATGGCGGCGTGGCTAAAGCCAAGAGCGCTGAGCTCTTCCAATCATCCACCCCGCTATGGGATCTGGGTCCCGGCATTCGCCGGGATGAGCGGGTTGAAAGGCTAAAGCCGCCCGATCCGCTTGATCTCCCAGTCCAGCTGGATCCCGGTCTTGGCCAGCACGTCGGCGCGGACGGTGTCGCCCAGGCCTTCCAGGTCGGCGGCGGTGGCCTCGCCGGTGTTGATCAGGAAGTTGCTGTGCAGCGGACTGAACATCGCCCCGCCATAGAGCCGCCCGCGCCAGCCGGCCTCATCGACCAGTTTCCAGGAGGAATGGCCCGGCGGGTTCTTGAAGGTCGAGCCGCCGGTCTTCTCGCGGATCGGCTGGGTGGTCTCGCGACGCTCGGTGATGGCGCGCATGCGGGACTTGATCTCGGAAGGCTCGTCGGCCGTTCCTTCGAAGATCGCGTCCAGCACGATCATGGTCTCGCCGTCCTGCAAGGCGCTGTGGCGGTAGGTGTAGTGCAGGTCCTCGACCGTCAGCTCGCGCACCTGGCCGGCCCGGTCCATGACCCGGACGGATTTCACGACGTTGACGGTCTCCGAGCCGTAGCACCCGGCGTTCATGATCACCGCGCCGCCGACCGTGCCGGGGATGCCGGCGTAGAACTCCAGCCCCGCGACGCCGGCGTCGGCCGCCTTGCGGGCCAGGATGGCGTCGGGCACGGCGCTCCCGGCCTTGATGCGATGGTCGCCCAGGGCCTCGACGGTGTTGAAGCCCTTGCCCAGCCGGATCACCACCCCCTCGACGCCGCCGTCGCGGACCAGCAGGTTGGAGCCCACGCCGATGGCCAGCACCGGCACGGCGGGGTCGAGGGCCTTCAGGAAATCGGCCAGGTCCTGCTCGTCGGCCGGCAGGAACACCACGTCGGCCGGGCCGCCGACCCGGAACCAGGTGAACGGCGCCAGAGCCTCGTCGACCAGCAGCTTGCCGCGAACGGCGGGGAGTTGGGTTTTCCAGGTCATCGGAAACTCTCTCCTTCTCCCCTTGCGGGAGAAGGTGTCGGCGCAGCCGACGGATGAGGGGTCGCACCGGCGGCGATGCTGTACGCGGTTGTCTTGGCCTTCAACCCCTCATCCGGCGCTTCGCGCCACCTTCTCCCGCAAGGGGAGAAGGGATTCAGGAGCGCCCGCTTCACTTGGCCAGCGCTTCCAGCTGACCCGGCAGAGCATAGGCCCACGACGTGATGTCGCCGGCCCCCAGCAGCACGACCAGGTCGCCGGACTGGGCCTCGGCGGCGACCAGGGCCGGCAGGGCGGCGGGGCTTTCCAGGGCCAGGGCGCGGCGGTGGCCGAACTTCTTGAGGCCGTCGACCAGGTGGTCGCGGTCGACGCCCTCGATCGGCTGCTCGCCGGCCGTGTAGACGTCGGCGACGATCACCGTGTCGGCGTCGTTGAAGCACGAGCTGAACTCGGTCATCAGGTCGCGCAAGCGGGTGAAGCGGTGGGGCTGGACCACGGCGATCACCTTGCCGGTCGAGACCGCGCGGGCGGCCTTCAGCACGGCGGCGATCTCGACCGGATGGTGGCCGTAGTCGTCGACGATCCGGATCCCATTGGCCACGCCGGTGGTGGTGAAGCGGCGCTTGACCCCGCCGAAGCCGGCCAGGCCGGCGCGGATGGCCTCGGCGTCGACCCCCAGCTCGCGGGCCACGGCCACGGCGGCGGTGGCGTTGAGCACGTTGTGGTGGCCCGCCATCGGCATCTTCAGGCCTTCGTAACGGATCTGTTCGCCCGACAGCGGCGAGACGACGATGTCGAAGGTCGCGCCGTCCGGCCCCATGGCGATGTTGCTGACGCGGACCTCGGCCTGGGGATTGGTGCCGTAGGTGACCAGCCGGCGGTTCTCGATCCGGGCGGTCAGGGCCTGGACCTCCGGATGGTCGGTGCAGACCGCCGCGAAGCCGTAGAACGGGATGTTCTCGACGAAGTCGCGGAAGCCCTTCTTGACCGCGTCGAAGTCGCCCCAGTGGTCCAGGTGCTCGGCGTCGATATTGGTGACGATGGCCACGGTGGACTTCAGCTTGAGGAACGACCCGTCGCTCTCATCGGCCTCGACCACGATCCAGTCGCCCTCGCCGACCTTGGCGTTGGTGCCGTAGGCGTTGATGATGCCGCCGTTGACCACGGTGGGGTCCAGGGCGCCGGCGTCCAGCAGGGCGGCGACCATCGAGGTGGTGGTGGTCTTGCCGTGCGTGCCGCCCACGGCCACCGAGAACTGCAGTCTCATCAGCTCGGCCAGCATCTCGGCGCGGCGCACCAGCGGCAGGCGCTTGTCGCGGCCGGCCACCATCTCGGGATTGTCGGCCTTGACCGCGGTCGAATAGACGACGGCCGAGGCGCCTTCGACATGGGCCGCGTCGTGGCCGATGAAGATCCGCGCGCCCAGGCTCGAAAGCCGCTCGGTATTGGCGCTGGCCTTGGCGTCGCTGCCCTGCACGGTGTAGCCGATGCGGATCATGATCTCGGCGATGCCGGACATGCCAATGCCGCCGATGCCGATGAAGTGCACGGGGCCAAGTTCGAAGGGGACGGGTCGTCGACGCTGGATCATCCAGCCCGATTAGACGATTTGGCGACGGGGTGGAACGGGCTGTTTGGTGCAGATCGCGTGGATTTTGCCGGTCAGTGCGTGAAAATCCTCGTCCTTCGACAGGCTCAGGATGAGGATTTCAATGCGCGGCCGCAGGAACCCCAAGCCGATCAATAGACCTCATCCTGAGCCTGTCGAAGGACGAGTTCCGCCGCTCTGCCTGTCAGCCGCCATTCTGGCCCTGGCCCTCGCCTCGCCTGCCCTGGCGCAGCCCCCGCTTGAGCTGCGCCTGGCCGACGTCGGCCGGTTCGCCACCTTCGTGGACATGGGCGGGATCGCCTGGACGGGGCGGACGGCGCGCCTGCGCGTGCTGCAGGTGGCCGAGGACGGCTTCACCGCCGGGAGCGAGGCCTTCTGGGGCGGCTGGCGCCACGAGGTCATCGACTGCGAAGCGCGGACGATCGCCCACGCCGGCTTCGGCAGCATCCGGGCGGGCGGACGTGAAGGACCGGTGACGGGCGACCAGCGGCCCGCGGCGGCGATCCCGGCGGGCGGCGCGGACGAGGCGGTGGCCAAGGTGGCCTGCGACGGCTGGCGGCCGTTCGCCAAGGTTCCCGTGATGACCAGCGTCGAGGACGCGGTGAAGGTCGGCCGCCCCCTGATCGAGACCGGCGCCGAACCCTAGATCGGCGCCGGCGACACGCCGGGGCGATCGGCCGATCGCGACTTCCCGCGACCGGCCTGGCGTTCGCGCCTCGGAAGGCGCGGCGGGTCGCCGGCCCCTTACCAGTCCCCGGGGAGGGTCGGTCCGCCGCCCGTGCAGACGAAGATCGGTTCGGCGTCATAGTACGGAGACGGAACATTGGCGCGGACGACATAGACGTAGTCGCCCACCTGGCCGCAGCCCTGGTCGCTGACCTGTCCGAGAACCTGCGTCTTCGCCGCGTCGGCGTAGTAGGTGTAGGTGTAGGCGGTCAGCGGATCCTCGGCCATGGCGACCGGAGCGCCCAGGGCGACGAAGGCGGTCGCCACGCCGGCGAGAACCGCCTTGATGCGGATGGTCATCGAAACTCTCCCATCTGAAAAGCGCGACAGGCGCGCAGCTTGACCGTCCATCAGATCAAGCCCCAGATCAATCCTGGAGAGCATTCCTTACATTACAATCTTTCGGAGCCGCGACGGTCCCTACCGCGCCGTCTTCTCCACCAGATCCGCCAGGTCCTCCGCCGCATCCGGCTTCGCGACCGACCGCGCGCCCTCGGCCATCTTGGCCAGGCGCTCCGGGTCCTTGAGCAGGGCGTTCAGGGCGCCGGCCATGGCGTCGACGGTCAGTTCGTCCTCCAGGCAGACCGCCGCGCCGCCCGCCTCCTCGAGCAGGCGGGCGTTGAAGCGCTGGTGGTCGTCGGCGGCGATCTTCAGCGGCACCAGGATCGACGGGCGGCCAGCCACGGCCAGCTCGGTGCAGGTCGAGGCCCCCGAGCGGCCGATCACCAGGTGGGCCTGGCGCAGATAGCCGGCCATGTCGCGGAAGAACGGCGCGACCTCGCACTCGACCATGGCGTTGCGATAGGTCTTGCGGGCCCCTTCCATGCTCTCGGCGCGGGCCTGCTGGAACACCTTCAGGCGGCCGCGGATCTCCTCGGGCAGCTTGGCGACGGCCTCGGGGATCAGTTCGGACAGCAGGCGCGCGCCCTGGCTGCCGCCGGTGACCAGGATGCGCAGCTGCACCTCGGGCGGCAGGTAGGGCACGTCGTAGAGGGCGCGCACCGGCGGCCGCACGGGGTTGCCCACGACGTGGGCGCGGGCCTTCACCGAGGGCTTGGCCCGCTGCAGGGTCGGGAAGGCGCAGGCGACCTCGTCGACCCGGGACGCCAGAAAGCGGTTCACCCGGCCCAGCACCGCGTTCTGCTCGTGGATCACCGTGGGCCGCTTCTGGGCCAGGGCGCCCAGCAGGGCCGGCAGGGCGGGATAGCCGCCGAAGCCCACGACCACGGCGGGGTCCAGCCGCCTGAACGCAGCCTTGGCCTGGTTCACGCCCCGCCAGACCGCCACGCCGGCCTTGAGCATGCCGACCGGGTCGCCGGCCTTGGCGGTGGCGGCCGAAAGGGCCAGACGCTCCTGGGCCGGGAACTTGTCGGCATAGAGCGCGCCGCGCTCGTCGGTGGCCAGCACGATGCGCCAGCCGCGGGCGGCCAGGGCCTCGGCCAGGGCCTGGGCGGGGAACAGGTGTCCGCCGGTGCCCCCGGCGGCGACGACAGCCAGCTTGCTCATTGTGGGACGGCTCCGGTACGCGAGCGAATGACGGGCAAGGCGGCTCTCCTCGGAGACTCCTAGGCCAGGCCCCCCGCCTGGTCGAACTCTCCCGCCCCGCCATAGGCCCCCGGACGCTTGCGCGTCAACGCCAGGGCCATGCCCAGGGTCAGGCCCATGGCCAGCATCGACGAGCCGCCATAGCTGATGAAGGGCAGGGTCATGCCCTTGGTCGGGATCATGTTCAGGTTCACGGCCACGTTGATGAAGGCCTGCTGGCCCACCAGCACGAACAGGCCCGAGGCGGCCACCTGCTCGAAGGTGTCGGTCAGCTTCATGGCCTTGTACAGGCCGCGCACCACGATGAAGGCGAACAGGGTGATCAGGGCCAGGGAGAACACCAGCCCGTATTCCTCGGCGGCCACCGAATAGATGAAGTCGGTGTGCAGGTCGGGCACGTGGCGCTTCATCACCCCCTCGCCCGGGCCGCGCCCGAACAGGCCGCCGGCGTGGATGGCCTCGGCGGCGCGGGTGATCTGGTGGGTGTCGGCCTGGTCGGGGCTGAGGAACTTCTGCACCCGGGCGTGGACGTGGTCGAACAGGAAGTAGGTCGACATCAGGCCGCCGACGGCGACGGCGCCCAGACCCATGATCCACGAGATCGGCACCCCGGCCATCCAGAAGGCGGCCCCGAAGGCGATGGTGATCAGCACGGTCTGGCCGACGTCGGGCTGGACCAGCAGCAGGGCCACGGCGATGAAATAGAGGGCGAAGGCGATCGACACCCCCGGCACCCCCTCGCCCTTCTGCCCCTCGGCGAACATCCACGAGACCAGCACGATCAGGGCCGGCTTCATGAATTCCGACGGCTGGAAGGTGAAGCCGCCGATCAGCAGCCAGCGGGCCGCGCCCTTGGCGCTGTGGCCGATGAACGGCAGGGCCGCCATCACCCCGATGGCGATGATGTAGATGAAGAAGGCCGAGCGGCGGATGCCCCGCGGGCTGAGCATCGACACCGACAGCACGATCATCGCCGCGCCCAGGCCGAACACGCACTGGCGCACCGCGAAGTGGAACTGGTCGTCGATGCCGATCCGCGCGGCGGCCGCCGGGCTGGAGGCGAACGACAGCAGCACGCCCACCGTCATCAGGACCGCCGTGGCGCCCAGCAGCCAGTGATCGGTCGTCCACCACCAGACGCCCAGCCGCGAGCGGTCGGTGCGGGCGAAGGCGTGGGTGGTCTGGAACGTCATGGCCGGAGAGTCGGAGCTTAGGGTTAATCGAGTGTTGTTGTGGCGGTTACGCGAGGTGTGACCTTTTTCACCTGTACCCATCCTTTCATTCCGCTCATCCCGGCGGAAGCCGGGACCCAGATCCCAAAGCTGGGTGGCTGATTGGACGAACTCAGCGCTCTTGGCGTCAGCCCCAAAGCCATCCCATCTGGGTCCCGGCATTCGCCGGGATGAGCGGATCTATAATTCTAAGCCCGCTTGGCCGCCGAAGCCGGCGCCTTGCCCAGCCCCATGACCGCCGCGCGGAACGCCTCGCCCCGCTGCTCGAAGTCGGCGAACTGGTCGAACGAGGCGCAGGCCGGCGACAGCAGGACGATGGCCTCCTCGCCCGACGCCGTGGCGTCGGCATAGGCGGCGGCCACCGCCGTCTCGATGTCGCCGCACTGGCGCGCCGGGGCCCTGCCCTCCAGCGTCCTGCCGAAGTCCTCGGCCGCCTGGCCGATCAGGTAGGCGCCGGCGACGCGCGGGAACAGGTCGACCAGGTCGTCGATGCCGCCGACCTTGGGCACGCCGCCGGCGATCCAGTAGAACCTGGGGTAGGACGACATCGCCTGGCGGGCGGCGTCGGCGTTGGTGGCCTTGCTGTCGTTGACGAAGCGGACCTTGCCGATCCTGCCGACCGTCTCCATCCGGTGGGCCAGGCCCGGGAAGGTCATCAGGCCGTCCACCGCCTGGTGCGACGGGACGCCCAGGGCGCGGGCGGCGGCGTAGGCGGCCGCGGCGTTCTGCCAGTTGTGGCGGCCGGGCAGGCTGCGGGCGCGCAGCAGGTCGGCCATCTCGGTCACCCGCTCGCCGGTGGCGTCGTACAGCACGCCCTGCAGGGCGTAGACGCCCCGGCCCATGGCCTTGCCGGCGCTGATCGGCCAGATGGTCCGGCGGTTGGCGGCGGTGATCTCGGTGCAGATCTGCTGGCACCAGGGATCGTCGACCCCGATGATCGCGGTGTCGCCCTTGCCCTGGTTCAGGAAGATCCGGCGCTTGGCGGCGATATAGCCGTCCATGCCGCCGTGGCGGTCCAGGTGGTCGGGCGAGATGTTCAGCAGCACGACGGCGTCGGGCTTGAGGCTGGAGGTCAGGTCCAGCTGGTAGGACGAGAGCTCGAGCACGTAGACGGCGCCGCCGTGCATGTCCTCCAGGCCCAGCACGCCCTCGCCGATATTGCCGCCCACCCGGGTGTCGCGGCCGGCCTGGCGGCACAGGTGGCCGATCAGGGCGGTGGTGGTCGACTTGCCGTTGGTGCCGGTGATGGCGACGATCTTGGGCTTCTTGTGCTCGGGCGCGGCGTTGACCGTGCGGGCGAACAGCTCAATGTCGCCCAGCACCTCGACCCCGGCCGCCTTGGCCTTGGTCACCGTCCAGTGCGGCTTGGGATGGGTCAGGGGCACGCCCGGCGACAGCATCAGGGCGGCGAACTGGCTCCAGTCGGCCGTGGACAGGTCGACGACGCTGAGGCCCTCGGCCACGGCCGCCTCGCGGCTGGCGGGCTTCTCGTCCCACAGCGCCACCTTGGCCCCGCCGGCGATCAGCGCGCGCGCGGCCGTCAGCCCCGTCCGGCCAAGGCCGAACACGGCGACGGTCTTGCCCTCGAAACCGCGGACCGGGATCATGGCGCGCCCCTTCCTATCTCAGCTTCAGGGTGGCGAGGCCGACGAAACTGAGCATCATCGCCACGATCCAGAAGCGGACGACGACGGTGCTCTCGGCCCAGCCGAGCTTCTCGAAATGGTGGTGGATCGGCGCCATCAGGAAGATGCGCTTGCCGGTCTTCTTGAAGTAGGCGACCTGGATCATCACGGAGAGCGCCTCGGCCACGAACAGGCCGCCGACGATGCCCAGGACCAGCTCGTGCTTGGCGCAGACGGCGATCGAGCCCAGGGCGCCGCCCAGGGCCAGCGAGCCGGTGTCGCCCATGAAGATCTTGGCCGGCGGGGCGTTGTACCAGAGGAAGCCCATGCCGCCGCCGATGATCGCGCCGCACAGCACGGCCAGCTCGCCGACGCTGGGCACGTAGTGCAGGTTCAGATAGTCGGCGAACTTCACGTTGCCGACCAGGTAGGCGATCAGGCCGAAGGTCGAGGCGGCGAACATCACCGGCACGATGGCCAGGCCGTCCAGGCCGTCAGTCAGGTTCACGGCGTTGGAGAAGCCGGCGATCGTGATCGCGGCGAAGGCCACGTAGAACCAGCCGAGGTTGATCACCAGGTTCTTGAGGATCGGGAAGACCACCGAGGTCTCCAGGCCCGGCGTGGTGGGCGACTGCGGCGCGAAGAGGATCAGCACCACCGCGGCCAGGATCGAGACGATGAACTGGGCGACCAGCTTCTGGCCGCTGGAGAGGCCGGCGGTCGTCTGCTTGGTGACCTTGGCGTAGTCGTCCATGAAGCCCAGCACGCCGAAGGCGGCGGTGATGCCCAGCACCACCCAGACGTGGACGTTCTTGAGGTCGCCGAACAGCAGCGAGCCGACGAACAGGCCGGCCAGGATCATGAAGCCGCCCATGGTGGGGGTGCCGGCCTTCTCGGTGACGTGGCGGGCGATGCCGTCGGTGCGGATCGGCTGGCCCTTGCCCTGCTTGGCCTTCATCCAGCGGATGAAGCGCGAGCCCATGGCGACGGCGACGATATAGGCCGTCAGCATCGACATGCCGGTGCGGAAGGTCAGGTACTTGAGCAGGTTCAGGACCGGCACATGCTCGTGCCCGCCCCGCGACAGCCACTCGTAGAGGAAATACAGCATCAGTCCTGTCCTTCGAGGTCGAGCGCGCCCAGGGCGGCGGCCACGGCCCCCGCCTTCGACCCGTTCGAACCCTTCACCATCACCACGTCGCCCGCCCGCATCGCCGAAGCGACCTGGGGCGCGAGTTCGGCGGCGCTTTGGGCGTACGCGCCTCGCCGAGTCGGCGGAAGCGCTTCCCATAAAGATTTCATTAACGGTCCGGCGCAGAACACCAGGTCGATGCCGGCCGCCGCGATCGGGTCGGCTAGATCGCCGTGGAATCGGGCGCTTTGCGGGCCGAGCTCCAGCATGTCGGTGAGGACGACGATGCGCCGGCCGGCGACCGCGCGCGCGCCCAGGGTCTTCAGGGCGGCCTGCATCGAGACCGGATTGGCGTTGTAGCTCTCGTCGACCAGGGTGAAGGTCCCGCCGGGAACCCTGACCAGGCGCTCGGCGCCGCGGCCCTCGATCGGCTCGAACTCGGCCAGGGCCGCCAGGGCGGTCTCGCGGTCGACGTCCAGGGCCTCCAGCATCAGCAGCACGCACAGGCTGTTGAGGCCCCAGTGGACGCCGGTCTGCAGGATCGGGAAATGGATGGTCTCGCCGCGCAGGACGGCGGTGACCTGGGCGCCGTTCGCACCGGCGGCGAACACGGTCAGCTGGGCGGTGAGGCCCTCGCCCGTGCCGAAACTCCAGACCTGGGCGCCGGCCTTCTCGGCCTCGGCCTTCAGCAGGCCGAACCACGGATTGTCGGCGTTCAGCACGGCCACGCCGTTCGGCTCCAGGCCGGCGAAGATCTCGGCCTTGGCCCGGGCCACGCCCTCCTCGCCGTCGGCGAAGTTCTCCAGGTGGACGGGGCCGACGGTGGTGATCGCCACCGCGTGCGGCTTGATGAAGCCCGACAGCGGGGTGATCTCGTCGGCGTGGTTCATGCCGACCTCGAACACCGCCCGCTGGGTGTCGCGCGGCATGCGGGCCAGGGTCAGGGGCACGCCGATATGGTTGTTGTACGACTTGACCGAGGCGTGGGCCTTGCCCGCCCGGCGCAGGCCGGCCTCGACGGCGCGGGTGACGCTGGTCTTGCCGACCGAGCCGGTCACGGCGCCGCGCCGGGCCTGGGGCGCGCGTTCGCGGGCGGCGACGCCCAGGCGCTCCAGCCCGCGGAAGGTGTCCTCGACCAGCACGGCCGGGATGGCCACCGGCCTGGAGATCAGCGCCCCGGCCGCGCCCTTGTCGGCGGTCTGGACGACGAACTCATGGCCGTCCCGCGCGCCGGTCAGCGCCACGAACAGGTCGCCGGGCTCCAGGCTCCGGCTGTCGATCGACACGCCCGTGGCCTCGAAGTCGGCCAGCACCTGGCCGCCGGTGGCGGCGGCGATCTCGTCGGCGGTCCAGAGGATCTCACGCATGGACGGCCTCCAGAGCCTGGGCCGTTTCGGTCACGTCGTCGAACGGATGGTTCACCCCGGCCACCAGCTGGCCCTGCTCGTGGCCCTTGCCGGCCACCACCAGGACGTCGCCCTCGGCCAGCAGGGCCGCGCCGGCCCGGATCGCCTCGCGGCGGTCGCCATATTCCTTCGCGCCGGGCGCGGCGGCCAGGATGGCGGCGCGGATCGAGGCGGGCTCCTCCGAGCGCGGGTTGTCGTCGGTGACGATGGCCACGTCGGCCAGGCGCGCGGCGATCTCGCCCATCAGGGGACGCTTGCCGCGGTCGCGGTCGCCGCCGGCCCCGAACACCACGATCAGCTTGCCGCGGGTGTGCGGGCGCAGGGCGGCCAGCACCGTCTCCAGGCCGTCGGGAGTGTGGGCGTAGTCGACATAGGCCTCGCCGCCGCGCGCGCCGGTCCCGACCCGCTGCAGCCGGCCGGCCGCGCCTTCCAGGTGCTCCAGGGCGGCGATCGTCGCCTCGAGGTCCTCGCCGGTGGCCAGGACCAGGCCGGCCGCGACCAGCACGTTGGACGCCTGGAAGTCGCCGGCCAGCGGCAGCAGCACGTCGAACGCGCGGCCCCGAGCGGCGATCTTCAGGCGCTGGCCCTGCGGCACGGGCGTGCGCTCGACCAGCTTCAACCCCTGCCCGTCGTGGCCGACGGTCAGCACGGTCTGGCCCGAGGTCACGGCGGCCGAGGCGAAGGCCGGGAAAGCGTCGCTGTCGGCGTTCAGCACGGCGGTGCGGGCGCGCGGCAGCAGGGTCTCGAACAATCGCAGCTTGGCCGCGCGGTAGCAGCCCATGGTGCCGTGATAGTCCAGGTGGTCCTGGGTGAAGTTGGTGAAGCCGGCGGCGGCCAGGCGCACGCCGTCCAGGCGGCGCTGGTCGATCCCGTGCGACGAGGCCTCGACCGCCAGGTGGGTGACGCCCTCGGCGGCCAGGCGGGCCATCATCTCGGCGACGTCGGCGGCGTCCGGCGTGGTCAGGCCCGGCGGGGTCAGCTGCCGGTCCGGCTTGCCGGCCTCGCTGACCACGACGCCCAGGGTGCCCATGCTGGCGGCCTTGCGGCCCAGCCGGGCGTAGATCTGGCGGCAGAAGCCGGCGACCGAGGTCTTGCCGTTGGTGCCCGTCACCGCCACGCAGGTGGCCGGCTGCTCGGCCCAGAACTGGGCGGCGGCCAGGGCGTAGGCGCGGCGCAGGTCGCCGGCGTGGACGACCGGCACGGACAAGCCCTCGACGTCGTCCGGCGCCAGGATGGCGGCCGCGCCCGAGGCGATCGCGCCGGGGATGAAGTCGCGGCCGTCGACCTTGCTGCCCGGCAGGGCGGCGAACAGGAAGCCGTCACGCACCTTGCGGCTGTCGGCGGTGACCCCGGCGATCACGGGGTCGACCGCGCAGGGCCGGTTCAGGATCTGCGAAAGCGTCTTGCTCAAAGTCCCGCCTCCGGTGCGGCTTTCGGCTGTTGGGCCACGGTGAAGATGTCGGTCTGGCGGCGCACGCCGAGGAACGGGGCGATGCGGTCGATGACCCGGCCGGCGGCCGGCGCGGCCACCCAGCCGCCGGTCGAGAAACCTTTCGACGCGGCGCTCCCTTTGGGCTCGTCCAGCAGCACCAGCACGAAATAGCGGTCGGCCTCCAGCGCGTTGTTGGTGGGGAACACCGCCGCGAACGACGAGACCTGGCGCTGGTGGTTGTAGCCACGGATGGCCGGGTCGTACTTCTCGCCGGTGCCGGTCTTGCCGCCGACCGACAGGCCCGGGATGTTGGCCGACTTGCCGCTGCCGCCGGTGACGTTGGCCCGCATGATCTGCAGCATCTGCTGGGAGGTCTCCTCCGAGATGGCGCGCGGCGCCTCCGGACGCACGCCGGGCGCCAGCTTGTGGATGGTCAGCGGCTGCAGCGTGCCGCCGTTCAGCAGCGCGCCCATCGCCTGGGCCAGGGCCAGGGGCGAGACATTGATGCCGTGGCCGAACGAGGTGGAGGCGACGGCGTCGTCGTCCCACTTCTTCGGGGTCAGCGGCCGGGCCGATTCCAGCAGCTCCACCTTGGCCGGCTTGGTCAGGCCCAGGGCGTTGAAGTAGCGACTCAGGCGCTCGCCGCCGATCCGCTCGGCCAGCATGGCGGTGCCGATGTTGGACGAGTGCTGGAACACCTCGACCAGGGTCAGGATCTTCCGGGCGGCGTGGAAGTCGTGGATCGTCCGGTAGCCCAGCTTGAACGGCTCGCGGGCGTCGAAGGTCGAGGCCGGGGTCGCCGCGCCGGTGTCCAGGCCGATGGCCACGGTGAAGGCCTTGAAGGTCGAGCCCATCTCGTAGACCGAGGCGGCCGCGTGGTTGGTCATCTGCTCGGCGGACGCCTGGTTCAGCTGGTTGGGATCGTAGTCCGGATAGCTGACCAGGCCGAGGATCTCGCCGGTATGGACGTTGGTGACGATGCCGACCGCGTCCTTGGCCTGGAACTCGATGGCGGCCTTGCGGACCTCGTCCTCCAGGGCGGCCTG
Source organism: Caulobacter sp. GW821-FHT09A05 (assembly GCF_059418465.1). Classification (NCBI taxonomy): domain Bacteria; kingdom Pseudomonadati; phylum Pseudomonadota; class Alphaproteobacteria; order Caulobacterales; family Caulobacteraceae; genus Caulobacter; species Caulobacter sp. GW821-FHT09A05. Next base: position 370,903 of record NZ_JBWKPX010000001.1, read on the forward strand.
GACGCGCAGGTCGATCGACAGCGGGATCGCCCCGTCCGGCCCCTTGGCGGCGGCCTCGCGCACCGGCTCGTCCAGGGCCTTCTCGGCGCCGGACAGGCCCTTGCCGCCCTTGTCGACGAAGCCGATGAAGTGGGCGGCGCTGGCCCCCAGCGGATAGACCCGGGCGGCCTGCTCCTCGAACTCGACGCCGGGCAGGCCCAGGTCGAAGACCGCGTCCTTCTCGGCCGGGGTCATGCCGCCGACCAGGAAGCCGCGGCGGTCGGCGAACACCACCTGGTCCAGGCGCTTGGCCGGCACCTGGGGCAGGGCCTTGGCCAGGGCCTTGCGCGTGGCCTTGGCGTCCCAGACGTCCTTGGGATTGATGTAGAGGGCGTAGTGGGTCAGGTCGACGGCCAGCAGCTGGCCGTTGCGGTCGACCAGGTCGCCCCGCGCCCCGTCGGTCGAGGCCAGGTAGCCGTTGCCGCCGACCTTGGAGAACACCGCCGCCCAGGTGGCGCCCAGGGCCAGCACGGTGAAGGCCAGGCCGAAGATGGCCATGACGAAGAAGATGCGGATGCGGGTGTCGTCCTCGGGCCGCGCGGCGGCGCGCGAGCGCTCGAAGGCGTGCTCCAGCCGCCAGACCCGCTCGATCAGCCAGCGCCAGGCCGCGGGCGCGCCGCCGGGGGCGAGATTGGCCAGGCTCATCGCGGCGCCTCCGTGGCCTGTTCCGGCGTCGGATCGTCGTCGGGCGTCGCCTCGGGAGCCTCGGCGGCCGCCGCCTCGGTATTGGCCGCCGCGGTCGGCGAGGCCGGGGCGTGGGCGGCCGGGGCGTGGCGCGCCACGTCGATCAGGGCGTCCTCGGTGGTCTCGTGCTCGGGCTTGATCGGGGCCAGCTGCAGCCGCTGGGCCAGCTGTTCGATGCGGCGCGGCTGCTCCAGATAGGCGACCTCGGCCTTGAGCAGGCGCACGCGGATCTTCTCGTCGTCGATCTGGCGCTCGACCTCGGCGATCTGGGCTCGCTCGCGGCCGGCGAAGGTCTTGGCCATGTAGACGCCCAGCACCAGCACCAGCAGGATCGTCAGGCAGACCAGCTCCACGACCCGGAAGCCCCGCACGCGGCGGTCGAACATGCTCGACAGGCTCATGCGGCGCTCCAGACCGGAGCCGGCGTGCGCACGGCAGCGCGCAGCTTGGAGGAGCGGGCGCGCGGATTGACCGCCAGCTCGGCCTCGCCCGGCGCGATCGCCTTGGACGAGATCAGCTGGAAGCTGGCCGGCGCGCCGGCCGCGACCGGCGGCGCGTGCCGCGACCCGCCCGGCGTGCGGCCGGCCCGCTCGGCCAGGAAATTCTTGACGATACGGTCTTCCAGCGAGTGGAAGGTGACCACCGCCAGCCGGCCGCCCGGCTTGAGCACGCGCTCGGCGGCGGCGAGGCCGGCCTCCAGCTCCTCCAGCTCGGCGTTGACGGCGATCCGCAGGCCCTGGAACGAGCGGGTGGCGGGATGGACCTTGGCGCCCTTGCGGCCGCCCAGGGCGCGCTCGATCACGGCGGCCAGGTCCAGGGTCCGCGTGAACGGTCGTTCGGCCCGGCGCTTGACGATGAAGCTGGCGATGCGGCGCGAGGCGTGCTCCTCGCCGTAGACATAGAGGATGCGGGCCAGCTCGACCGGGTCCAGTTCGTTGACGAGGTCGGCGGCGGTGGGGCCGTCGTCGCCCATGCGCATGTCCAGCGGACCGTCGCGCATGAAGGAGAAGCCGCGCTCAGCCTCATCGAGCTGCATGGAAGACACGCCAAGATCCAGGGTCACGCCGTCCACCGACGCATCCTCCAGATACGCGGTGATTTGCGAGAACCGGTCCTGAATCAGCCGAAAGCGACCATCCGTCGCGGAAAACTCGGCGGCGAAGCGCTGGACGCTCGGATCACGGTCGAAGGCGACCACCGAGGCCCCGGTCGCCAGGATGGCGCGGGTGTAGCCGCCAGCTCCGAACGTGCCGTCCACGACCACGTCGCCAGGGCCCGAGGCCAGGGCCGAGACCACCTCGTCGAGCAGCACCGAGACGTGCGGCGCGCCGGCTTGCTGGACGGCTTCGAAGTCGGTCATGCCGCGCCCCCGATCCGGGCGACGCGCTGCTGGGCGCGCAGGGCGGCCAGGCCGTCGCGGGCCAGTTCGCGCTGGGCGGCGCGATGGGCCTGGAAGGCCTCGCGCGACCAGATCTGGAACCGCTCGCCCAGGCCGACCACCGCCACCCAGTCGGTCAGGCCGAACATCTCGCACAGGGTGTCGGGCAGGGTGATGCGGCCGGCGGTGTCGAACGACAGCCGGGCCATGCCGCCCAGCACACTGGTCTCCAGGGCCGAGCGCAGCGGATCGCCGAACGGCAGCTCGTCGATCACGCCCTGATAGCGGTCGAACAGGGCCTTTCCGCCGGCTTCCAGGCAGTCGGCCTCGATGGAGGGGAAGCAGAAGATCCCGTCGAACGGACCCGAGAGCGCGGCGCGGAAGTCCTGCGGCACGACGATGCGCCGCTTGCTGTCCAGCTGCTTCTCGAACGTCGAGAGAAACACCTCGCTACCCCTGTTAAAGCCCGCCGCCGGACGCCCTGCCACGACCGCCCCGACACGAGATGGGTTAACATGGGATTGATTGGGACACAATGACACCAACGGCCGTTTGACCGTCAAAACAAAGGTGTCGCGACGCTCTTTCACAGATCGCCAGAATCTATCCACAGAACATACATGGAACTTATTAAGATTTCGCCGACCCTAGACTCTGCGAGCGACCTTGCTGGCAAGGGGACCGCGTGGCCACGCTGACGAGTTCTTGGGGAGAGGTGGGGCTGAAACCCACTTTTTTGCGCGTCCCGGGCGGGGGACGAAATGGACCAGATGGTCTGTAAGCCGGGTTCTGTCTGACGCCCGCCCCTCCCGAAGGAAAGACGGCCGCGAGACGGCCATTCCTCTGGACCGCCCATCGCTGGACGGTTCTCGCGACCTACCCGGACCCTCTCGGCCAGTGACGGCCTATCCGACGCGAGGCCGGCGCGGGGTCCCTATTCGGTCTTGCTCCAGGCGGGGCTTGCCATGCCGTCCCTGTTGCCAGGTCCGCGGTGGGCTCTTACCCCACCCTTTCACCCTTCCCGCCCCGTGGGGAGGAGGTTTGCTTTCTGTGGCGCTATCCCTGGGATCGCTCCCGGCGGGCGTTACCCGCCGCCTTGTCACCGTGGAGCCCGGACTTTCCTCGACCTTCTTGCGAAGACCGCGGCCGCCCGACCATCTGGTCCGGGGCCTAAGTGACGTCCGCGGGGCGCGGGGTCAAGCGTCGTGCGTCTTCATGAGGTCCGCGATCGGATGATCGCCCAGGGCCGCGACCACGCCGGCGCGGTCGGCGTCGGTCTTGTTCTGCGACAGCTTGAAGGTCCCCTCCAGCCGCTCGACGCCGAGCCGGCAGCCGATGATGCCGCGCCTAATGGCCTCGAAGCGGCCCGGGCTCATCTTGTCGCGGGTCCAGGGTGTCTTGGGCAGGAGGCGCGCCTCCTCCTGGGCCGACAGGTCGTCGAGAAGCGCCACGAACTCGGCGTCGCTGAGCGGCGCGATCAGGCCCTCGGCCTCGACGGAGACGTAGTTCCAGGTCGGGACCTGGTCCTCGCTGCCGTACCAGTCGGGGCTGACATAGGCGTCCGGGCCGACGGCCAGGGCCACGGCGCGAAAGCCCTGGACGACGTACGGCGCCAGGGCGTTGCCGCGCGACAGGTGGAAGTCCAGCGCGACCTCGCCGAAGTCCAGTTCGCGGACCACCACCGGCGCCTGGGCCGTGAACGGCCGGCCGCCCACGGCGGCGGCGATCGTCACGAACGGATGGGCGCGGAGGAAGACCAGCAACGCGTCGCGATCCTCGACCCGGAAGGGCTTGGCCGGATGCATCAGCCCGCCGCCCGCAGCAGGGCGACCAGCCGCGCCCGGGTCTCGCCGTCGGCGACGCCGTCGAAGCGGGTCTGCAGCCAGTGGCGCTGGAAGGCCGCGACCACGGTCTCGGTCCACTCGTCGTACTGGCCCGACGGCGCGCAGTTGTAGCCCAGGCGGGTCAGGCCAGCCTGCAGGGCGAAGACGCCGGTCCCCTCCTCGCCCCGGCCCAGCGGCGCGCCGGGCGACGGCGGCGGCTCGACCCACAGGCCGTGGCCGGCCTGGGCCAGGCGCTTCCAGGGGAACAGCTCGCCCGGGTCGATCTTGCGGCCCGGGGCGATGTCGGAATGGCCGATGATCCTGTCATCGTCGATGGTCCAGCGCGAGCGGATGTCGGCCAGCAGGTTGATCACCGCGGCGACCTGGGCGTCGGGGAAGGGGCGGTAGCCGAACTCGTGGCCGGGATTGACGATCTCAATCCCGATCGAGGCCGAGTTGATGTCCTTGACGCCCTTCCAGAAGGCGGCGCCGGCGTGCCAGGCGCGGCGCTCCTCGGGCACCAGTCGGAAGACCCGCCCGTCCTCCTCGACCATGTAGTGGGCCGAGACCTTGGCCTCGGGGTCGCGCAGCCGGGCCAGGGCGGCCTCGCCGGTCTCCATGCCGGTATAGTGCAGGACGACAGTGTCGGGCACGGCCTTGCGCGCGTCGAAGTTCGGCGACGGGGCGTCGATCAGGCCCTTGGGCGACGTCATTGAGAGCGGTTCCTCGTCAGCATCAGCAGCGGCATCACCTGGTTCCCACGCAGGGCGATGATCAGCACCCCCACTAGCGCGAGCAGCGTGCCGAGTCCCATCCGGGCGTCGAAATGATCGTGCGTGATCAGCACGCCCAGGCCAATGGTCATCAGCGGGGTCATCAGGGTCAGCGGCGCGACCAGGTTGGCGTCGTGGCGCTGGATCAGGCCGTAATAGGCGGTGTGGGCCAGGACCGAGACGACCAGGGCCGAGAACAGCAGGGCCGCCAGGAACGGCCAGCCGGCCTTCAGGGCCAGGTCCGGGCCGCCGGGCTCGGTGGCCAAGCTCAGCAGCGCCAGCGGCAGGACCGAGGTCGCGCCGACCCAGGCCTGGAACTGCAGCGGCTTGACCCCCTCGATCTGCTTCATCATCACCGCCCCCAGCGAGCCGGTGAAGGCCGAGGCGACGATGAACCACAGGCCCGGCGACAGCCGCAGCCCCTGCGGGTTCCACATCACCACCACGGCGCCGGTCAGGGTCAGGGCGATGCCCAGGCCGCGCTTCCAGCGCACCTTCTCGCCCAGCATCAGCATCGACAGGAGGGTGGTGAACGGCACGCCCAGCTGGATCACCACCGCCGAGGCCGACGGCGAGGCGGTCTTGAACCCCATGAACAGCAGGGCGAAGTTGCCCGCCCCCATCAGCAGGCCGACCGCCACGATCCGCCAGGCGGGCCGCGGCGCGGGCAGCAGCCACGGCAGGGTCACCGCCGCGACGATGGCGAAGCGCACCGCCGCATAGAACAGCGGCGGCACGCCCCAGTGGGCGACCACGATCTTGGAGATGATGTTGTTGCAGGCCCAGACCAGGCAGACCAGGACCAGCACGCCGAAGTCGCGCAGGGACATGACGATAGCGCATACGCGCCGCCGAGGAAGGTTTGCAATGAAAACCGGGCGGCGCGGACGTCGCCTCCGACGCCGCCGCGGTTGACGGATGGCCTAAACGGTCGTTTGCTGGTGAACAATGTTCACATAAGCGAGCGTCCGGACCACCGGACCGGGTGGACTTCAGGGTGGAAGCACGATGGCCATCGAGCATTTCGACGTACTGATCGTGGGCGCGGGCCTGTCGGGCGTCGGCGCGGCCTATCACCTGCAGCGCGACTGCCCGGGCAAGACCTACGCCATCCTCGAGGCGCGGGGGGCGATCGGCGGCACCTGGGACCTGTTCCGCTATCCCGGCATCCGGTCGGACAGCGACATGTACACCCTGGGCTACGCCTTCAAGCCGTGGCGCGAGGCCAAGGCCATCGCCGACGGCCCCTCGATCCTGCGCTATGTCCGCGAGACCGCCGACGAAAACGGGATCACCCCGCGCATCCGCTTCGGCCACAAGGTGCGGCGGGCCAGCTGGTCGTCGCAGACCGCCACCTGGACCGTCGAGGCCGAGCACGACGGCCGGACGGTGAAGCTCACCTGCGGCTTCCTGTCGATGTGCAGCGGCTACTACAACTACGACGCCGGCTACACGCCCGACTTCCCGGGCGTCGATCGCTATCGGGGCCGGCTGGTCCACCCGCAGCACTGGCCCGAGGACCTCGACTACGCCGGCAAGACGGTGGTGGTGATCGGCAGCGGCGCGACGGCCGTGACGCTGGTGCCGGAAATGGCCAGGACCGCCGGCCACGTGACCATGCTGCAGCGCTCGCCGACCTATGTGGTCTCCCGCCCGGCCGAGGACGGGATCGCCAACTGGCTGCGCGCCAGACTGCCGGCCATGACCGCCTATAACATCACCCGCTGGAAGAACGTGGCCATGCAGATGCTGTTCTTCCGGATCGCCCGCAGGAAGCCGGAAAAGACCAAGCAGCAGCTGCTGGGCCTGGTGCGCGAGCACCTGGGCCCCGACTACGACATCGAGACCCACTTCACGCCGCGCTACAATCCCTGGGACCAGCGGCTGTGCCTGGTGCCCGACGCCGACCTGTTCGACTCGATCAAGGCCGGGACCTGCTCGGTGGTCACCGACCAGATCGAGACCTTCACGCAAACCGGCCTGCTGCTGAAGTCCGGCAAGACCCTCGAGGCCGACATCATCGTCACCGCCACGGGCCTGCGCATGCAGCTGCTGGGCGAGATGGAGATGGTGGTCGATGGGCGAAGGATCGCGCCGCACGAGACCACCAGCTACAAGGGCATGATGTTCAGCGACGTGCCGAACCTGGCCTCGACCTTCGGCTACACCAACGCCAGCTGGACCCTGAAGGCCGACCTGACGGCCGAATATGTCTGCCGCCTGCTCAAGCACATGGACCGCACGGGAACCCGGATCTGCACCCCGCGCCTGCCCGAGGGCGAGATGGAGATCGAGCCCTGGCTGGACTTCTCGTCGGGCTACGTCCAGCGCGCCCTGGCCGTCCTGCCCCGGCAGGGCGCCAAGACGCCCTGGAAGGTGCACCAGAACTACGCCCTGGACCTGGTGGCCCTGCGCTACGGCAAGGTCGACGACGGGGTGATGGAGTTCTCCAAGGTCCGCGCCCCGGCGGCGGCGAAGGTCGCCGCGTAGGCTCCGCCCCCTATGGGGGCGGACAGGCGGCGAAGCCGCCAGGTGGGGGCAAGTGTTCACCGGCACGATCTCTCGTCCTCACGCGGAAACCCGCTGAGTCGATGGAAAGGGTCGCGGAGCGCCGGACGACGTCCGGAGTGTTTGAAGAGTAACCGTTTCGACGAAGCCCAGATCGCTCCGCGCGGTCGTTATCCGGAAGCCTGCGGCGCTGAGCCCTGTTCGGGCCTCGCCGCCTTGAAGCCTCCGACGGGCGGGCCAGGTCAACGACACCCGATCCCGGACCGCGAGCCTTTCACCGCTCGCCTGCTGCTCAACCGGCCCCTACGTCACGTCGTATCTGTATAACAGGCCCGACCGGCACCAGAGACGCAAGGTTGGTCCTGTCCTTTACGCACGCGGACAGCACCGCCGACGGAGCTACCCGCTCGATCGCCCCCCGCCGCCGCATCGGTCGCTGGCCATGCGCCCTTCCCCGCGACGAGGTGAGTCAAGGATACGGGCGGTTTCGGCGCCGAGGACCGGTGACGCTGAAGAATTCTCAGGGCGTTGAAAGAGTTGGAGTTTTTCTCGGAGCCGACGGGGATCCAGCCACGCCCATCCCCAATCCCGCCGTCATTCCCGCCCTTGTGGCGGGAACCCCTGGTTCAGCCGACGGTGAGACGCCTTGGCGCGCCGGCGCGCCACACCGCTGCACCTGCGACGGACAAAGGGGTTCCCGCCACAAGGGCGGGAATGACGGTTCTAAAAAGGGAAAGGCCTTTGCCCCCTTCCGCCATTCGCCCGCGGCGAGGCCTCGCCTTGAAACCTTGATGGCGAGCCTGCTCTGGCGTCCACCAAGGCTTTAAGGCGTGACCCATCCGAGGCGGATGGAGACTTGCGCCAAGCGGACGTTTCGGACGTCGGAGAAGGGGCGGTTTGCAGACATTCGCTTCCGCCCACATAAACCGCGCTATGGATACTCTTTCCCCTAGGCCGTTCAAGAAGGCCGCATCTCAAGCGTTTCCATTCGGCATAGCCTCTTTGGCGGATGAAGCTGCGTCGGAGCTATCGCCTTTCGTCGACGATACCTATCGGCAGCGATCTGAGGCCATCGATGTTATGGGACAGATGATCGCCATTCCTCGCCGACTACATTTCGTCGGCCTGTCCGCAGGTAGCGAGGCGCTTGACCAGCTCAACCCGGCATCCCGCTGCCTCGTTACCCGTGCAACAGATGGCCACCTACGTCAGCACGCCGTCCGGTCGGTAATCGACCACCAAAACCCGTGGGTCGCGCCATTTGTCCTCATGTTGCTCGGTGAATATGTAATCGAGATCGTCGAAGACATCCGAGACGCGCTCCCCGTTCTGGATCAATCGGTCTATGCAAACTTCGTCCGCGAGAACCGGCAGACCGTGCAGAGGCTCCGTGCGAGGGCAACCAGCTATTGGGATGCCTATCACCGTCAGCGATACCCTCAGAAACGCGACTATCCCGGACTCCAAGCACTCCACGAAATGGAGACGTGGGCGGCGTGACAAAGTCCGCATTGGGTGGAGGCTGTGTGGAAACACAGGGCTGAGCCCTCTCGCGGAGGACAGCTTTCGCGTCCCGATCGGCCGTTATGCGCGACAGAGCGCCAGATCAGCCATTTGATGGCACGGCCAAAGGCGCTTGATGGTCCGAAAAGCGTTCTCACACAGCCTCGGTGGTTATCGGGCGTCGTGGCTCAGCCCCACCCAGCTTCGCCGAGCATCTCTTCGCGTTCGTCCTCGGTGAGCAGGGCCATCCGAGCAAGCGTCCGCTTCCCCTTAGCGAGGGCTAGCACAGCCAGGATGCTGCTTACCGACTCGTCGTTACTGGCTACTGGAAAATCAGCCAAAGCACGGACCTCTAATTGCCTCCACGCGGACTCGTAGTCGTCGGCCAGCCAGGCGGGCAGCGCAGGATTGCCGGCGCCATGCCGCGCCTCCTCGACCGTGGCCGCTAGCGCGAAGACATTCCAATCTGGCCGGACATGCGTCGCATAGGCACGCACGATCTCGATGATTGCGGCGTAGGAGGCTTCGCCAACGTCGCCCTGGTGGTGCAACTCCTGCCAGAACTCCTCCCACACAGCCATGTCTCCCGCAGTGAACCGTTGAAGCGCGGGCCTGACGTCATAGGGCCGTCGATAGCCTCCTTGAAGGACGGCCCAGTGCTCATCGGCAAGATCCATCGACGCCTCCAATACTCAGATTTCAACGTAGATTGCTGCGATGGGGAATGTTCGCCGTGGGTCGAAAGCCGCCAGCCGGCCGTTCCGACGCTAGCCCTCCTCGTCGAACCCCGCGTCGTCCTCCTCCACCGGCGCGGCCTTCACCGCCGCCCCGCCCTTGCGCCGCACGAAGCGCAGCGCGGTGTGGGTCTTGGAGAAGGCGCAGACCTTGGTGTCGACCAGGCCCTGCTCGCGGGCGGCGGCCAGGATCTCGACGTCCTTCAGCGGCGCGCCCTTGCCCTTCTGGGCGACGATCCAGAGGGCGCCCTTGGGACCTAGCCCGCCGACTAGGTCCTCGAGCCGGTCGAAGTCGGCCAGGTCCTCGACGCCCAGGAACAGCAGGTCGATGTCCTCCCAGGCCTCGACGGGTTCGACCCGGGTCGACAGCTCGTCCAGGAACTCGGCGTCGTCGATCCCCTCGACCACCACGGTCTGGCCGGCCTTGACGCCCAGCTTGTCCAGGCGTCCGGGCGGGTTCTGGATGGCGTGCAGCCACTTGGCCGCCTGGCCCGGCTCCAGCGTGAAGCGCGTGCCGTCGGTCAGCACCAGGTCGTCGCCCTCGACCCGCAGGTCGCGCAGGGCGTGGCCCTGGAAGATGCCGCGCACGGCGCCGCGGAAGATCAGCTTGGGCGGCTCCCACAGGAGCTTGCCGTCGCTCTCGCCGTCGGAGAGCTGCCCCCAGACGCCCTTGGCCTCCTTGCCCATCACGACCCCCGGAAGTTGGGTTGGCGCTTCTCCAGGATGGCGTCGACGCCCTCCATGTGGTCGTCGGTGTGGTGGGCGATGGCCTGGGCCGCCGCGCTCATTTCCATCAGCGTGTCGTAGCTGGCGGTCTGGCCGTGCTTGAGCAGGCTCTTGGCCATGCGCAGGGCGTGGGGCGGCTGCTGGGCGATGCGGGTCGCCAGGGCCAGGGCCTCGTCCATCAGGGTGTCGGCCGGCACGGCCTTGCTGACCAGGCCCCAGTCCTGCGCCTTGGCGGCGTCGATCACGTCGCCGGTGAACAGCAGCTCGGCGGCGCGGCTCATGCCGATGGTGCGCGGCATCAGCCAGGCCCCGCCGTCGCCGGGGATCAGGCCCAGCTTCAGGAAGGTCACCCCGAACTTCGCCGTGTCGGCGGCGATGCGGATGTCGGTCATGCAGGCCACGTCGCAGCCCAGGCCGATGGCCGCGCCGTTGACCGCCGCGATCGACGGGACCTCCAGGCCGTAGATGGCCCGCACGATGCGGTGGATGTTCTTGCGATAGCCGTCGCGGACCTTGACGCCGTTGCCGCCGAACGCCCCTTCCCGCGCCTTCATCGCCTTGACGTCGCCGCCGGCCGAGAAGGCCCGGCCCGCGCCGGTCAGGATCACGCAGCGGATGTCCTGGTCGTCGTTGATCGCCTCGCAGGCCGCCGCGACCTGGTCGCCGTCGCCGGGCGCGCCCAGGGCGTTCAGGGCGTCCGGCCGGTTGAGGGTGAGGATGGCGACGTGGCCGCGCTTCTCGGTCAGGATCAGGGGGTCTTGCGACATGCGGGCGGCTCCGGGTGTTTGGCCCTGCATAGCGCAAATCCCGCAGGGAGAGGCAAGAGACCAACGTCCATCGGACGACGTTCTACAAACTAAGGTTAATCCCTGACTTGGTTCAGAACGGACAAGACTCTGCGCTTCTTTTTGTGATCACACACAACACCTGGAAGATCTTTCGCGCTGAGAACAAGACGCAACAGCAAGCCTGCGACATTTTAGACAAGCTGAGCCATAAAAACCGTTAGCGCAGAAGAGAATCATAGGTTTCTACTAAAACCAGGGACGATTTTGAAAAGCGGTGGCGTGCAGTGCTCATGTCCCACAGACATGCTTTGATCATCGAGGATGAAATCCTCATCGCGATGGAGGTCGAGGCCCTGCTTGGCGAGCAGGGATTCGACAGCTTCGATATCGCGGAAAGCCCGCAGGAGGCGCTGGACTGCGCCTTGCGGCGTCCGCCTGACCTGATCACGGCCGATTACCGCATCGTCGGCGGCACGGGCGTGGAAGCCGTCACCGCGATCCTGGCCCGGCTGGGGCCGATCCCCGTGGTCTATGTGACCGGCAACGCCGACCAGCTGGGCGCGCGCACCCGCGCCGTGGTCGACAAGCCGATCTCGCCCCACCGCCTGGCCGAGGCCTGCGCCATGGTCCAGAGCGCCGCCTAGGCGCCCCCGTCTGCCGGCGGCTATGCTGGCGGTCCGCAGGGGGAGCCGCCCATGATCGTCGACACGCTCGAAGCCCTCGAGGCGCTATACACGCCCGCCCCGGCCCCGGCCTCGACCGTCAAGGTCGCCGACCGCATCACCCCGCACTATCGCGCCCTGATCGAGGCCTCGCCGTTCCTGGCCCTGGCCACCGTCGGCCCCGAGGGCCTGGACTGCAGCCCGCGCGGCGACCAGCCCGGCTTCGTCCGCGTCCAGGACGAGCGGACGCTGATCCTGCCCGACCGGCGCGGCAACAACCGCATCGACAGCCTGCGCAACGTGGTCCGCGACCCGCGCGTGGCGCTGATGTTCCTGATCCCCGGCTCGGGCACGACCTTCCGGGTCAACGGCCGCGCCGTGATCAGCGCCGATCCCGGTCTGCTGGCGAGCTTCGCGGTCGACGGCAAGGCGCCGCGCACCTGCCTGGTGGTCACCGTGGTCGAGGCCTATTTCCAGTGCGCCCGGGCCATCGTGCGGTCGGGCCTGTGGACGGCGGAGGCTCAGGTCGATTCCCGATCCCTGCCGACGCCCGGCGCCATGCTGGCGGCGATGAGCCAGGACGCCGAGGGCGGGGAGGCCTACGACAAGGCCTGGCCGGAACGGGCGGCGGCGACGCTGTGGTAGAGTTTCCTTCTCCCCTTGCGGGAGAAGGTGGCCTCCGAAGGAGGTCGGAGGGGTCTCTCAGACCTTTCCGCCGCCGTTCGCGGTCGCCCTCGCCTTCGCCCCCTCATCCGTCAGCTTCGCTGACACCTTCTCCCGCAAGGGGAGAAGGAAGAAACGAAAGCGGCCTCGCCCGGGTGGGGCGAGGCCGCTTGAAACACATCGAAGTCGAAGGTCGGTAAGACCCTCAGTCGTCGCGGTGAACCCGTTCCCGGCGTTCATGGCGTTCCTGGGCTTCCAGGCTGAGCGTCGCGGTGGGCCGCGCGTCCAGTCTCGCCAAACCGATCGGCTCGCCGGTCTCTTCACAGTAGCCATAGGAACCGTCCTCGACCCGGCGCAACGCCTGGTCGATCTTGGAGATGAGCTTTCTCTGACGGTCCCGGGTGCGAAGTTCCAACGCCCGGTCAGTTTCCGACGACGCACGATCGGCGAGGTCGGCATGGTTTTCAGTTTCAGCTTGCAGATGGGAGACCGTTTCACGAGATTCGCGAAGGATCTCCTCTTTCCATGCCAGGAGCTTCTGCTTGAAATACTCAAGCTGACGCTCGTTCATGAAAGGCTCGTCGTCCGAAGGACGGTACGAGTCTGGTACCTTAAGAACAGTGGCCGTTTGCATTAACGCCTCACGCCCCGATGAACTCCGCCCAGGTCAGGCGGGGTGCTTATACCAAAACGATAGCCCGGTTCAATGAACCTCGCGTGAGCGGCGTGTTCAGCACCGTGCACGGATGTCCCGATCCTGGGGATAGTCGGTGAACAATGTTCTTCAACGGGGGGCCTCATTCGTGATCTCAGCCCCGCCGCGCCTGCTCGAGCTTGGCCGCCTCGACGGCCGCGCGGGTCTCGATCTCGTTGAGGATCGCCTCAAGCTTGGGATCGTCGGTGGTCTCGCGATGCTCGCGGACGGCGCTCTTCAGCCGCGACAGCGTGCCGGTCGAGACCTCGCCGTCCAGGGTGGCCAGTTTCAGGGCGTCCAGCAGGTCCAGCAGGCCGCCGGCCCGCTTGACCGCGCGGCGCTTGCGCTCCATCGGGTCCAGGTCGGCCTGCAGGGCCAGCAGGGCGTCCAGCGAGCCGACCCCGGCCACGCCGCCCGCCTGGGCCACGCCGCTCGCCGCGCTGGCGCCCCCGACCGAAGGCAGGGAAAAGCCCGATCCGCCGCCCGTCGGTCTGGCCCGTGACGCGCCAACCGCACCCGCGCCTCCCGTGCTGGAAACCTTCATGACGAAACGCTGCTCCGACGACGATCCGAGGGATTCATCCCTCCCCGTTAACCACATCTTGCGGGCCGGCGCTTGCGGTATGGTTAATGCCGGGCAGAATCTGCCGAAGCGGAATGTCGCAGGCAGAAAATCGCCGCGCCGTGACTGATTTCATTGAACTTTTCATCCACGAACGGTTGGCCCGGATCTGGCATGGGGCAGCGCGGGGATGCCACCCCGCCGCAGGATCGCCATGTCTCGTTCATTCTTTGCCTCCGTTCTGGGCCTCGCCCTCGCCGCCGTCGCCCTGGTGGCCTCTCCCGCCGACGCCAAGTCGCGGATCAAGGACATCGTCGCCTTCGAGGGCGTGCGCGACAACCAGCTGGTCGGCTACGGAATCGTCGTGGGCCTGAACGGTTCGGGCGACAGCCTGCGCAACGCCCCGATGACCAAGCAGAGCCTGGAGGCCATGCTCGAGCGCCAGGGCGTCAACGTCCGCGACGGCAACCTCAACACCAAGAACACCGCCGCCGTCATGGTCACCGCCAACCTGCCGGCCTTCGCCGCGACGGGCGCGCGCATGGACGTCACGGTCTCGACCCTGGGCGACGCCAAGAGCCTGCTGGGCGGCACCCTGCTGGTCACCTCGCTGCAGGGCGCCGACGGCCAGACCTACGCGGTGGCCCAGGGCTCGGTGCAGACCGGTTCGGTCTCGGCCGGCGGGGCCTCGGGCTCGTCGGTCACCAAGGGCGTGCCGACCGCGGGCCGGATCGCCGCCGGCGGCATCATCGAGAAGGAGACCGGCTTCCAGATGGTGAGCATGGACGTGCTGCGCATGACCCTGCGCAACCCGGACTTCACCACCTCGCGCCGCATCGCCGACGCCATCAACCAGCGCTTCGCCAACTGCGCCCAGGCCCAGAACCCGACCATCGTCGCGGTCCGCCCGCCGGCCGGCATGGACATGATCAGCTTCGTGACCGCCATCGAGAACCTGGAGGTCGAGCCCGACGCCCCCGCCAAGGTGATCATCGACGAGGTGGCCGGCGTGATCGTCATGGGTGACGACGTCCGCATCAGCCAGGTGGCGATCGCCCAGGGCAACCTGACCATCTCGGTCCAGGAGAGCCCGGCCGTCAGCCAGCCGGCCCCGTTCAGCCAGGGCCGCACCGCCATCGTCCCGCAATCGACCGTCAGCGTCGAGGAGGAGAAGGGCCGCAAGCTGCTGACCCTGGGCGGCGGCGCCTCGCTCAAGAGCCTGGTCGGCGGCCTCAACGCCCTGGGCGTGACCCCGCGCGACATGATCTCGATCCTGCAGGCCATCAAGGCCTCGGGCGCCCTGCAAGCCGACATCGAGGTGATGTGATGAGCGTCTCCACCCTCGCCGCCCCCGCCGTCGACACCGTCGGCCCGACCGCCGCCTCGACCGCCGAGCTGCTCAAGCGCGGCAAGATCCGCGAGACGGCCCAGAAGTTCGAGGCCTCGTTCCTGTCGGTGATGATGCAGTCGATGACGGCCGGCATGAAGACGCCGGAGATCGGCGGCGGCGGGACCGGCGAGGAGATGTTCAAGTCCCTTCTGGCCGAGGAGATGGCCAAGCAGGTCTCCAAGGCCGGCGGGATCGGCGTGGCCGCCGCCGTCCAGAAGGAAATGCTGAAGATGCAAGGTCTGAAGGAGTAGCCCATGGCCCTCACCGCCCTCGATTGCGACGACCGCGTCGAACAGCTGATCATCCTGACCGAGCGCCTGACGGACCTGATCGCCCGGCAGTCGGCCGCCTTCGAGGCCCGCCGTCCGCATGAGGCGGCGCAGTATGTCGACGAGGTGGCCAAGCTGGCCAACCTCTATCGCCACGAGTCGACCCGGGTGCGCGGCAATGTCGCCCTGGTGTCGGGGGCCGCGCTCCAGCGCCGCCAGCGCCTGGTGCGCGCCACCGAGGCCTTCGACGCCGTTCTGGCCCGCCAGGGCCGCGCGGTGGCCGCCGCCAAGACCGTCACCGAGGGCCTGGTCCGCGCCATCGCCGCGGAAGTCGCCGAACAGCGCCCCACCGCGTCAGGGTACGGCCCTGGGGCCCAGGGCGCGGCCTACCGGCAGAACGGCACCGCGATCACGCTGAACCAGCGGGCGTAGGATTTGGCGAGGCGGAGGGACGCCCCCTCCGTCGCGACGCGTATCCGCATCGCGCCACCTCCCCCGCGTTGCGGGTGAGGAGCAGGTCGGCGCGGTCTCTCCTCCCCCGTGAAACGGGGGAGGTGTCGGCGAAGCCGACGGAGGGGGCGTCAGGCCTCGGCTGGCGCCGCCGCCTTCACCGCCCGCTTCCGTCGCTTCAGGCTTCCCGTCGGGTTGCCCCAGAACGTCACCACCGCCAGCGTGCCCAGCAGGGTCAGGGCGACGCCCGACACCGTCATCACCAGCCGGTAGGGCAGTCCGCCGACCTTGGCGGCGTGCAGCGGATAGTCGAGGTTGGCGATCCGCGAGCCCAGCGGCAGGGCCTGGGCGTCGCGGTCGGCGACCATCCTGCCGGTGGCCGGGTCGAACCAGGCCATGGTGCGGCCGTTGGGCAGCCACTCGGCCTGCTGGCGCATCCGAACGCTGATCAGTCCGCCCGGCTTGGCCGGCAGGCCGATCGTGCGGATCTCGGCGCCGGGATAGCGGGCCTGGGCCTGGGCGATCACCGCCGTCCAGTCCAGGTCCCTGGCCAGCTTGCCGCCCTTGATCTTCGGCGGCACCGAGGCGGCCTTCATCGTGGCGGCGGAGGAGAACGGCGCGCGGATCGCGTCGGAGAACCATTTCAGGTTCATCGCCGCCCCGGTGGTCAGGGACAGGATCAGCAGCGGCGCCACCAGCGCGCCCAGGTCGCGGTGATGGTGGACGATGGCCGCCCGCTTCATCATCCGCGGCCAGGGCCGGACGTGGAACATCCGCCGGGTCGGCCACCACAGCCACAGGCCGGTGGCGACGAAGCCCAGCCCCGCCAGGCCGGCGATCCCGCCGACGACCTCGCCCGCGTCGCCGTTGAACAGGTGGTGATGGAAGTCGAACAGCCAGACCTCCGGCCGAGCCCAGTTGGAGGTCCAGCTCTGGACGATCGCGCCGTCCTGGTCGGCATAGGCCCCCTGCTCGCCCTTATAGGCCAGCTTGTGCAGGCCCAGCCGCTGGGTCGCCAGCACGATGGAGCGCGGGCGGTCCTGGGCGCCGAAGATCCGCGTCGCGGCCGCGCCCAGGGTGGCGGCGTCCTGGCGCTGGACGTCGGCGGCGTGGGGCACGGTGGCGCGCAGGAAGGCGTCCTCGTGCAGCAGCAGGGTTCCCGTCAGGCCCAGCAGGGCCAGCAGCAGGCCGATCAGCCCGCCGGTCCAGCGATGGATCTGCCGGACGACCTTCATCAGAAGCGCGCTTCCCAGCCCAGGGTCGCGGTCCGCCCGCGCCCGGCGAAATAGCGGTCGATCGCCGGCGCCGTGGTGTCGGAATGGTACGAGATGTACTGGCTGTCGAAGAGGTTCTGCACCCCCAGCGACAGCGCGCCCATCGGCAATTTGTAGCGCACGAAGGCGTCGGCCAGGGTGTAGCCGGTGAAGTCGTCCTTCACGAGGGCGTCCTGCATGTCGCGTTTGATGTAGGACTGGATCTGCAGGCGCAGGCCCCATTTGTCGCCCTGGTAGTCGGCGGCCAGGTTCAGGCGGTCGGGCGAGATGTTGGCGCCGTCCAGGTCGGTGTCGACCCGGTTGTCCTTGTTGGTGTCGGTCCTGCCCTTCAGGTGGGCGTAGCCGGCCGAGACGACCAGGCCCGGCACGGGCGTACGGGCCTTGAGGTTGGCCTCCAGGCCCTCGATCTCGATCCGCTGGCGCTGGACGTCGAACACCGCGCCGGCGTTCCGGACCAGCAGTTGGCCCAGCTTCGAGGCCGACCAGAAGTAGCTGAGGCTCGCATCGAACGGCCCGCGCTTTAGTTCGGCGCCGACTTCGCGGTTGTTCGACACGATCGGCGCGATGTTCACATAGGTGTCGACGTCCTTGCCGGGCTCGTTGATGCCCCGCAGGATCCGGCCGACGTCCGGGACGGTGTAGCCCTCGGCGTAGCTGCCATAGAGGCGCAGGCCCCGGACCGGCTCGACCACGACCCCGCCGTTGGCCAGGGTCGCCTTGAAGTCGGGATTTCCGCCGCCGACCTTTTGCGAGCCGTAGAAGGCCAGGGTGGTGAAGTCATCGACCTTCAGCTCGACGTTCTCGAAGCGCACCCCGCCGGCCAGGTGCACTTTGTCGTCGAACAGCGACAGATTGCCCTGCACGAACGGCGCGACGCTCTGGAACTTGGTCGGCGGCACCCAGGCGCGGCCGGTCTCGATCAACAGTTGCTCGGTGCGGTCGTTGATGGCGTCCAGGCCGAGCGTGCCGGTCAGGCCCTTGATCCCCGGGATCGCCCGCTCGTAGCTGACCCGCGCACCCAGCTTGCGCGAGCGATTCGACGACTGGTCGAACAGCGTGCCGTCCGGCGCGATGCTGGCGTCCTGGAACGTGGGATTGACGTCGCCGCCGAAGGTGTCGCGCGAGCGGTTGAAGAACAGCTGGGCGATCAGGTTGCCGCCCAGAAGGTCGCTGTTGGTCAGGGAGGCCGAGACCGTCTCGACCCGGTTGGCGGCCGGCTCGCCGGGCTGGACGCCGCGGAAGCTGGTGGTCGGCAGGTGGGTCAGCCGATTGCCGTTGGTCGCCGGGACGGGATTGGTCTTGCTGATCGTGGTGGTGACGTAGTCGCCGTCGCCCTTCAGCTCGAAGCGGTTGGCCACCACGTCCAGCCGCGTGTTGTCGCCCAGCTGCCAGCCCAGGCGGGTGAAGAACGACAGGGCCTTGGAGTCCTGGACGTCGCCCTGGGTGTTGTCCATCCCCAGGCGCCGGCCGTCGCCGTCGTAATAGGCGCCGCGCACGTCGTAGGCGACGCCGGCCGTGGCGTCGAACGGGCCGCCGCGCCAGGCGACGAGGCCGGCGACCTTGCCGCCGACGCTGTCGCCCAGGTCGTGGCCGGCCGTGACCTGGGTCAGGACCTTGCCGCTGACGCCGTCCGAGCGCGGCGGACCGACGGTGACCTGGTTGACCACGCCGCCCGTGGCGCCGACGCCCTGCAGGGCGTTGGAGCCGTAGATCACCTCGACCCGGTCGATGAAGAACGGGTCGATCGTGTAGCCGTCGCGCGAACCGTCGCGGATCGGGGTCGACTGCGGGATGCCGTTGATGGCGTACAGCGGCGAGCGGCCGCGCAGGGTCTCGCCGGCGCCCGACAGCTTCTGGCGGGTGGGCGAGAACGACGGCGACAGGGTCGAGACCGCGTCGACGATCGAGCCGCCGATGCTGACCTGCTGCGTCAGGGCCTCGGAGTCGATCACGTCGACGGTCAGCGGCAGGGCGCTGGCCGGCAGGATGGTGCGGGCGGCGGTGACCACCAGCTGGTCGACGTCGGTGGCGGCCGCGCTGTCCTCGGCGCGAGCGGCGGTCGCGGCGGCCAGGGCCAGCAGGCTGAGCCCGGCCAGGGCGGAGGCGCGACGGCCGTTGGCTGAGATGGTCCGCATGATGATCGACGCCCCGGCAAATCAGAAGATGGCGCCGTATAGCTGCTGTTGAGAGTGATTAGCAACAAACCATGACACATACGTGAGCGGCTACAGCGCGATCCGCCGTTCCACCCCCACCGCGTCGAGGAAGTCCTCGTCGTGGCTGGCGATCAGCAGGGCGCCGTCATAGCCGGCCAGGGCGCCTTCCACCGCCTCGATGGAGTCGAGGTCCAGGTGGTTGGTCGGCTCGTCCAGGACCAGCAGCTGGGGCGGGTCGGCCGCCATCAGCACGCAGGCCAGGGCCGCGCGCAGGCGCTCGCCGCCGCTCAGCGTGGCGACCGGCTGATGGGCGGCGACGTTGCGGAACAGGAACCGGGCCAGGGCGGCGTGGGCCTCGTTGGCGCCGGCGGCCGGGTTCAGGCGGCGGAAGTTCTCCAGGATGGTCTGGGTCTGGTCCAGCACCGCCGCCCGCTGGTCCAGCAGGGCCGCCCGGACGCCGCGCGTGACCGCGCCCGCCGTGGGTTCCAGGCCGCCGGTCGCCAGCCGGATCAGGGTCGACTTGCCCGCCCCATTGCCGCCGACCAGGGCCACGCGCTCGGGCCCGACCAGGCGGAAGCTCAGGTCCGCCAGCACCGGTGGGCCGTCCGGATAGGCGAAGCCCACGCCATCGAACTCCAGCACGATCCGTCCCGCCGGCAGGCCGCAGGACGGCAGGTCGAAGGCCAGGCGGCGCAGGCGCTCGACCCGGGCCTCGGCAGCCTCGCGCGCCAGGGCCGCGTCCTGGGCGGCGCGATCGGCCAGCCGGTCCTCTCGCGCGCCGGTGTTCTCGGCCCGCTCGGCCTGGGCGCCCAGCAGGATCTTCGGCTCGCTGCCCCTGGCGGCGAACCGTCGGCCGGCGGCGTCGCGGCGCGCCTTGCGCTCGCGGGCGACCTGGGCCTCGCGGGCCGCCTGGCGCACCTGGCGTTCGGCCGCCTCCAGGTCGTGCTCGGCGGCGGCCACGGCCTGGGCCTTGCGCTCGGCATAGAGGTCGTAGCCGCCGCCGTAGCGGGTCGCGCCCAGGCCGGACAGCTCGACGATGCCGTCCATGCCGCGCAGCAGGGCCCGGTCGTGGCTGACCACCACCGCCCCGCCCTTCCAGCGCCGCAGCACGTCGGCCAGCAGGCTGCGGCCGGCGGCGTCGAGATTGTTGGTCGGCTCGTCCAGCAGGATCATGTCGGGGGCGGCGACCAGCAGGCCGGCCAGGGCCGCCCGGGTCATCTGGCCGCCGCTGAGGCTGGCGGCGGGGCAGGAGGCGTCCCAGCGCGACAGCCCGACCTCGCCCAGGGCGGCGGCGACGCGGCCCGGAAGGGTCCAGTCGGCCTCGATGAGGTCCTCTTCGAGGGTTTCCGGGGTCCCCTCCTCCGCCTCGATGCGGCACAGCCGGTCCCAGGCGGGGCCGACGCCCAGCAGGTCGGCCAGGCGCGCGCCCGGCGGCGGCGCATGCAGCTGGGGCAAGACCCCGACCACGCCGGCGCGGCTGACCGTTCCGGAAGCGGGCGCGGCGGTCCCGGCGATCAGCGACAGCAGCGTGGACTTGCCCACGCCGTTGCGGCCGACCAGGCCGATGCGCTCGGCCCCGATCGTCAGGTTCAGGTTGTCGAAGAGAACGCGGCCGTCAGGCGTGTCGGCGCGAACGGAATCCAGGGTGATGAAGGCGGGCATGGGAAACCACGATCAGGTTTGCGGGAAGGGCGAAACGGTCGTCCATCGCAATGTCCATGGCTGCCTCCATCGGTTGGCCCGGGGTTTCGGGCACAGTCGTTCTAGGCGAACGACCAGCGTTCGGCAAGTTTCGACGCAACCGCAAGGATCGGGTGTCGACCTCCCCGCAGCGGCGTCACAACGGGCCTCCAGACCAGGAGATCCCCATGTCCTTCACCGTTTCCAGCCTGCCGATCGAGCCGTTCGCGCCGCTGTTCGCCCTCGACGACGCGACCCTCGCCGAGCGGGGCGTGCTTCGCGTCGTCGCCGACGCCCCGTTCGCCTTTCCCTGCCGCGTCACCCTGGACGACGCCGCGCCGGGCGAGACCCTGATCCTGCTGAACCACGAGCACCAGGCCGCAGACACCCCGTTCCGCTCGCGCCACGCCATCTATGTGCGCGAGGCCGCGCAAGCGCCGACCTCGACCACCGGCGCCCTGCCCCCGGCCCTGCGCCGCCGCCTGCTGTCGCTGCGCGGCTTCGACGCGGCGGGCATGCTGCGCGACGCCGACGTGGTCGAGGGCGAGGCGGCCGCGCCAGTGATCGAGCGGATGCTGGCCGATCCGGGCGTGGCCTATCTGCACGCCCACTACGCCAAGCCCGGCTGCTACGCCGCGCGGATCGACCGCGCCGGCTAGAAGCTCAGCACGCCCAGGTCGACGATGATCTTGAAGGCCCAGATCGTGCAGGCGACGCAGACCACCAGGGTGATGACGTCGTCGATCTCCGAGCGCTGGCGGGCGGCCTTGCCCGCCTTGCCCTTGGCGGGCGCCTTCGCATTATTCTTCGCCGCCGCCTTGGCCACGCCCGTCGTCCTCGCCCGGCGCGCCCGACGCGCACCCCCTCCGCCATAGACGCCAGAGGTGCTGAAGGTTGCGCTTCCAAAGGCGGTTTATTGTTGGTGAACGCCGTCGTCCGCGCTACGGCCGAGCCCCGCCCACGGCGACGCCGGTCCAGGTTCGCGACACTGGCCGATCCTGGCGGCGGCGTCGGCCGTAGCCCCTGCTGACACCTGATGTCAGCAGTCCGCCGCCACCTGCCGCCATCGCGACATTTGTTCGCACCTTGTTCTTGTGTTAATCGCCGGTCTGAGCCCTACATATAGCCGTCTCGCCGTGGCTCCTCCCACGGCCCTACGCGTTCCGGAAAACATGGCTGAACAACTGAACTTCATCCGCGTGCGCGGCGCGCGGGAGCACAATCTCAAGGACGTCAGCGTCGACATCCCCCGGGGCGAGCTCGTGGTGCTGACCGGCCTGTCGGGCTCGGGCAAGAGTTCGCTGGCGTTCGACACCATCTACGCCGAGGGCCAGCGCCGCTACGTCGAGAGCCTGTCGGCCTACGCCCGCCAGTTCCTGGAGCTGATGAGCAAGCCGGACGTCGACCTGATCGAGGGCCTGTCCCCGGCCATCTCGATCGAGCAGAAGACCACCTCGCGCAACCCGCGCTCGACGGTGGGCACGGTCACCGAGATCCACGACTACATGCGCCTGCTGTGGGCGCGGGTCGGCGTGCCCTATTCGCCGGCCACCGGCCTGCCGATCGAGAGCCAGACCATCAGCCAGATGGTCGACAAGATCACCGCCCTGCCGGAAGGCACGCGCCTCTACCTGCTGGCCCCCGTCGTCCGCGACCGCAAGGGCGAATACCGCAAGGAGATCGCCGAGTGGCAGAAGGCCGGCTTCCAGCGGCTGAAGATCGACGGCGAATTCTATCCGATCGAGGACGCCCCGGTCCTCGACAAGAAGTTCAAGCACGACATCGACGTGGTGGTGGACCGCATCGTCACCAAGCCGGGCATGGAGCAGCGCCTGGCCGACTCGATCGAGCAGGCCCTGCGCCTGGCCGACGGCCTGGCCGTGGCCGAGTGGGCCAATGTCGAGGAGGGCGAGAAGGAGCCGCGCCGGCTGCTGTTCTCCGAACGCTTCGCCTGCCCGGTCAGCGGCTTCACGATCGCCGAGATCGAGCCGCGACTGTTCTCGTTCAACAACCCGGCGGGCGCCTGCCCGGCCTGTGACGGCCTGGGGGCCAAGCTGGCCTTCGACGCCGACCTGGTGATCCCCGACAAGGACCGTTCGCTTCACAAGGGCGCCGTCGCGCCGTGGGCCAAGGGGCCTTCGCCGCTCTACACCCAGACCCTGCAGGCCCTGGCCCGCCACTACGGCTTCTCGATGGACGAGCCCTGGCACAAGCTGCCCGAGAGCGCCCGCCAGGTGGTGCTGCAGGGCTCCAAGGGCGAGAAGATCAAGTTCGTCTACGACGACAACGCTCGCAAATACGAGGTGGCCAAGCCGTTCGAGGGCGTGCTGCCGAACCTGGAGCGCCGCTGGCGCGAGACGGACTCCTCGTGGGTCCGCGAGGAGCTGGGCCGCTACCAGTCCGACACGCCGTGCGAGGTCTGCCACGGCAAGCGCCTGAAGCCGGAAGCCCTGGCGGTCAAGATCCATGGCCAGGACATCGCCGCGGTCTCGAACCTGGCCATCCGTCCGGCCCGCGACTGGTTCACCGCGCTCGAAGGCCACCTGAGCGACAAGCAGATGGAGATCGCCCGGCGGATCCTGAAGGAGATCAACGACCGCCTGCGGTTCCTGGTCGACGTCGGCCTGGACTATCTGAACCTATCGCGCGGCTCGGGCACCCTATCGGGCGGCGAAAGCCAGCGCATCCGCCTGGCCAGCCAGATCGGCAGCGGCCTGACCGGCGTGCTCTACGTGCTGGACGAGCCGTCGATCGGCCTGCACCAGCGCGACAACACCCGCCTGCTGCAGTCGCTGCAGGGCCTGCGCGACCTCGGCAATTCCGTGCTGGTGGTCGAGCATGACGAGGAGGCCATCCTCACCGCCGACTATGTGATCGACATGGGTCCGGCGGCGGGCGTGCACGGCGGCGAGATCGTCGCCGAGGGCAAGCCGGCCGACATCATGGCCAATCCCAACAGCATCACCGGCCAGTACCTGACCGGCGTGCGCGAGATCGAGGTGCCTGAACAACGCCGCCCGATCAGCAAGAAGAAGATGCTGCGGGTCGTCGGCGCCAAGGGCAACAACCTCAAGGATGTCACCGGCGAGATCCCGGTGGGGACCTTCACCTGCATCACCGGCGTGTCGGGCGGCGGCAAGTCGACCTTCACGATCGAGACCCTGTACAAAGCCGCCGCCCGCCGCCTGAACAACGCCAGCGACGCCCCGGCCGCGCACGAGCGGATCGAGGGGCTGGAGAACTTCGACAAGGTCATCGACATCGACCAGTCGCCGATCGGCCGCACCCCGCGCTCGAACCCGGCCACCTATACCGGCGCCTTCGGGCCGATCCGCGACTGGTTCGCCCAGCTGCCGGAGAGCAAGGCGCGCGGCTACGGCCCCGGCCGCTTCAGCTTCAACGTCAAGGGCGGCCGCTGCGAGGCCTGCCAGGGCGACGGCCTGATCAAGATCGAGATGCACTTCCTGCCCGACGTCTACGTCACCTGCGACGTCTGCAAGGGCCAGCGCTACAATCGCGAGACCCTGGACATCCTGTTCAAGGGCAAGACCATCGCCGACGTGCTGGACATGACGGTGGAAGAGGCCGCCGACTTCTTCAAGGCCGTGCCGCCGATCCGCGACAAGATGGAGACCCTCAAGCGCGTGGGCCTCAGCTACATCAAGGTCGGCCAGCAGGCCACGACCCTGTCTGGTGGTGAAGCGCAACGGGTAAAACTCTCCAAGGAGCTCAGCAAGCGGGCCACCGGCCGCACGCTGTACATCCTCGACGAGCCGACGACGGGCCTGCATTTCGAGGACACCAAGAAGCTGCTGGAGGTGCTGCACGAGCTGGTCGACCAGGGCAACACCGTGGTCGTCATCGAGCATAACCTGGACGTGGTGAAGACCGCCGACTGGCTGCTGGACTTCGGTCCGGAGGGCGGCGACGGCGGCGGCGAGATCGTCGCCGTGGGCTCGCCCCAGGAGGTGGCCAAGGCCGAGGCCAGCTGGACCGGCCGCTATCTGAAGGACGTCCTGGCCCGCCACGAGGAGCGGCGGCTGGAGCGCGTGGCGGCGCTGAAGGCGGCCAAGCGGGCCTGAGGCGGCTCGGACGGGACGACGGATCGTCCCGTCCGAAGCCCGATCAACTGAACACCTCGGCCTGGTTTTCCGGGCGGGTGTCGGCGATCTGGCGATAGACGGCCGCCGCGGGGGCGTAGATCACCGCGTTCAGCACGCCGCTCATCGCGCCGCCCAGCACGAAGTAGACGATGCGGGCCGGGCTGAAATAGGCGGCCAGGGATGTCATTTCAGGCCGGGCGATCTCGCTCATCGCCCGGCCGACGTCGCCACCGGAGAAGGCGAAGGTGATGGCGACGTACGCCGTCATCATCACCATGTAGATCGGCAGCATCAGCACCACGGCCAGGCCGTAGCAGCCCAGCAGCCGCCAGAAGCGCCCCCGGGTCAGCCGCCAGGACTCGAACACCCGCAGGCGGCGTTCGGCGAAGGTCATCACGCCGGCCAGCGACAGCCGGACCGCGAAGAACACCAGGCCGGCGAACACCAGCAGGTAGCCGAGCAGCACCACCAGGACGATGCCGACCATCGCGCCGGCGTTGGGCTCGCCCCCGGTCTGGCCCGCAAAGCCAGCGACCCCGATCGCCGCGCCCAGCAGGACCACCGGGATGACCAGCGCGATGGTCAGGCCGGTGAACACCACACCCATGATCAGCGACAGCAGGATCAGCCGCAATTCGTCGCCGCCCAGCCGCAGCCGGGTCAGCGGCGACTCCGCCGGCCGCAGGATCGCCCGGTAGACGCCCGCGCCCATGATCGCGGCGATCAGGATCGCCCCGCCGATCGCAATGGCCTCGCCGGCCAGGAAGCCCGTCAGCGCCTCGGACGTCATCGTCCCCTGGGCCGACGCCCCCATGAAGCGACCGAACCCGGCCGCGATCATCGCCGCCATCAGCGCCACGCCGGCGACCAGGCTGAAGACCGCCCAGATCGCGATCGTCCTGGGCTCGCGCCGGATCAGGCGGAAGCCCTCGAACGCGGCTTCCGTCGCCTTGAATTGCATTGCAGCCCCCTTGAAACCTGGTCTGCATCCTTGCGTTGCGCGCGTCGGATGGCAAGGTCCCGTCAGGACGTCGGGCGGGCGACTAGTCGAACACAGCCGCCTGGTCGGCGACCGGATCGCCGACCAGCTGTCGGTGGATATAGGCGGCCGGCGCAATCTGGATCACCACGGCCAAACCCATCAGCAGGCCCTGCAAGAGGGCGTGCGCCAGCACGGCCGGCCTGACCACCGCCTTCAGCGCGACGGCCAGGGAGGGGTCATACGTCATGGAGACGTCCAGCTTCAGCGCGTTGATCGCCATGGTCAGCAGATAGCCGCCCAGGCCGGCGACCACTGCGGCCATCAGCAGGCCGACGAGGAAGACGCCGAAGATCTTCCATGGCCGTTGCCGCGTCAGCTGCCATGAGCCCATGAACCGCATCCGCCCGTCCCGAACAGTCATGGGCCCGGCCAGCGACAGGCGGCTGGTCAGGGCAAGGGCTAGAACCACACCGAGCCCAAGGGCGGTGAACATGATCCCGTCCTCCCAGGCGCCTTCCAAGCGACCGATCGAGGTGATCGCGCCCGCAACACCGATCACCACGAGGACGATGAACAACGGTACGAAGGCGACCAGGGACAGGACGAACAACCGCAGTTCGTCGCCGCCAATCCGGATCCGACCGCCGCGTGAGACGGCGGCCGCCATGACCGAAATCACCAGCAGGGACACCACCAGATTGACCGCGGTGGTCGTCGCGTTGATCACCGACACCGAGTCCGGCTGCGTGAAGGCCGGGATCATGAAATGGTTGGCCACCACGGTGGTCACCCGACCCGCGAAGGTGGCCACCGCGCCGAGCAGCGCCACGACCGACGTGGCCAACGGACGACGTCGCAGCAGGTCCACGCCCGCCACGACGGCTGGGCCGAACACGAAGTCCCTCATGGCGCCGCCCCTAGACGAACGCGTCCGAAACGTCGCGGCCCTTCAGCTGGGCGTAGATGGTCGGGGCCGGGGCGAAGACGATCAGCGAGACCAGCACCGACATCAGGCCCGACAGCAGCGCGCGGATGACGCCGGACACCGAGAACAGCTCGGCCAGGGTGGTGGCCTCGCCACGCAGGGCGTCGCCGGCCGCCGCCAGGCCGCCGCCCGTGGCGACGCCGGCGATCGCGCCCACGGCGGCGATCATCACGAACAGCAGCAGATAGACCACCACCGCCAGGACGGTGGCGATCATATAGGTCCCGAACAGCTGCCAGAACCGGCCCTTGGTCATGTCCCACGAGGCCCGAAGGTCGATCCGGCGGGTGTCGAACGCCAGGGTGCTGACGAACGACAGGCGCACCGACAGCAGGATCAGGCAGGCCAGCAGGGCGACGCCCGCCAGCAGGCCCAGCAGCACGCCCAGCCCCGCGCCGGCGATCGCCCCGCCGATCGCGCCCAGCAGCGCCACGACGACCACTCCGACGAAATAGGCGCCGAACAGCACCAGGTAGAGCAGCACCTGGACCGCGGCCTGGCGCAGCTCGTCGGCGCCCAGGCGCAGATAGGCCCCCGCGCCGTCCTGCGGCCGCAGGATCAGGCGGTTGACGGCGGCCAGCAGGACCGAATTGGTGATCAGGACATAGAGCATCGAGCCCACGAACAGGGGCCACAGGCCGCTCATCGCCGCCAGGGTGGTCTGCGGGTCGGGATCGCCCTCCACGGCCGTGGTCAGGGCGGTCAGCTTGTCGCCGAAGGTCGAGATCGCGACGATCGCGACGACGAACGACAGGATCGCCATGATGCCGGCCCAGACGGCCACCGCCCTGGGTTTCTCGCGCGCCGCCCGAAAGCCGGCCAGCGCCGCGTCCGTGGCCGAAAACTGATCCATCGCCATGCCCCGTTTCATCTCGACCACGCCTAACAAGGTTCGCGGCCGCGCGACAGCCCCGCCGGGCGTTTCCGCTGTCCAAACGCCCCGGCCGATTCTAACGTTCGTTTGAAGCGGCCGGGACAGGTCGCGCCAGGAGGATGTCGTGAAGCTGTACGGTGAGGCCAATCCCGCGCCCAATCCGCGCCGGGTGCGTATTTTCGCGGCCGAGAAGGGGCTGGACCTGCCCGAGATCCGCATCGGTCTGCGCCAGGGCGGCCACAAGTCGCCCGAGCACAGGGCCCGCAACAGCCTGGGCCAGGTGCCGGTCCTGGAACTGGACGACGGCCAGACGATCAGCGAGAGCGTCGCCATCTGCCGCTATCTGGAGGCCCTGCACCCGGCGCCGCCGCTGTTCGGGACCTGCGCCCTGACCCAGGCGCGCGCCGACATGTGGATCCGCCGCATCGAGTTCCAGCTGATGATCCCGGTCGGCCTGTACTGGCGCCACGCCCATCCGCTGACCGCCTCGCTGCTGGTCCAGCACCGCGAGTTCGGCGAGTCCAATCGGCCGATCGCCGCCAAGGCCATGGGCTGGCTGGACCGCGAGCTGGCCGACGGCCGCGAATGGATCGCCGGCGACACCTACGGCATGGCCGACATCGTCGCCCTGACGACCATCGACTTCGCCGGCTTCATCGGCCTGGACGTCCCGGTGGAAGCCGAACGGCTGAAGGCCTGGCGGGAAAGGGCGTCGGCGCGGCCGAGCGCCAGCGCCTAGACCGCCGCCGGCGCCAGCTCGCTTTCGTGCAGGTCGTAATAGGCTCGCGCGGGCGCGGCGGTCAGGATCACCATCTGCACCGTGAAGAAGAATGGGGCCAGCAGCAGGTTGGACAGGCCGCTGAGGGCCAGCATCACCAGGTTGGTCGCCCCGCCCGACAGGCTGAGGATCAGGCCCGCCACCACGGTCTGGACCACGCTGACCAGGAAGGTGATCACGAAGGCCAGGGCGTACATGCCCAGCAGACGCCAGAAATGGTGGTCGGTCAGGGCCCAGGTCCGCCGCAGCGACAGCCTGCCCTCGGCGAAGGTGGTGATCGACAGCAGCGACAGGCGGATGCCGAACCAGATCGACAGGCCGGCCACGGCGATGGCGCCCAGCACCTCGACCCAGCGGTTGGTCTCGACCGCGCCCAGGCTGATCAGGCCCGCGCCGATCAGCACCAGCACGGCGCTGGGCAGGGCGGTGACGACCAGGGCCACCACCCAGCCGACCAGGGCGACGACGAACTGGCGCGCCTCCTCGCGGCCCACCCGCAGATAGGCCAGGCGCCGCTCTTCCGGCCGCACCACCGCCCGCATGATCGCCACGCTGATCACCGACTGCAGGGCCACGGCGAAGGCGATCAGCGGCAGCAGCGTGCCCTTGCGGCGGGCGACGATGTCGATCAGCTCGCGCAGGTCGTTGGTCCGCGACAGCAGCGCCAAGTCGGTCCGCACCGTGCCGCCGAACGCGAAGGCCACCACCAGGCCCAGGACGACCAGCATGGCGAAGTAGCAGGCGGCCCAGGCCAGCACGACCAGCGGCTTGCGCTGGGTCATGCGGACCCCCTCGAGCGCGGCTTGGACGGGCGAGAAGGTGGTCATGTCCGGAGGGTTCCAGGGGTCGGGGCGGGCTGCAGCCGATAGACCTCGACCAGGGCCGCGGTCCAGACCGGGATGAGGTAGAAGAACACCAGGGCGACGCTGACCAGCTCGGGGACCAGGGTCCCTTCCGCGAAGCCGGCGATCGCCCGCAGATAGCCGATCAGGACCACCAGGATGATGGCCGGCGCGGCCAGCACGGCCCCGGCCGCGGCCAGGACCAGCACCACGCCGCGCGTGCGCCCGAAGGCGCTGAGCACCTGGATCCGGCCCAGGTCGACCGTGGCGGCCGGGGCCAGGGACAGCCGCAGGAACAACCAGGCCATGATCGCCATCGACAGCAGCGGCGGCAGGCTGGCGGCCAGGGCGCCGGGGCCGTCGAGGGCGGCGCGCCAGGCGTCGACCGAAGTGATGTCCAGGCCGGGCGCGTTGCTCTTGGCCACGCCCACGACCACCGCCCCCACCAGCACCGCCAGCACGGCCATGACGACGGTCATGATGACGGTGACCAGAACCTGGACCGCCAGCAGCCGCCATTCCACGTGCCCCCAGCGCAGGCCCTTGAAGCCGGCGGGGCCGTCGAACGCGGCGCGGTAGAGGGCGCCGTAGGCCAGGGTCGTGGCGGCCAGCTCCAGGGCCAGGCCCAGGAACCCCAGGCCCGGCGGCAGGGCGCGGGGCAGCAGGCCCAGGGCCGCGCCCGCGACCAGCGCCGCCCAGCAGGTCCGCAGACCCGGCGCCCACCCCGCCATTCCGGCGCGAACGGTCCGCCCGATCGCCGCCGATCCCTCCGCCATGAAGCCCTCACTCGTCCGCGACCGCGCGAACCCCTCGAATCCCAGGAGTCATAAGCGGTTCGCCCCCGCCTTGGCGACGAGTCGCGACGGGTGTCACGCCGAATTTCACCATCCGTGGCCCTGGCGCCGCGTGGTGGGCGCCGGGCCGGCTCAGGACTTGCCCGCGCCGGACGCCGCCAGCGCCTGATAGGCCTTGGCCCACGGCGCGCAGACCAGGGCCATGGCGAAGGCCGCCAGGAACGACAGCACCACGGTCCCGACCGCCGCGACCTTCCAGAAGGCGTGCAGCCAGGCCTGCGGCGGCTGGCCCTGCAGGGCCTCGACCATGGCCTTGATTCCCGCCCACGACCCGAAGACCGCCACGCCCAGGATCGCGTAGAGCACCAGTTCCAGCCCGATCAGGATCAGCATCAGCAGCAGGGCCATGCCCAGCAGGCGGCCGCTCTGGCCGCGGGTGAAGGCCCAGGATTCGAACAGCAGGAACTTGCCCTCGGCGAAGCTCATCGGCCCGGCCATCGAGAGGCGCAGAACGCCCCAGATCAGGACGCCGATTCCGGCCAGGACCACCAGGGCGATCAGCAGGCCGGCGACCAGCTTGCCGGCGTCCCCCGCCGCCGAACCGACCAGGAAGAGGATCAGGCCCAGGATGAGGCCGACCATCACCACCGCGAAATAGGCCATCATGAACAGCACGCCCTGGACCAGGGTCACCAGGCCCAGCCACAGCTCCGACTTGCCCAGGCGCAGATAGGCCCAGCGCTTCTGGTCGGGCTGGAGCACGGCGCGGAACACCGCCCCGATCACCACCGCCTTGACCAGCGTGCCGCCCACCCAGCTGATCAGGTTCACGCCCATCATGCTGCCCTGCAGCTGCATCATCCGCGCCATCATCGCGGAATCGGCCGCGCCCGAAGGCGACGAAGCCGGGTCGGGCATCGCCTTGATCATCTCGATGAACTGCGGCTCCAGGCTCCACATCAGGCCCACCATCGGCCCGACCAGCGCCACCAGGATCACCAGTCCCCAGGCCAGAACAGCCAGCGGCGCGCGGCCGATCACTCCAAACCCGGCCGTCGCCGCGCCCGTCGCCGAAAAGCTCGCCATGCCCATCCCCGCAACCCTGAGTCTCGCCCCAACCTACACGCAGGTTTCGCCGGCTGACCAGCGGGGGTATGAGGGCGCCCATGAGCACTCCTCCGTCTTCCCCTCCCTCTTCCGGCGCCCCCATCCACGTCATCGGCGGCGGCCTGGCGGGCTCCGAGGCCGCCTGGCAGATCGCCCTGGCCGGCGTGCCCGTCGTTCTCCACGAGATGCGCCCCGTGCGCGGCACCGACGCCCACCAGACCGACGGCCTGGCCGAGATGGTGTGCTCCAACTCCTTCCGTTCCGACGACTGGCAGTTCAACGCCGTGGGCCTGCTGCACGCCGAGATGCGCAAGCTGGACTCGCTGATCCTGTCGGCCGCCGACCAGCACCAGGTGCCGGCCGGCGGGGCCCTGGCCGTCGACCGCGACGGCTTCTCGGCCGAGGTCACCCGCCGCATCGAGGCCCATCCGCTGATCACCATCGCCCGCGAGGAGGTCGCCGGCCTGCCGCCCGAGGACTGGGACAGCGTGGTGGTGGCCACCGGCCCCCTCACCTCGCCCGCCCTGGCCGACGCGATCCTGGAGCTCAGCGGCGAGGGCCAGCTCAGCTTCTTCGACGCCATCGCCCCGATCATCCACGTCGAGTCGATCGACATGGACATCGCCTGGCGCCAGTCGCGCTACGACAAGGAAGGCCCGGGCGGCGACGCGGCGGCCTACATCAACTGCCCGATGGACAAGGCGCAGTACGAGGCCTTCATCGACGCCCTGCTCGAGGGCCCCAAGGCCGAGTTCAAGGACTGGGAGCACGTGCCCTATTTCGACGGCTGCCTGCCGATCGAGGTGATGGCCGAGCGCGGCCGGGAAACGCTGCGCCATGGTCCGATGAAGCCGGTGGGCCTGACCAACCCGCGCGACCCGACCGTCAAGTCGTACGCCATCGTCCAGCTGCGCCAGGACAACGCCCTGGGCACGCTGTGGAACATGGTGGGCTTCCAGACCAAGCTGAAGCACGGCGCCCAGGCCGAGGTGTTCCGGATGATCCCGGGCCTGCAGAACGCCCAGTTCGCGCGACTGGGCGGGCTGCACCGCAACACCTTCATCAACAGTCCGCGCCTGCTGGACCGGTCCCTGCGGATGAAGGTCGCGCCGCGCCTGCGCTTCGCCGGCCAGATGACCGGGGTCGAGGGCTATGTCGAAAGCGCCGCCACCGGCCTGCTGGCCGGCCGCTTCGCCGCCGCCGAGCGTCTGGGCCGGCCCCTGGACGCCCCGCCGCCGACCACGGCGCTGGGGGCCCTGGTCGACCACGTGACCGGCGGCCACCTGGAAGGCGGCCCCGAGGGCAAGGCCAGCTTCCAGCCGATGAACATCAACTACGGCCTGCTGCCGCCGCTGGAGGCCCCCAAGGTCGACGAGAACGGCGTCAAGATCCCGCTGAAGGAGCGCGGCCGCGCCAAGAAGCGGCTGATGAGCGTGCGGGCGCTGGCGGACCTGGAAGGGTGGATGGCCCAGTAAAAGTCCCTCCCCCTGTGGGGCAGGGGAATCGCATATGGATTTTTGATCCGAACGGGATTCTGAGGGTGTCTGCTTTGTGAGGCGGAGGCTCTGG